>JABWBN010000273.1 GCA_013360485.1 Burkholderiaceae bacterium | reverse complement strand
GGCGTGGCCACGCCGGTGCCGCAACTGCCCGGCGAACTGGGCGAGCTCGCGCACGCCATGGCGTCCATGCGCGAGCGCCTCGAAGGCCGGGACCACCTCGAGCAGTCGATGCGCGCGCTGACCCATGAGCTCAAGACGCCGCTGACTGCCATTGCCGGAGCGGCCGAGCTGTTGCGCGATCCGCTGACGGCGCCCGACCGCGAGGCCTTTGCCGGACAGATCGCCGAGCAGGTAGCTCGGCTGCAGTCCCTGGTCGAGCAGTTGCTGGAACTGTCCAAGCTCGAAAGCCCGCGACCACCCGGACCGCTGGCGCCGGTGGCCCCGCTGCGACTGCTGCAATCGCTGGTCGGTGAGCATGCGGCACGCCTGCGTCAGCGGCGCCTGGCCGTGCAGTGGGACACCTGCGACCCGCGCACCGTCGACGCCGACGAGCCTAGGCTGCGTATGGCGCTGTCGAACCTGCTGGCCAACGCCATCGACTTCGCCCCGCCTGGCTCCACGCTCGAGCTGGCCGTTGCCGCCGCAGGCGAGCGTCTGCGGGTCTCGGTGCGCGACCGCGGCCCCGGTGTGCCGCCGGCGCTGAGAGCGCACCTGGGCGAGCGCTTCTACTCCACGGCACGACCAGATGGCCGTCGCGGCAGCGGCCTGGGTCTGGCGATCGCTCGCCAGGTGGCTCTTCGACATGGTGGCGACCTTGCGTTCGACGACGCCCGCCCCGGTCTGCGCGCGACGCTCGCGCTGCCGCTGCATCGCCCGTCCTGAGCCACGCTTCGGCACGCTTCACGCTCGCTTCACACGGCTCGCACAGCCCTCACCGGGCGGCACGACCATGCCGACACCGCGAGCGTCGCGTGCCGACGCGGCGGCCACCTGAACCCGAGACCGGAGGACCCCCATGCGATTCCCGTTGCTATCCAAGGCGCTGTCGATCGGCGCCGTGCTCGGACTGGTGAGCCTGGCGCTGATGCGCATCGGCCATCTGGTGGACGAGCGCCAGGGCCGGCAGGCCGAGGCGGTGCGCAGCGTCGAGCAGTCGCACGCCGGCGCCCAGACGCTGGCGGGCCCCTGGCTGGCACGCAGTTGCGTCGAGGAGTGGGACACCACCGTCGGCGAGGGTCGCGATCGCAAGACCCAGACCGAGCGCCGTGAGTGGCAGTGGCGACTGGCGCCAGACCGCCTGCAGGCCGACGGCGAGCTGCGCGGCGAACCGCGCCGACGCGGGCTGTACACCGTGCACGCCTACGGCGCGACGCTGAAGGCCGAGGCCACCTGGACAACCGGCGAGGCGCTGGAGTCGCCACACGGGCGGCCGGGCGTGCAGCTGCACTGCGGGCCGCTGCGGGTGGTGCTGTCACTGGTTGACGCCCGTGGCGTGCGGGAGGCCACACTGCATGCCAATGGGCAGGTGCTGACGGTGGCGGCCGGCACCGACGATCCACAGATGCCGCGTGGACTGCAGGCCGAACTGCCCGCGGGATGGGAAGGCGCACCCAGTGTCCGAGCGCCGGCCCTGCGCGTGAGCATGCAGTTGAGACTGGCGGGCACCGCGCGGCTGGCTTGGGTGCCGGCCGCCGGCCAGACCGAGTGGCGCCTGAAGTCCGATTGGCCGCATCCGTCCTTCGGTGGTCGCTTCCTGCCGGTGCAACACATGGTGACCGCGCAGGGCTTCGACGCCCAGTGGAAGGTCAGCGCGCTGGCCTCGCCTGCTGCGGCGGACCTCGCCCGCGGTGCGAGGCCGTGCCCAGTCCACGCGACGGACCCCTTCTACGACAGCCCGGACGCCTCCCGCCGAGCCGCACCGGCGTGCCTGGACACGCTGTCTGTGCGGCTGTTCGACCCCGTGAACCCGTACGTGCTGGCCGACCGGGCCATCAAGTACGGGCTGCTGTTCGTGGTCCTGACCTTCGTGGCGGTGGCGCTGGTGGAAGTGCTGGCCGCACGCCGCGTGCATCCGGTGCAGTACCTGCTGGTGGGCCTGGCGCTGTCGGTGTTCTTCCTGCTGCTGCTGAGCCTGTCGGAGCATTTGCCATTCGCGCAAGCCTACGCCGCAGCGGCCCTGGCCTGCGCGCTGCTGCTGGCCACCTACGCCGCCGCGATGCTGGGGCGCGCCCGCGCCGGCGTGTTCTTCGGTATCGGGATCGCCGTGCTCTACGGCCTGCTCTATGCACTGCTCAAGCTCGAGCACGACGCCCTGGCCGTGGGCTCGGTGGCCTTGTTCGCCGCGCTGGCTGCTGTCATGACGACCACGCGCCGCATCGACTGGTATGCGCTGTTCGACAGCGTTCCAGGCCGCTCGCAGGCCGTAAGCTCCGGGGCATGAGTGACACCGCCCCCACCTACGACCACATCATCGTCGGCGCCGGCACGGCCGGCTGCCTGCTGGCCGAGCGGCTGAGCGCCGATGCGCGCCGGCGCGTACTTCTGATCGAAGCGGGCGGGCGCGACGACTACCTGTGGGTGCACATCCCCGTGGGCTACCTGTACTGCATCGGCAACCCGCGCACCGACTGGCTGTATCACACCGAGCCCGACGCCGGGCTCAACGGCCGGCGCCTGCGTTACCCGCGCGGGCGTGTGCTGGGTGGCTGCTCCAGCATCAACGGCATGATCTACATGCGCGGCCAGGCGCGCGACTACGACGCCTGGGCCCAGGCGTGCGG
The DNA here is from genome assembly GCA_013360485.1 of Burkholderiaceae bacterium. Lineage (GTDB taxonomy): Bacteria > Pseudomonadota > Gammaproteobacteria > Burkholderiales > Burkholderiaceae_C > Pseudaquabacterium. The sequence goes on along the minus strand of JABWBN010000273.1, from coordinate 2,148 downwards.
CGACGACCGCTGGCAGTGGGCGCAGTGCCTGGACCTGTTTCGCGCCCACGAAGACCATTGGCGCGGCGCCGACACCTTCCACGGCGCCGGCGGCGCCTGGCGCGTCGAGCGCCAGCGGCTGTCGTGGGAGATCCTCGATGCGTTCGCCGCCGCGGCCCAGCAGGCCGGCATACCCGCCACCGACGACTTCAACCGCGGCGACAACGAGGGCGTGGGCTACTTCGAGGTCAACCAGCGCAGCGGCGTGCGCTGGAACACCGCCAAGGCCTTCCTGCGCCCGGCGCTGGATCGACCCAACCTGCAGGTGTGGACCGGTGCCCAGGTGTCGCGCCTGTTGTTCGATGCGTCTGCGGCCGCGCCGCGCGTCTGTGGCGTCGAGGTGCTGCCAGCAGGCGGTGGTACGCCGCGGCAGGCCCGTGCTGCACGTGAGGTGGTGATGGCCGCGGGGGCCATCGGCACGCCGCAGATCCTGCAGCTGTCGGGCATCGGGCCGGGCGCGCTGCTGCACGGACACGGCATCGCGGTGCGCCACGAGCTGGCCGGCGTGGGCCAGAACCTGCAGGACCACCTGCAGATCCGCGCCGTGTTCCAGGTCGAAGGCGTGCCCACGCTGAACACCATGGCCCGACGCTGGTGGGGCAAGGCGCGCATCGCCGCGCAGTACCTGGCCACGCGCAGCGGGCCGATGAGCATGGCGCCCTCGCAGCTGGGCGCTTTCACCCGGTCGGCGCCCGATCAGCGCTGGCCCAACATCGAGTACCACGTGCAGCCGCTGTCGCTGGAGGCCTTCGGCGAGCCGCTGCACCCGTTCAATGCCTTCACGGCCAGCGTGTGCAACCTCAACCCGCACTCGCGCGGTCAAGTGCGCATCCGCTCACCGCAGCCGCACGACGCGCCGCTGATCGAGCCGCACTACCTGAGTACCGCAGAAGATCGCCAGGTCGCCGCCGACTCGTTGCGGCTGACACGACGCATCGTGGCGCAACCGGCGCTGGCCCGGTATCGCCCGCGCGAGCTCAAGCCCGGCGTGCAGTTCCAGAGCGACGACGAACTCGCCCGGCTGGCCGGCGACATCGGCACCACCATCTTCCATCCGGTGGGCACCTGCGCGATGGGCCGCGCCGACGACCCGACGGCGGTGGTGGACAGCGAACTGCGGGTGCGGGGCATGAGCGGTCTGCGCATCGCCGACGCCAGCGTGATGCCCACCATCACCAGCGGCAACACCAACGCGCCCACGCTGATGATCGCCGAGCGCGCCGCCCGGTGGATCCTGGCTGGCTCGGGTGGCTGAGGACGCGACCCGAGCCGGGCGCCTGCGCGATCCCCGGGCCAGGGGGCAGGTTGTGGTTTTCGTGACAAACGCGGGGTTTCCCCGGGCAGACGGTGTCCGGCCGCGATGAATACATTGCGCGCACTGTGGTGGTGCGAGCGGCGTCTGGCCGGCGCCACCCGGGGGGCCGAGGAGACAACATCAACCTCCAATAGCAGTACCGACCCGTGACCGCAGCTCGCCGCCACCGCGGCCCGAGCGCCTCACACGGGCACGCTTTGAAGGCGCCGGATGCAAACCGGCGCCTTTTCTTTTTCTGTCGGATATCGCAAGGCCTGTGGCCTGGCGGGTCCGGGTTTGCCCCTGCGACCCCCGGGGCAACCCGCATTTGCCCTTATCCTGGCGTGCGCCGGTACCGATAACATCGACCGCTTCAACACACTGATCAGGGCACACCCGCACGAAAGGCGGGGTCGCAAAGCCACCGGTCTACGCCTGCCCCCCGGCAGGCTTGACGGCGGGGCTGCCGGGTGTTGCGGGGCCGACCTGGCCTCGTCTTGGTGGCGTCGTGCGCGCCGCCAAACCACCGGCGATCCCGCGCAGGCCCAGCGTCCCACCCGCCGTGCCGGTCCGAGGCGCAGGCCAAAACCAGACAACCGCCGCGCCGACGTGTCCGTCGCAGATGCGAGGAGGCATTGTGGTTCCAGTGCATGAGCCGGCAGCCGGTGCCGCCGGACCCTCTCCCGAACCCGACGCGCTTTCGGGTGCGCAACCGCATGCCCGCATGCAGGCCCGCCCGGAACGGACAGCACCGATGACCGGGGCCTGGCAGGCGCTGCAGGCCGGGCGGCTCGATGCGGCGCTGGCCCTGGCGG
>JABWBN010000272.1 GCA_013360485.1 Burkholderiaceae bacterium | reverse complement strand
CTCGCCCGTGTAGGCGTTCTCGGGGGTGGCGGCGATGAACTTGTCGCCCTTCATGGCCAGCGGGACGGCGAGGACGTCCGCGGTCTTGTACCCGATGCCCGCCAAGTCGCGCGCCAGCTGGCGGATGGCGGCAGCGTCCAGCCCGCAGCGGCCGGCCACGCGCTCGGGGCTGAAGTCGGCCACAGCAGTGCGCAGCGCCTCGAGGCCGTTGGTCAACTCGGCCAGATGGCCCAGGCGCACCCGGTTCTCGTCGAACAGCGTGTGCACCATGGAGGCCAGCAGGAAGGGGTCGGCGCCCGGGCGGATGGCGTGGTGGTGGTCGGCCAGCTCTGCGGTTTCGGTGCGGCGCGGGTCGACCACCACCAACCGGCCACCGCGCGCGCGCAGCGCTCGGGCCTTGCCACGGAAGTCCGGCACGGTCCACATGCTGCCGTTGCTCACGGCCGGATTGGCGCCCAGGATCAGCAGGTGCTGGGTGCGGGTGATGTCGGGCAGCGCCACCGACAGCCAGTGGCCGTACATCAGGCCCGACTGCAGCTGCTTGGGCATCTGGTCGAGCGTGCTGGCCGAGAAGATGTTGCGCGTGCCGGCGGCGCGGGCCATGCGGCCGAAGTACAGCAACAGGCCCATCTTGTGCGCCGAGGGGTTGCCCACGGTCAGGGCCAGCGCGTCGCGGCCGTGGGTTGCCAACAGCGGCATCAGGCGCTGCTCGATCTCGGCGTAGGCCTCGTCCCAGCTCGCCGGCACCAGCCGTCCGTCGCGCCGCAACAGGGGCTGGCGCAATCGGTCGGGGTCTTCGTGCAGGTCCTTCAGGGCCACCGCCTTGGGGCAGAGGTAGCCGTCGCTGAGCACGTCGCCCTCCCAGCCGCGGATCGAGGTCACCCGCTCGCCGCGGGTGCGGATCTCCAGGCCGCAGCAGGCCTCGCACAGCGGGCAGATGCGGTAGTGGCGGCGTTCGCCGCCGGTCAGTGGCTCGGCTTCGGTCGCCGGGTCGATGTTCGGGCCGATCATGTCGGGTCTCCGTGCTGCGCGGGGTATGTGCTTGTCGCAGCTTGCCGGCGGCTTGTCCGTCACTCCCGCGACGCGGGCGATATCATTCAAAGCCGTTGAACGACCGGCGAAGGACACCGATGCGACACACTCCATACATGCACGCGCTGGCGCTGGCACTGGCTGTCAGCGCGATCGGGGGCTGCGGTGGTGACGACAGCGCCCAATCCGATGGCGTGACCTTCGCGTTTCGCATGCGCGGCCAGGATGCGAGCGAGGAGTTCCGCATCCGCACCGACGATGCCGTGTTCATCGAGAAAGCGCGCGCCCAGCTGCGCCTGCCGCAGGATCGCCGCTTCCTGTTTCCGGCCGGGCCCATCGCGGCGGGCAACGGGGGTGTGAACCTCGCGTGGGGCTGGCACTACTCAGACGCCGACCTGGCCGAAATGTCGATCGAGCTGTGTGACGGTCGACCCAGCATGGTGCAAGCCGACCTGGTCTACTGGTTGGGGACCGTGAAGCGCTTCTGCCCCTGGGGGGCCTACGTGCACGCCGAGGTGGCGTAGCACGGCGTCCCCTCGGCCCAAGTCGGGACGCACCGGCGACGTCCCGACCCGAGCCTCGGCCTGCATCAGGGTGTGCGGTACTGCTGATGCATGAGGTCCATGCGCGAGACCTGCCCGTCAGAGAACTCGATCATGCAGGCATCGTCGGTGTAGTCCATGAAATTCAGGATCGGATCGACTCCGGCTTGGCGGGTGCAGCTGTCACGCCCGGTGGGGCAGCCGTACGCCGGGGAGCGCTCGGCCGGTGTGTCCGAGACCTGATCGCCGCGTCGGGTGCAGCGGCCCTGGAACGTGTGGTACAGCCCCATCCAGTGGCCCACCTCGTGCGTGCCGGTGTCGCCCAGGTTGTAGGGCGTGGCGGTGCCACCGGGTACCGACGAGTACAGGATGACGACGCCGTCCATCTGAGGCTTCGAGCTGTAGTCGGACGGGAAGGTGGCCCAGCCCAACAAGCCGTCGCCCATGTTGTTGGAGTAGATGTTGAGCGTTTCGGGGCCACCCTGGCGCAGGGTGGACTTCATCTGCGACTCGGCCGTGGTGCCGGGCGTCGCGGTGTACCAACTGGCGTTGGTGGTGCGCGTGACGCCGGCCAGCTGGAACATGAACGGCGAGCCGGCACCGCCGTAGGCCGCCGCCAGCACGGCCATCTGGGCGTCGATCTGGCTTTGCGGGATGTCCCCGTTGGCGATGCCGCTGCCGTTGTTGATGACGTGGAACCACACCGGCACGGTGACCGACGCTGCCGGTCGCAGCCCGACGAGCTGGCCCTGGCTCAGCCGCTCGGCGCGCCAGGAGCGCCACGCATCGTCCACGGCTCGTTCTTCTGCTTCGTCCACATGGCGGGTGGAGCATCGGCGACCGCTGTCGATGAAGGCTTTCTGGTTCGGGTACGTGTAACCCCGGAAGGTGAAGGCCGGGCCGAAGTCAGGATCGGTCGGGCCGAACGCCGAACCGCTCACGGCTGCGGCAGCAGAGGTGGTGTCGGCGGCGAGCGCTGACGTTGCGCACAGGCCCGCCAGGGCCAACATGCCGACAAGTCGGCTCCAGGGCTTGAACATAGGTGCTCCTCGAAATGGGCGGCGCGGGATCAGGGCCCGCGCATCGTGTGCGCTTTTTAGCAGTTGTGCCACCCGACCACAATCGGGTTGCCACCCCCTGTTCCGGGCCTTCAGGACGCGTCATTTCAGGTCTAAGCAAGCGGTCGATGCCGCAGTGCGCCTCAGGGTCTTAGACCTGCCGGCGAGAGCGGCGCTTGCTTCCGGTGGGCACAATGAGGTGCATCTCAACCTCGACACAGGCGGCCCCATGACAGGCGACGCGAAGGTCCTGGAGTACCTGAACCTCCAACTCAAGCACGAGCTCACGGCCATCAACCAGTATTTCCTGCACTACCGCATGCTGAAGAACTGGGGCCTGGAGCGGCTGGCGAAGCACGAGCACGACGAGTCCATCGAGGAGATGCGCCATGCCGACCGGCTGATGGACCGCATCCTGATGCTCGACGGGCTGCCCAACCTGCAGGACCTGGGCAAGCTGCAGGTGGGCGAGAACGCCATCGAAGTGCTGCATTGCGACCTGCGCGCCGAGCAGGGTGCGCAGGGCACGCTCAAGGAGGCGATCGCGCACTGCGAGTCGGTGCGCGACTACGTTTCGCGCGGCGTGCTGCAGGGCATTCTCGATGACACCGAGGAGCACATCGACTGGCTCGAAACGCAGATCGGCCTGGTGGCCACCGTCGGCGAAGCGAACTGGCTGCAGTCGCAGATGGGTGAGGGCTCCGAAAAGTCTTGCTAATACGAACGATTCGCATTAGAGTCTGATCCATGCGCCTCACGGGATCGAGGCGCCAGGAAGGATCCAGACTCATGATCGTCTGCTTGTGCCACCGGGTTTCCGATCGCGACATCGTCCGCCATGCGCAGGCGGGGTGCGCATCGTTCAGTCAATTGCAGGCGCACAGCCGTGTGGCCACGGGTTGCGGGTGCTGCCGCGAGAGTGCCCAGGACACATTCGAGGCGGCGCGCTCCTGTTGCGGCGGTGGCCATGCCGCGTCCTCAGTCGAAGCCGGAGCGCGCCTGATGGCGTGTGCGGCATGAGCGGCAGCATCCGCGCAGTCGGCGCGCCGGGCGTGGCCGTGCCCACCACCGTGACGCCCGCCGCCAACCGTCCAGCCCCCTCGACCATCGGCGCCGCTCGGCGTCGCCTGGACAGCCGCCAGTTGTTCCAGGATGGGCAGGAGATCGACATCGACCATGCCGGCTCGGTCTACCGCCTGCGCATCACCTCGCTGGGCAAGCTGATCCTGACCAAGTAAGCACTCGCCTACGCCCCTGCGCACGCCAGCCCCAGCCAGCCGGTGCGCCCGTTCCCGCCGCTTCAGGAGAACGACGCCTTGCTGCGCCATCCCCTCGATCACCATACGTCGCCCGCTGCCGAGCCTGCGCTGCCTTGGGCGCTGGGCCGGACATTGCCCGCCGGCATCCCTGCGACGGCGACGACGCCCGTGCCTGCGCCACGTGCCGCCAGTTCCCGCCGGCGCCGGCTGTGGGAGCTCGAAGGCCACGCGCACTGCCCGGTGGTGGGCGTGTGCCTGCCGCTGCCGGCGCTGCGCCGGCTGTACGAAAAGTCCGAACGCGAAAGCGCGCCGGCCGATGATTACGACTTCCACTGTGTCGCGGTGGCGCGGTGCAAGCAGCGCTCGCCTCTGGCCGAGGCCGTGAACAAGGCACTCGACCGCCGCTTCGCGCTGGACATCCAGCGCGCGGCCCGCTGCAAGACAGCCGAGGAACTGCAGGCATGGTGGGACGATGTCCGCGACGGCCGCGCCATGCCGGGCGCCTTCTGGGCGACGATGACCCATCCTCACTGCACGGTGCCGCTCGCGGGTCAGGTGCTCGGTCAGGTCCACATGCTGCAGCACCAGGTGGGCATGGTCACCCGGGTCGAAGTCGAGCGCTTCGAGGCCTTGATCGACGAGAACGCGGTGTTGTCGCGACAACTGGCTTCGGCCCAGGAGCGCAGCACGCTTGCTGCCCGCGAGGCGGCAGCCCGCATCGAGGAGCTGCAGCGCACGGTGGTGCAACTGCGCGGCCAACTCCTGGCCGCCGACACCGCGCGCGAGGACCTGCGCATGCGCCTGCAAGAGCTCGAGTCCACGCGTCCAGACCTGCCGCAGCGCACGGAGCTGCAACGCAAGGTGCTGGAGCTGCGCGAGCAACTGCTCTGCCTGCGTCGCGCCCGCCAGCGCGACGACC
>JABWBN010000271.1 GCA_013360485.1 Burkholderiaceae bacterium | reverse complement strand
TCTCGTCGATGCCGGCGTGGTGCAGGCCGGGCACGTGCGGCGTCTTCGGCGGGCCCACGACGACCACGCGGCCGCCGGCGCCGACGACGCGGCCGAGGGCCGGGCCGACGATGCGCCACTCGAGCACGGAGGGTTGCGGGCTCAGCAACTCGGATATGGACTGGCAGGGCCAGCCGCCGCTAGGCAGTTCGGCATCGAGCTCCGCGAAGCCACTCGGCGTGACCGGGCCGCTCTGCGTGCCGAGGTCGGTACCACGCCAGAGGGCCTGTTCGACCTCAGGCGGCAGCTCGCCTGGCTGGGAGCGCCGGGCGCGAGATCGCGATGGGTGAGCGAAGCCCTGGGCCGGCAGCCCATCGTCGTCGCCGGCCCATGACAGGACAGCGGACATGGCAAATCATGTACTGTATGGGCATCCAGTATTGCACCAGTCCGGCGGCCTTGCCAAGAGGTCGACCAATGCGGGCCTCGCGCGGCCGCTGCGGTCGTGACGAAGTGCCCTTCCGTACACTGGTTCGAGCAGACCCGAAGGAGCATCGCCGTGTGCTACAGCGCGCAGGTCCAGGCGGACTACAAGAAGTACGTGACGATGTTCGGCGCGGAGATGAGCATCACGGTGCAGTTCTGCACGATGTCCACGCCCAGTGCAGACGCACCCCGCGCGTAGCCCCAGGCCACCGCGTCGTGGCGCACCGGGCCGGCGCGGCGCTGCACAAAGCCGCCCAGGATGGGGAACCGCGCGCCGGCGCTGAAGTTCAGCCTTGGCTCGAAGTCACGCACCTGCTTGGCGTCGAGCAGATCGGCGTCGATGCCGTTGCACAACATCGCGTTGGCCCAGCGCGATTGCGCGTCGAGGTCGTGCCTCGAATGCGCCAGAGTCAGGATGCCGCGCTGGCCGAACATGATGTTGAAGTTCAGCTCGGCCGCCAGCCGCTCGTACTGCTTCACCGAAAAGTCGTACAGGCGCGCGCTTTCGGGGTAGAGGTAGTTCGAGCGCACGATGGTCGTGTTGCGCCCGGTGTTGCCGCCGCCTATCCAGCCCGCTTCCACCACGCAGACGTTGGTGATGCCGTGGTTCTTGGCCAGGTAGTAGGCCGTGGCTAGGCCGTGGCCGCCACCGCCGACGATGACCAAGTCGTAGCGTGGCTTGGGCTCGACGTCACGCCAGGCGGGCGCCCAATCGCGGTGGCCGTGGCGCGCAGCGGCGAAGAGATTCCAGGCGGAGTAGCGGTGCCGCATGTTCGGTGTTCGTGGAAAGGCGGTTTCAGTCGGCGCAAGCAGCCAATGCCAGCCGAAGGTCGGCCGCGATGTCGGCGATGTCCTCCAAGCCGGCCGAGATGCGGATCAGCCCGTCGCTGATGCCGTAGGTGGCGCGCTCCTCAGCGGTGTAGGTCGAATGTGTCATGGACGCCGGATGCTGGGCCAGCGTTTCTGCGTCGCCCAGGCTGACGGCACGGGAGATGAGTTGCAGCGCATTCATGAAGCGGCGCCCGCCTTCAAGCCCGGTCTTGAGTTCGAAGGCCTCCATCGGGTAGCCGCTGCCCCGGTGGCGCGACGACGCCCCGCAGCCTGGCAAGTCGATCACAGCGACCGGCGCGACTCTCGGCGGTGCCGTGCTGCCCTTGTATGACGCTCTGCACCAGCAGCCGCGCTTGCGGCACGTGCTGGTGCGCCATGAACAAGCCGCCGTGCACGCGGCGCAAGGCTACGCACGTTCGACCGGCAAACTCGGCGTGGTATTCGTGACCTCCGGGCCGGGCATGAGCAACACCACTACCGGCTTACTCGACGCGCTGTGCGACTCGGTGCCCGTGCTGTGCATCAGTGGTCAGGTGGCCACCAGCCTGATCGGCACCGACGCCTTCCAGGAATGTGACGCGATCGGCATCTCGCGCCCGGTGACCAAGTGGAACGCGCAACTGCGCGAAAGTGACTCGGTGCAGGCCGTCGTGCGCAAAGCGTTCGCCGTGGCGCTGGGCGGGCGGCCGGGGCCGGTGCTGCTGGACTTTCCCAAAGACCTGCAACTGCGCTGCGTCGAGCCTGCTGCCGCCGGGGCCGAACAGCCCGTACAGCCCGATCGTGCAAGCCCGCACAAGCCCATCCCCCGCGCCAGCATCCATGCCGCGGCCCGTGCGATCCGCCAGGCACGGCGTCCGGTTCCCGATGATCCCGGCGGGCTGCGGGCATCATGAGGTGTTGCTCGCGGATGCGCGCCCGTATTGCGAGTGAAGCGCGGAGCATCGCGTTCCAGGATCCACGGCCCACGTCTCAAGTTCGATGGGCACCGTAGTTGCGGGCCGCCACAGTTCCATCAAGCTGCCGCCACTGCACGAGCAATGACCCGTAACCCATCGAGCCCAAAGTCAGCCCGACGGCAGCGTCCATCGGATTGCCCCGTGAAGCGACCGCACGAACAGTTCTCTATCACTAGCGAGCCGATCATCGGCCGTTGGATCCTGTCCGCGCAGGACAAGGCCTGAGGGTTGCTTGATCGAGGCTTTGGAGGCAATGGGCGGCGATCCTGAGCGGCCCCAATCGGTCGGAGAAGGGCGTCCTGACTGGCCCGCTCAATGTCTGCGAAGTAGCCGTGCTGACGCTCAGCGCTTTGAAGACTGACGGTCCTGCAGGTTCGCCAGCAATCGCTGGACGTCTGCTTTCGAGCGTGGCACCGACCGTCGGCTCCTGGCCGTCAAGAGCTACTCGCCGGTGCGGGCTGCCCGTCCGGTGACTGCAGCATACCGGTCAGCCGACGGGCCTCGGAACCTCGCGATTTTCCCATGCGAAATGACGTCCTGATAAGAACACTTCTCAGGACATCCCCCACCGCGATGCGTTGACTGTCGATCACGTAGAACATCCTTCCACGGACATCGCCTCCAGGTCGATCAACGCATCCGCCATCCCCGTCAGCTCCGGCGTCTGCGACACAAAGAACTCTCGCGCGTAGCCACCCAGTTCCAGCACCCGCCGCTTCATCGCCATGAACATGCGCTTGCGTTCCGGGTCCAGCGGTCCATCGGTCTCGTCGGAGAACAGGGTGTCGTAGCGCCGGCCGGTGTTCTGCGCCAGGTACAGCGCCACGGCCCGCACCAGGCACTCGTTGATCCAGACCCGTTCGCCTCCGCTCATCGCCGTGACGCTCTTGTCCTCGCCCGACTCTGCGTCGTAGACCCGGATGTCGAAGCCCTCGCGCTGCTCGCCCTTGGCCGTCTCCTGCAAGGTTTCGATGGCCACCGTGAAGCGCGGGCCATAGCAGGCCAGCAGCAGGTCGTTCACCAGACCGGACAAGGTCGGCCCCGCATCGTCGATGGCCAGCGCGATCAGGCCATCGTTGCCCATGCAGCGGGCGAACAGCAGCCAGTTGGCGAGTTCCTGCTCCACCCGTGCCGTGCGGGCCGCGGCTGCGTCGCGCCGCCGGCCATGCTCCTCCATCTGGGCCGACAGGGCGGCAAGCGCCTGCGCGTGGCGGACGGCAGCCAGATGCAAGCGCTCCGCCTCATCCAGCACACCATGCCAGCGCTCCACCTGGGCTCGAGCATGTGCGAGCCCTGCAGCATCCGGCGGCGACGGCAGTGCATCGATCGCGGTCTGGAGTCGCTGGATGGCCGCCTGTGTCTGAGCCTACAGTTGTTCATGCCCGAGGAGCCCAAGCCTCTTTCAGAGGCGAGTAGCCCGGTGCGTCCCGCGTTTTCAGCAGCTTCAGCGGGGGTTCGACATGATGGTTGCGCGCCGATCTCGCAGGTCGTTCAGTGCCTCGACGTTGACACGGCTTCGTCAGATGCCGGCCAGCGACGCGCTCGCGCTGCTAGCCACCCACGTCAAGCCCGATTCGACCTATCAGCCCCTCAAGGATGAGCACAGCCGCCGCTGGCACGCCAGCACGGCACGCGGCGAGTTCGAGATCCTGACCACGGGCGTCAAGTGGTACGACACACGCGCGCACGCCGGTGGCGGCGGAGCCATCGACCTGGCGATGCACTTGCTCGGCGTGTCGTTCGTCGACGCTGTGAAGCGCTTTACCGCGAGGTAAGAGCGCCGTGGTCCAGATAGTCCGCAAGGCTTCGCTGCCGAGTCCGGCAGACCTGCCGGAACCCTTGGCGCAGCTTGCAGCACAGGCTTTGGCGACTTCGCTTCGCGAGCCGCGTCCTGCCGGTTTCCCGCTTCTTTTCACGAAGCAGTGGCAGTTGATCGAGCCCGCGGTCGCCTTCCTGCATGAGCACGCGATCCAGCGCGCGCACACCGCCGACACGCTCAGAACCTATACCGAGATCCTCTACGACTGGTTCGACACGCTCGAGCAGAACGACATCCCTTGGCACAAGGCGGATGCCCGCTGCTGCACGGCAAGACCTTCCAGCTGACGGTGGGCGTGGGTCTCGCGCCCGGGCACACCGTCGATCTGGTCGACCACGCAGCCGCAGGCGGAGGAGCCCATGCAGGACGCTGACTACGCGGCCCGCATCGACGCCGTGAAGCAGCGCGCGCATGGTCGCTGGAGCGAGGTGCTGGCTGCGGCCGGCATCGAGGAGCGCATCCTCAGGCACCGCAACGGGCCCTGCCCGTCCTGCGGCGGGACGGACCGGTTCCAGTACACCGACAAGTTCGGCGAGGGCAACTACCACTGCCGGCAATGCGGCCCGGGTGGCGGCTTCAAGCTGCTGCAGGCCGTGCGGGGCGTGGACTTCCATGCCGCCCTGTGCGAGGTGGAACGTTGCCTGGGCATGCTGCCGGCGGCGGCAGCCAGCGAAGCCGGTGCCCCGGCGGCACCGGGGGAGCGCATGCGCCGGCTGGTGCAGCGCATCTGGGACGAGGCGCGGCCGGTGG
>JABWBN010000270.1 GCA_013360485.1 Burkholderiaceae bacterium | reverse complement strand
CCACCGCCGGCTGCGCCTGCAGCCAGGTGGCGAGCTCGCGTGCGGCGCGGTCGTGGGCGTGGTAGCGCAGCGCCACCGTCGGCAACGAGCGCAGCACCAGTTCCACATCGTTGGCGCCCACGCCCAGGCCCAGGCGGCCGTGGGCCTGCAGGATGCGGTGATGCAGCGCCTCGTCGCGCGTGACCACGGAGCCCATCAGCACGTCGGCCCCGCCCGAGGGGTACTTCGTCAGCGCATGCATGACGATGTCCACCCCGAAATCGAAGGCCCGGAATGCCACGCCGGCGCCCCAGGTGTTGTCGAGCGCGGTGATCACGCCACGGTCGCGCGCCGCGGCCACCAGCCCGCCCAGGTCCGGGAACTCCATCGTCACCGAGCCCGGCGCTTCCAGCCAGACCAGGCGGGTGCGCGGCCCGATCATCGCCGCCAGGCCGCCCGCGTCGAGCGGGTCGTAGAGGCGGTGGGCGATGCCCCAATCGGCCAGCAACGTGCGCGCCAGCTCCTTCGACGGGCCATAGACGTTGTCGGGCAGCAGAACCTCGTCACCCTGGCGCAGCAGCGCCGCATCCACCATGGTGATGGCGGCCAGCCCGCTGGGCGCGAGCACGCAGTGGCGCCCACCTTCGAGGGTGGCCAGGCGTTCCTCCAGTGTGAAGGTGGTGGGCGTGCCATGCAGGCCGTAGGTGTAGCCCTCGCGGCTCTTCCAGCTGCGCGACCGAAGCGCGGCCACGTTGGCAAATGTGACGGTCGAGGCCTTGTAGACCCCCGGCGGCACCGCACCGAACCCCGCCGGCGGCACGTAGGGATGGTGGACGAGCTCGGTGACCAGGTCGCGGTCGGTGTCGGAGGTCATGGTAGCGATGGCGTTGGTGGCGGCTGGCGCTTCAGGTGGGAATGCCGATCAGGTCATGGCCCTCGACCCCGACGATCCGGGCCCGGGTGAACTCGCCGACCTTCAGCACCTTGGACGCTTTCTCGGGCGGCAACAACCGCACGGTGCCGTCGATCTCCGGCGCGTCGGCATAGCTGCGGCCCACGCCGCCCTTGCGGCCCAGCGCCGGTGCGCTGTCCACCAGTACCTGCATGGTGGCGCCGATGCGCCGCTGCAACCGCAGCACCGACACCTGCTCGGCCACCGCCATGAAGCGCGCCCGACGTTCTTCGCGCAGCTCGGCCGGCAGCGCCCCCGGCAACGCGTTGGCCGCGGCACCGGCCACCGGTGAATAGGCGAAGCAACCCGCGCGGTCGATCTGTGCCTCGCGCACGAATTCGAGCAGGGCGTCGAATTCCTCCTCGGTCTCGCCGGGAAAGCCCGCGATGAAGGTCGAGCGCACCACCAGCTCCGGGCAGGCGCGGCGCCAGGCCAGCAACCGTTCGAGGTTGCGTTCGCCGCTGGCCGGGCGCTTCATGCGCGCCAGCACGGCGGGGTGCGCGTGCTGGAACGGCACGTCCAGGTAGGGCAGCACGCGGCCGCTGGCCATGAGCGGCAGGATGTCGTCCACATGCGGGTACGGATAGACGTAGTGCAGCCGCACCCAGGCACCGTGCGCCGCGGCCAGGTCCCCGAGTTCGGTGCACAGCTCCAGCAGACGTGTGCGCACCGGTTTGCCCTCGAAGAACCCGGTGCGGTACTTCAGGTCGACGCCGTAGGCGCTGGTGTCCTGGCTGACGACGAGCAATTCCTTCACGCCGCTCTCGAACAGCTTGCGGGCTTCGGCCAGCACCTCGCCCACCGGCCGCGAGACCAGGTCACCGCGCATGCTGGGGATGATGCAGAACGTGCAGCGGTGGTTGCAGCCCTCGCTGATCTTCAGGTAGGCATAGTGCTTGGGCGTGAGCTTGATGCCCACCGGCGGCACCAGGTCGACAAACGGGTCGTGCGGCTTCGGGATGTGCCGGTGCACCGCATCCATCACCTCCTGGGTGGCATGCGGCCCGGTGACCGCCAGCACCTTGGGATGCACCTGCTGCACCAGGTTGTCGCCGCCATCGGTCTTGCGCGCGCCCAGGCAGCCGGTCACGATCACCCGGCCGTTCTCGCTCAGCGCCTCACCGATGGCGTCCAGGCTTTCCTTGACGGCCTCATCGATGAAGCCGCAGGTGTTGACGATGACCAGATCGGCACCGTCGTAGGTCTTGCTCGTGGCATAACCTTCGGCGCTGAGCTGGGTGAGGATCAGTTCGGAATCCGTGAGAGCCTTCGGGCAACCCAGCGAAACGAAGCCCACCTTGGGCGGGACAGTGGCAGTGTCTTGCATGATGGCGCGATTGTCTCGCGTCGGGCCCCGTACCGACTGGACGGATCCTTCCTGTCGTGCCCGCGACCGGCCCGGTTCCAAGCAACCGGCGTTCTGGTCGCCTGGTGTCAGGCTCCGCTCCCGGTGCGCAGTGGCAAAGAAGCCGCTAGAACCGAGACCCGGGCTGGGTCAGAAACTCGACCTCCTCTGCCGTCGACGGGCGCCCCAGAGTGGCGTTTCGGTGGGGGTATCGGCCGAAACGATCGATGATCGCCTTGTGCCGAAGCTCGAAGTCGAAGTTGTCGCGCGGCGCATGAGCTCGGAAAAGTGCCTCGGCATGGACGTGGATCAGCCGGGACTCGCTGTGCATGTACGGCATCAGCAGGAACGCGCGCTCCATGGGCGCGAGCGGTTGCAGTGCGCCATTGGCCACCGCCTCCTGGGCCAGTGCCAATGCCATCGGATCCTGCGCGAACGCCGCCGGCGTGCCGCGATGCACGTTGCGCGAGAACTGGTCAAGGACGATCACCTCCGCCAAGCGGCCGCGGGCGCTGGTCCGCCAACCAAAGAGCTCACCGTGCGCCGCCTCGAGCAGGCGACCCTGGAAACGCGTTCGGATTTCGTCGTCGAACGCGGGCTCAGCGGCCCACCACAACCGCGGCTCGACCTCGTCGAACCAGAACGCGAGGATATCTTCGCCCATCGCTCGTTCACCTCATGGCCATTCTCGCGCGCCGCCCGCCTGCACGCGGCACCGGCTTGCGCGGGCGCGCATTCTGATGAGCCATGTGCTGCTCGAGCGCGAGCAGCAAGCTGGTGCGGTGTTCGCGCGCGACCTCCTGCCATCTGAGCCCGGTGAGGGCTCCCTCCAGGGCCCAGAGCAAGTTGAGGCTCGCGGCCGGCCATACGCCTCGAACGCGGGCATAGGCCGGCACGGACCCCAGCGCGCGCAGTGTCGCGATCGAGTCGATTCCGGCTGCCTTCAGTGCCGCCGCAGACTTCGGACCCAGGTTGGGCCAGGCAGCCCAGTCTCGCGATGCGGTCTTCACTTGCGCGCCGGCTCGAGCACGAACACCATCCCAAACGCCCCGACCGAAACGGTCTTGCCGTCGACGGTGGTGTAAGACGCCACACCCATCGAGTGATAACTCGACACGAACGCGGTGAGTGCCCCGACGCCCAGCGCTCCGGCGATCGGGCTGCGCTCGGCGATGGCCTGCTTGATGCGTGCGCGGTGTTGCTCGGGCGTGGGGTTGAACACCGCCGCGCCCGCCGTTACCGCGGCGGTGGCCACAATGGCCGTGAGTACGGGTGCGCGGGCCATGCGCTGCGAACCGTTGCGATGCCTGTGCAAGCCGGCGCGATGGCGCGCTCAGCGTTTGCCGCCGGTACCCGGCGTGCCACTGAAGAAACCGCCAGCGAGCATCTGCTCCTGCATCTGCGTGAACAGGTTCTTGCTCTGCTCGAGGTAATTGCCCATCAGGTTCTGCATGGCCGGCGCCTGGCCGGTCATGAACTGGGTCCAGGCCTCGGGCGTGAAGGTCTTGGGATCGACCAGACCCTGCGTTTGCTCGGCCATGCGGGCTTGCATGTCGACGAAAGCCTGCAGGTTCTTCTCGAGCAGGCTGCCCATCATGCCCTGCATGGCATGGCCATAGAAGCGAATGATCTGGGCCAGCGCCTGGGTGCTGAACATCGGCACGCCACCGGATTCCTCTTCGAGGATGATTTGCAACAGGATGCTGCGCGTGAGGTCTTCGCCCGACTTGGCATCGCGCACCTCGAAGGACTCGCCCTCGAGCACCATCTGCTTGACGTCGGCCAGCGTGATGTAGCTGCTCGTGCGGGTGTCGTACAGGCGTCGGTTGGGGTACTTCTTCAGGACGCGCGGGCCGCCTGGGGCGGCCGCATCAGCACCCTCGGACGGGGCGCTGCGGCGGGGGGAAGGCATCGAAAGCTGCTCCTTGTGCGATGCGGAAATTCTAAGGAGCGCCCCGCAGCGGCCCGGCAGGGCTTACCCGCGGCCACCGTCAGGCAACTTCATCTGCATCAAGACATGGCCACCCGCCATGGGCCAGCAGCGCGCGCAGCCCGCCCAGGCGCCGGGTGCGCCGCGCGCAAGCCGCCGCGATGAACGCAGGCTGCGGCGCGATGAGCGTGAGGCGGTCGCGCGCCCGCGTGATGCCGGTGTACAGCAGCTCACGTGTGAGCAGCGCGCTGTCGTGGGGCGGCAGCACCAGCGCCACATGTGCGAATTCCGAACCCTGGCTCTTGTGCACGGTCAAGGCCCAGGCGCCGTCGAGATCGGGCAGTCGCGACAGTGCCACCGAGCGCTCGCCGGTGAGATACAAGCGCAGCGCACCGCCGCCTGGGGGCTGCAGCACCACACCGATGTCACCGTTGTAGACATCCAGCGCCTGATGGTTGCGCGTGACCATCAGCAGTCGCCCTTGTGGCACCGGCAAACCCAGCCGCCGCAGTGCGGCGTCAATCGCGGCATTGCAGCCGGCCGCGCCCCACGGGCCGCTGCGCAAGGCGCAGAGCACGCGAAACCGATCGGCCTGCGCCAACAGCGCCTGCACCCAGGCGGCATGCGC
>JABWBN010000040.1 GCA_013360485.1 Burkholderiaceae bacterium | reverse complement strand
CTTGCCAGCAGCCTGCAGCGCGCCTGCCAGACGACTTCGATCCGTTCGCCGCACCCGCACCGGCGCGGCCCGGGCCACCGCCAGAGCAAAGCGGCAATACCTTTGCCGACCTGCTTCCGCGTGCCGGCGGCGCGTCGATCGACGACATTTTCGGACTGCCGAGTCCCGGGGGCAGAGCCGGATCCGCCGCCGACCCCCTGGCTCAGTTCATGGCGGGTGCGCCAGCAGCACCGCCCGTCTCGGCGACCCCATGGGATCGACCCACTCCACCGCCGGCACCTCCCGGTGTTCCCGCCGTCCCGGGCGGCGTGTCGACCGATCCACTGGCACTGTTTGGCGGCACCGACGCGCCGCCGCCCTCGCGCGCACCCACAGCGCCAAACCACACGCCCGATCTGCATGCCGGGTTCGTGGCGCCGCAGGTCGCTGCCGCCGTGCCCCTCCCGGAGCCCGTCGCGCACTCGGCCATCTTGCCCACCGGGCTGCACTGGCTGCAGCCCGGCGGTGCGGGAACGAGCCCTGCTCCCAACACCACGCTGCGCCCTGCCGGTGACGGCGCCCCGCAAGCCGACATCGAGCTGAACCTGTCCACCGGCAGCCTGCCACGGCCGGGCCTGCCGGCCGCGACCCAGGCGAGCGCAGAACCCGGTGACATGCCGGCATCGGCAGTCGATGCCCTGTGGGCGGCGTTTTGCGAGGGCGCCGGTATCGATGCTCGCCGCATGCCTCCGCTGTCACTGGGCATGATGCGCGACATCGGTGCACTGCTGCGCGCAGCGGTGGACGGCACGCTGCAGTTGATGGCCGTCCGCGCCACGACCAAGCACGAATTGCGCGCGGCGGTCACCATGATCCAGGCGCGGGGCAACAACCCGTTGAAGTTCTCGCCCGACGCCACCACGGGCATCGAGCAGTTGTTGCAGCCGACCATGCGCGGGTTCCTGGCCGGACCTGCCGCCATGAGCGATGCGATGAACGATCTGGTCGGCCACTCCATCGGCACGGTGGCCGGCATGCGCGCCGCGCTCGACGGCATGCTCGATCGCTTCGAACCTGGCGAACTCGAAGCCAAGCTCGTCGGGGGATCGCTGCTGGACAGCTTGCTGCCGATGAATCGCAAGGCCAAGCTGTGGGAGCTTTACCTGCAACACTTCGGCGCGATCAAGGAAGAGGCACAAGAAGACTTCCAGACCCTGTTCGGCAAGGCGTTCCTCGCGGCCTACGAGCAACAGCTCGAGCGGCTCAAGCGCAACAGCAGCGGAGGCTGACGCACCGTGCTGAAGATCCGCATTGCCAGCCGCAGCGAGGTCGGCGCTCGCCAGGCCAACGAAGACGACTTGCGCCACGGCGCCGGTCCCTATGGCTGGTATGCCGTGGTGGCCGACGGCGCCGGCGGACATCGCCGCGGCGCCGAGGCCGCGCAGCGCGCGGTGACATGCGTCGAATCCGTGCTGCACAACCCGACGGTCGAGTTCAATCCGCAGACACTCACACTGGCCGTGCGCGCCGCCCATGCGATGGTGCAGCGTCACCAGGACTCCGAACACCTCGACGAGCGCATGCACTGCACGGTGGTCGCACTCTGGATCGACCCGTATGCGACTTCGGCGCTGTGGTCACACGTGGGTGACTCGCGCCTGTATCGCATCCGCCGCGGCGTCACCGACCTCGTCACCGCCGACGACAGCATCGTCCAGCGCATGGTGCGTGCGGGCCTGCTCACGCCGCAACAGGCGAGCACGCATCCCCAGAAGAACCAGTTGCTGGCAGCCCTGGGCATCGACGGCGATGTCGAGCCGCACACCGTCGCCCGTCCGGTCGAACTGCAAGATGGCGATGTGTTCCTGCTGTGCACCGACGGCTGGTGGGAACCGCTCGACCCACTCACCTTGACCATGAGCCTCGGCGAGTCGCGCTCGCCCGAGGAGTGGCTCGACCGGCTGCAGCAGCGCATCGTGGCACGGTCGAACCCCAAGCAGGACAACTACTCCGCCGTCACCGTCTGGGTAGGCGACCCGGCGGACGTGACCCGCATGCAGTCGGACGACACGGTACCGCGGATTCGACCGCCGGCTGCTCCGACCTGAAAACCGCTTGGCCGACTCTCGGCAGTGACGCTGGCGCGCAGCGGCGGGTCTGCGGGATGTCAGTCGCTCACCACTGCCCGACCAGCAGTTCGACGAACTGCGCCGGCGGCGGCAGGCCCGGAACCACGGTGACACTGCCCTCGCGGCTGCCTTCACCAAGCGGCCACCAAAAGCTCGAGCCGGCGAGCTTGCCGTGCAATTCGCTCACGGAAAAGCCGTGCAACACCTGGCCCAGCGACGCGCCCGGGGCCACCGCATAGCGCTCGCGCCCCGGGGCAGACCGCAGTTGCGGCACCATCACCGCGCCCGCACTCGGCCATGGCGGCGCATGTTGGAGCGTCTGCTCGAAGGTATCCAGCGACGAAGGGTCGGCCAGCGTGTGCATCGCAGCCTGCGCCGTGTGCATCCACCACAGCTCGAGGTGGTCGAAGGCAACGCGATCGAGCGGCGGACGGTCGCGCCGCTGGGCGATGACCAACGGGTAATAGCGACCGACGTTGTCGCAACTGGCCATCAGAACGCCGAACCACCACTCGCGATCGATCACACCCGGCGCCCATGCGAACCGCCACAGCGGTGCGGACAGATACACCTCAAGCCAGCGTTCGGCCAGTTGCTGCCGACTGGCAGCGATCGACTGCGACAACCATGCATCGCAGGCCTGGACCCACTCGTCGGGCAGACGGCGAGAGGCGAAGTCGCCCAGCGACGACAGCTTGCCGAACCAGCCGGGCGCGTCCTTCGGTTCCATGGTCAGCCCATCCGTACAGCCAGGCGGTTTCCCGGCATCGGTGTCACAAGCCGTTGGGGCACGTGAACTGCTTCAACTCGGCCATGCGGAACGGGTTGCGCACGCTGCTGGTCGTGACGTCGAACACCGCCTTGCGGCCGTCGAGATCAAAGGTGGCCCGGAACTTCTCCGGCGCCGACCCGGGTTGAAGATTGACGCGCTCGAACAGTCGGAACAGCGCCCACGGCCCATCGGCCACCATGCCCGTGGAGCCCGACGGCGTGACCATCACGCGCACCTGACCCGACCCGCGCGGACCTGGCCACTGCACCACGGTCGGTATCTGCGGACCGTGGGCATAGCGCACGATCTGGCCGTCCACGTCGAGCACGAACTGCTGCAGTGCGGGGTCCATCTCCACCGGCTTGAACTCCAGCCGCAGCGAGGGCCCCGCAGCACCGGCGGCAAAGAAGGTCTCGCGGATCGCCGCCGCGCGCTGGAACTGCGGCAATGAACCGCTGTCGGTGCCCAGCGGCGTGCCATCCACCGGTCGGAAACTCCAGGGCCGGGTGCTGGTGTCCACGTACGGTGCCAGCTTCTGCTGCATCAACAGGTCGAACTTCCCCCCCGGGCCGAAGATGGCCGCGAAGTCGGCCTGCGTCACGTCGCGTGTCGAGTTGGGATCGAACGGGAAACGGCCCGTCACCGCCTGCTGGCAGAACTCACCAATCTGCGAGCGCACGTCGCGCGCCAGGTTCTCGCGCACCTGCACCAGCGCGGCGCGCGAGCTGGTGCTGCCGAGCGTATCGAGCATCGAGCGCACCGGTTCCGGCGAATTGGCGGCTTCGGCCTTGATCTGGGTCGGCAGAGGCGAAGCCGGCGGCGCTGCGCCCCCCTTCACGGCGGAGTCGACAGCTGTCAGCAGCACCTGCAACTCGCCGAGCCGCGACATCACCCCTTCAATGGGTGCCTTGCCACCTTCGGGCGCGGTGACAAGCCGGCGCAGACCGACGAAACGATCGTCGACCAGGCTCTCGATGCGCGCAGCGGGGGCGCCGGTCGTCGGCGCCCTTACACCCACCGAACCCAGGAGCCGGTCGCGCGAGGCTTGCACCGCGCCGCGCAGCCCTTCCTTCACCGTGTCGGTTGCACCGGAACCCTTGGCCAGCAGTGTGGTCTCGCGTGAGATCGCCTTGAGCAACGGCAGCATCGGAGAGTCGGGTGCCGCCAGCAGGCGCGTGGTCTGCACCGACTGCGCGATGCTGGTCACTGGCACCAGGCGAATGTCCGCTATGAATGCCTCCCACGTGGCCGCGTACTCATTCAGGTAGATCCGCCGCACGTCGTCGACCAGCCTGCCCGACCCGAGCAGTGCCTCGGCACCCTTGGCATCGGCCCCCTGGAGTCCGAGCACCCAGCCCTGTTCATCGGCCAGTTGCTTCGTGACGTCGCCCACGACCGCCTGGAAACCCTTGTGATACCCGTCGTAGCTGAACAGCCCTGGAACACCCTTGGTCAGCGGCGCACCGCTGGCTCGGGTGAACACCAGAGGCGCGTTGCCGCCGCCGGCCCGCGCCACCGAGAACTCCGGGAATTCCGTGCCCAGGCCACGCTGGCGCATCCGGTTGTACACCCGCTGCGGCAGCGACACTGAAGCGAGCTGTGTCCGCGTGGTCTCGATCAGCTTGGCGTCCTGCGGCAGCGGGGAAACCGCCGCGCCCTGCGCCAGCAATGCGTCGAGATGGCCACTGAGCTGGTCGCGCTGCTCGGTGGTCAGTTCGCGACCGATGCGTGCGTCCCAGTCGGATTCGACGTGGGCCTTCAGCGAAGGCGCATCGAAGTGCTCGGGGTCGTACATCATCAGGTAGGCCTTGAGCGCCTCGTACTGCGACTCCTGCTGATCTCCGGCGCGCAATTGCTCCTCGACCCGGATCGCCAGCCGCGGCAGCATGGCGTCGACCAACATGCGTTCGTAGGCCGCGCGGGCGGCGCTGTCTAGCCGGCGCCCCTGGTAGAGGCCGAAGCCGAGTCTCCACGGCACATCGGCATCGGATTTCACCGCCCCGGCCAGGGCGAGACCCCGCGTGGCCTCCAAGGCACCGACGATCGGCGTGAGCTCCGCCGACGCGCGATTGGGTGTCTCCTGCACGAGGCGTCGCACTGCGTCGACCCGCGCTGCCACGCTCTGCACGTACTCCTTGTTGTTGCTGTAGCTGATGGCCCAGGCAATGACGGAGCCCACCGCCAGCAGGCCGATCAGGGCATAGCCCGCCAACACGATCGCCGAGCGTCGCCGCTCCCATCCGCGATTGGTGCCGGCCAGTCCCTGCTCGGCGAAAACGACCTCTGTCAGCAACCGCTGCAGGAAGTAGCTGCGGCCACTGGCCTGCTGCGGCGGCAGCATGGCCCGCTCGAGCTGGTACTGCCGCGCAATGGACCCCAGCATTCGGTCGATCGGCGTACCCTCCTGGGTCCCGCTGACGAAGTAGACGCCGCGCAACAGCGGCTGGGCTTCGTACGGCGAGGGCGAGAACACCTGCTCGACGAACTCCTGCAGTGCGCCGCGCAGGCCGGCGAACTGGTTGGGGAAGCCGTAGATGCGGGCACGCCGCGACGCATCGGGCTCGGCCTGCAGGCGGTCGATGAGGCCGTCGTTCAGCCGCTGCAGCAGGAGGTCGAACTCGGGGGTGTTCTCGGCCAGCGGCGACTGCTTGGGCAGGCCGGCCTTGTCCAGCGCAAAGGTGTAGCCCCATGGCGTCGCCCGCTGGCTCTTGTCCAGTGCCGCAAAGGCATCCATGAAGCCCGCCATGAGGTCGCACTTGGTGACCAGCAGGTAGATCGGGAAGCGCACGTTGAGCTTCTCGTGCAGTTCCTGCATGCGCTGGCGCACGGTGGCCGCGTAGCGGGCGCGCTCGGGTGCGCTCTTGGCGATGAGATCGGAGACGGACACCGTGACCAGCACACCGTTGAGCGGCTGGCGTGGGCGCGACTTCTTGAGCATGCCCAGAAAGCCGCTCCAAGTTGCGGCATCGGCGGCCTGGTCACTGTCTTGCGTGGTGAAGCGACCAGCGGTGTCGATCAGCACGGCCTGGTCGGTGAACCACCAGTCGCAATTGCGCGTACCGCCCACGCCGCGCACGGCTTCCTCGCCCATCTTGTCTGACAGCGGGAACTGCAGGCCGGAATTGCGCAGCGCCGTGGTCTTGCCGGAGCCGGGCGCCCCGATGATCATGTACCAGGGCAGCTCGTAGAGATATCGGCCCGACAGTCGCCCGGCCCATCCGCCGGTGCCAGGCTTGGCGCCAGCCGGCCCGAAGCGCGCCTTGCGCAGGGTGACCATGGCCTCGGCGAAGCGTTGGCGCACCGCTGCGAGATCGGCGCTCTCCTGCGGTCCCTTGGCGTCTGCGGCGGGCTGCGCGATCAAGCGGTCGACCACCATCGCATTGCCGCGCCGTGCGCGCCAGATGCGCCAGGCGACCCATATCGCAGTGAGCACCACCAACACTGCAGTGGTGATCCACCGCGCTCGCTCGCTGTCGAGCGGGCGCCATTCCCCGACGGCCACGATCGGTCCGACGATCCAGACGGCCAGGATCAACGCGATCAGCAGGACCGCGCCCAGCACCCAGCGATTGAAGATCCAGCCCAGCACCTTCTTCATCGTTGTGCTCCGCTGGCCGGCACTGCGGGGACGGCCGCACGCACGGTATGGGACTCGCCGCGCGTGGTGAACAGGGTGACCTCGACACGCCGATTCAGCGCGCGGTTGGCATCGGTGTCGTTGTTCGCCACCGGCTCACCTTCGGCCCGACCCTCGGCACGCACCCGGTCGGTCGCCACGCCGCTGGCCACCAGAAGGTCACGCACGGTACGTGCGCGTTCCTCAGAGAGATGCCAGTTCGACGGAAACCGCGTGGTGCGCACGGGCTTGTTGTCGGTGTGTCCCGTGACGAGCACGGCGCCCTGCACCTTGGCCAGAGCCTGCGCAATGCGTCCCATCAGGGGTTCGCGCTCGGTCACCAGGCTGGAACTGCCCGATGCGAACAGGCCGTCGCCGCGGATCGTGACGACGCTGCGATCGACTTCGTCACGCACGGCCACCAATCCCGCCTTGATGTCCGACTGCAGGAATTGCGCAAGCCGCGGCACTGGTGCAGGTTGTGCCACAGGTGCAACGGGCGGTGCCAGCCGCAGACTCTGGATCTGACCATAGACCGGGTCGGTATGACCGCCCAGCGAGAACAGGAAGGCACTGTAGATGCCCACCAGCAGCAGCACCGTGAGCACCGCGGTGACTGCCAACGGCAGCCAGCTCAACGCGCGCCGCTGTGCCATCGGCTGGCCCTGCCAATGCTGTGCGAGGTCACCGGGATAAGGCCCCCGCTGCTGGCGGATGATTTGCGCGAGCTTGTCGCGAACGGCCTCCAGCTGCGCACGGCCGTTGTCGATCACGCGATATCGACCCTCAAAGCCCAGCGCAATCGCGGCGTAGATCAGCTCCAGCAGGTCACGATTGGCGTCGGGCTTCTCGGCCAGTCGGGCCATGAGCTGGAAAACCTTCTCGCCGCCATAGGTTTCATTGTGGAAGCTGGCCAGCAAGCTGTTGCGGCCCCACACCCCTGAGCCGCCCCAAGGCGTGTCGGCGGCAGCCTCGTCGAGCATGGTGCACAACACATAGCGCGCGGCCATCACGCGCTCGGGAGGTATCCCGCGCTGGTGTGCAGAAGTCTCGAAGTCCCGGACCCCTTGCGCCAGCGCCGTGCGCAGCGCGCCGGGGTCGGTGACGTGGCGGGTACGTCGCAGCGGCGGCACCGCGAGCATCAGCTTGTTGGCCACGGCCAACAGCGGATTCAGGCCGCTGTCCGAGAGTGGCGCGTCTGCGCTTTCTATGGGCTGCGTCGGCGGCTCGGGCGGACGCGGCCCTGGAGCCCAGCCCCCGCCCGGGTTGGGCTTGATGAACGTGCGCTGCCCGTCAAGTTGCGCAAAAGGATCGTTGGATGTGGGATCCGTGGCCATGGTGGTTCACCCCGACGCGCGAGCGGGCAGCCTCAGGATTGACGGATGGCCCAGAGCTCGAGCTCGAGCCCGGGGAAGTCGCCGGCCACATGGAGCGCCAGGTTGCCGGTACGCTCGAGCTGCTTCCACAGGTCGCCCTGCCGCTCCAGTTCGAAGTAATGGAAGCCAGCATGGAAGGGCAACTGGCGTGGTGCAACGGGCAGGCTGTTGAGCACGACCCCCGGCAGTTGCAGGTTCACCAGGTCGCGAATGCGTTCGACCGGGCCGAGCTTGGACTGTGCCGGGAAGCGCTGCCTGAGCTGCTCAGCTGGCACCTGCGCCTGCACCGCAAGCACGAAGGAGGCCGTGCGCAGCAGATCGTGATCCGCAATCACAGCCGTGCGCACGCCGTGGTTGCGGTCGATCAGCTCGATTTGCACGGCATGCCGCTGCAGTTCGGTCGACAGCAGATTGCGCAGATCCTCGACCACCGGTGCGAACACGCGCTGCAAATCGTCGTGGCGGTACAAGGGGTAGTCCGGCGGATGGCGGCGATTGCCGGAGAAGGTGGCGAGGTCACCTGCCAGTTGCAGACAGCCGATGTAGAAGGTCCAGGGGTGTACGCTGGGGGCGCCGGCGAATTGCCGGAAGACCGGCTCCGCGCGATTGAGCGTTTGCAGCATCAGGAAGTCACCCACTTCCGACAGACCGTGACCCAGTTGGCCCATGCGTGCGGCCAGTTGCCGGCCGCGCTGCTGGATCAATCCGTGCAACAAACCCGCCACCGCCGACAGCTGGCCGCTGGCCTCGATGCGACTCTGGGGCGCGAGGTAGGCGCGGTCGAGAACCAGCTGCCCATCACTTCGGCGCTCGAGTACGCGGGCAATGCCCAGCAATGCATACCCATCGCTGGCGTCGCGCTCGCGCAGCAACCGCAGCGCCAGGGCGCCGGTCTGTATGGGTTCGGGATCGTCAGTGGCGTTGGTATGGTCGCGCAGCTCAGCGTCGAGTACGCGAAAGCGACACATGTCGTCGCCCTGCCCATCACCGAAATCCACTTCAGTCACGCCGGCGCGCGCCAGTGGCGCGGCCAGGTAGACAAGTTCGCCCTTGAGGTCGTCAGTGACCTCGAGCGGCGGCGGCAGTGCGTCGTGATCGGGTATGGAGAAGGGCGTTCCGTCCGGCAGGATGCCGACGGCGCGGATGAGGCCCACTCGGCCGAGTGCCAATTGGGCCTCGTCGAGCACCAGGTCGGCGTAGCCCCAGCCGTAGGGGTGAGCCGCGCGCGCGCGCGCATCGACCAGGGACTCGACGAACCGGCACTCCTGCTGGTAATGATGCGGCTGCAGGAACATGCCCTGCGACCAGATGACCCGGTTGCGCCAGCTCATGCGTGCGAGGCTCCTGGGCGAGGCGGTGCACCCGATGGGGCGTGCGCGATCAAGGCTTGACCTCGGCCGTGACGGCCAGTTCACCGGCCTTCACCGTGAGCGTCTGGGACTTGCCCACCTGGATCGGGACGACCGCTCGCCAGGTGGCCTTCTCGAGATTTCGGTAGATGCCCAGCACACCGATGTAACGGGTGTCGGCCGCCAGCGTCTTGCGAACGGCACGGGTTTCGCCAGGTTGCAGCATGAACTCCTCGCGCGCAACCAGGTCGGTGGCCAGCGC
This sequence comes from Burkholderiaceae bacterium, assembly GCA_013360485.1. Lineage (GTDB taxonomy): Bacteria > Pseudomonadota > Gammaproteobacteria > Burkholderiales > Burkholderiaceae_C > Pseudaquabacterium. The sequence continues at coordinate 13,737 of JABWBN010000040.1, read as the reverse complement.
GGCCTGGTCCGACTGGTAGAGCGCCATGAAGTCGGCGTTGGAAAACGCCGCCGGCGTACGTAGTTCGTACACGCGCATCAGCAGCGGCGAGGGCCGCTGGTTGACACTGGGATTGAGACGAGGCGAGGCCTCAATGGAGCCGGCCACTGCCGTGACCACGGGCTTGGGCGGGCTGCTGCACCCAGCCATGATGGCGCATGCCAGCACCGCAAGTCCCACCTGCACTTGGCGGGTCGCACCCGCCCACACACCAGTCGTCACTGCGCACTCCTGTCAGCCCGGGCAAGGATAAGCAGCGCCCGGGCGGCGCCATCGTGACTTAGGTAATCCGGCGAGCGCGGGTTGCGGCGGCCGTCACAGGCCAGCCTGGTCCAGCGTCGTTCGGAACCGGCTGGCCGTCTGGAAACCCACCACCCGGGCTTGCCGTTGTTCCTGACCGCGCGGATCGAAAAACAAAGTGCCGGGCGGGCCGAACAGCTTGAACCGCGCCAGAAGCGCGCGGTCCTCTGCTGTATTGGCGGTGACGTCCGCCTTCAGCAGCAGTGCGGCACCGAGCCGGCGTGCAACCTCGGGATCGCTGAATGTGAAGCGCTCCATTTCCTTGCACGAGACGCACCAGTCCGCATAGAAGTCGAGGACCACCGGTCGACCGGCCGTGCGCAGGATGTCGTCAAGCTCGGTGACAGTACGCACCGGGCGGAACTTCGGGCCCTGGCCTGCCTCGACGGCAGGCTCGAACCAATGGGCCAGCGGCTGCAGTGGATCACGCCCCCCGGAGGCGGCTCCGACCAGCTGGGCCGACCCCAGGACCAAGGCGGCCACGCCACAGGCACGGCGCATCCAGCTGCGCAGGGCGTGTCGGTGATGCCCCGGGTGCAGCGGCCGCAGAACGAAGCCCACCAGAAGCAGCAGCAGGCCCCAGCACGCCATGACCAGCGCTGAGGGCAGCACCGGTTGCGCGATCCAGATGGCCACCCCGAGCATCATCGCTCCGAACAGTCGCTTGACAGTGTTCATCCAGGGGCCCGACCGCGGCAACCAACGCCCGGAGGACACACCCAGCAGCAACAAAGGCGCACTCATGCCTGTGGCCATCGCGAAGAGCGCGGTTCCGCCCAGAACCACGTCGCGGCTCTGGCTGATGAACACCAGCGCCGTGGCCAGCGGTGCGGTCACACAGGGGCTGACGATGAGCGCCGACAACCCCCCCATGGCAAAGACACCAGCGACTTGCCCGGCGGGCAGGCGGTCACAGTGTGCGCTGACCTGGGTCGTGAATCGTGCCGGAAGGCGCAACTCGTAGACGTCGAACATCGACAGCGAAAACAGCACGAGCAGCGCCGCGAAGCTGCCCAGCGCCCAAGGTGTCTGCAGAGCAGCGCTGAATCCCTCACCGGCCAAGCCCGCAGCCACACCGAGCAGCGTATAGACCATGGCCATGCCCAGCGAGTAGCTCGACGCCAGTGCAAGGCCGCGCAGACGGCTCGGGCGCTCCTGCGTGCCGACGATGATCGACGACAGGATCGGCAGCATGGGCAGCACGCACGGGGTGAGCGACAGCAACAACCCCGCGACCAGGAACGCACCGACAATGCGCCAGAACTGCCCGGTGGCGAGCACCTCGTCGACCAGGGAACCGTCACGCAGTGCACTCACCGTGTCGCGGCGTGGCTCGCCGGGCGCAGCCGTCGCAGCCACGCCGGCTTCCGCAGCGACCGTGTTCACCGCAGTGAGGGCAACCGGGTCAAGCTTCCACTCGGAAGTCATAGGCGGGTAGCACAGGCCCGCATCCGCACATCCCTGCGAGGTGATCTGCAGCGCGAAAGGGCCGGCAGCCGAAGCCAGCGGCACCGCAATGCGCACCGGCCCGCGCAGGGTCTCGACGTTCTTCTGGAAGTTCTCGTCGTACTTGACCTTACCAGCCGGTACTTGGACCTCGCCCAGGGTGGCCCCCTGTGCCACCATCGAAAGGCGATCGCGGTACAGGTAGTACCCCGGCGCAACCTCGATGTGCACCTGCGCCTGCCCGGGCTCGGCCATGCGCACTGTCAGCGCGAACGCCTTCTCGGGTTCGAGGAAGTCCTCTGCGGCGAACCCCGGCAGCCACGCCACGGCGCATAGACACAGCACGAGGCGACGGGCTGCCCAGTGCAGGCTGCGCGCAAGCGCGCCCGCCCGATCAACGGATGCGGCGGAAATCATGGCTTGCATTCTCGCTCGCGAACGCAATTGCAGCCAGGGTGGGGATGTCGGCTGGATCGCGCAGGTCCGGCGGGTCAGAGCCCCGCCGTTGCTGCACAAAGGCGGGCGGCGGGGTCGACCGGGTCGTACGCAGCCGTGTGCGCCGACTAAGTACGATCAGCAATAGGCGCCGCGGCAACGGCGGCCGACAGCCCATCGACGGGCTGTCAACCGACGAGGGGGATCTACTCAGCCGCAGTCTCGCTGGCCGCGGTCGCAGCGGGATCGGGCCGGTCAACCAGTTCCACGTACGCCATCGGCGCGTTGTCGCCAACACGGAAACCCATCTTCAGGATGCGGGTGTAGCCACCCGGGCGAGCCTGGTAACGCGGGCCCAGTTCGTCGAACAGCTTGGTGACGATGTCGCGATCGCGCAGGCGTGCAAAAGCCAAGCGGCGATTGGCGAGACTGGGGCTCTTGCCCAGCGTGATCAGCGGCTCGACCACGCGCCGCAATTCCTTGGCCTTGGGCAGAGTGGTCTTAATCGCTTCGTGCTGGAGCAGCGAAACGCACATGTTGCGCAGCATCGCCAGGCGATGCTCGCTGGTGCGGTTGAGTTTACGCAGTCCGTGTCCGTGACGCATGGTGCTTTCCTTTCCTTATCGAACCTCGGCCGGATCAGGTACCGAAGCGTGCACACTTGAGCTGGTATTCGTCCCCGGAGGAGACAGGTCGCCCAAGGCGACCAGGGGAACGCGGTATGGACCGAAGGGCCAAACCCGATCCGGGTTGTCCGGTCGGGTTTGGTCAGCCCCCTCGGGGGGCGGCCGCCAGGCGGCCGGGGGTCAAACCATCAGCGCTTGTCCAGACCCTGCGGCGGCCAGTTCTCCAGGCGCGCACCCAGAGTCAAACCGCGCGAGGCCAGTACTTCCTTGATTTCGTTGAGCGACTTGCGACCGAGGTTCGGCGTCTTGAGCAGTTCTGTCTCGGTGCGCTGGATCAAGTCGCCGATGTAATAGATGTTCTCGGCCTTCAGGCAGTTCGCCGAGCGCACGGTGAGCTCGAGTTCGTCGACCGGTCGCAGCAGGATGGGATCGAAGTTGTCCTTGCGCGGAGCCTCGCGCTCACCGAAGGTCGGAAGGTCGGTGCCCTCCAGACCGGTGAACACCACGAACTGGTCAACGAGGATCTTCGCGGACGCACGGATCGCTTCCTCGGGCGACGTCGCACCATTGGTCTCGATCTCCATGACCAACTTGTCGAGGTCGGTCCGCTGCTCGACGCGCGCGTTCTCGACGGCGTAGCTGACGCGGCGCACCGGAGAAAAGGACGCGTCGAGAACGATACGACCTATGCTCTTGCTCGGCTCGTCTGCGTATCGACGCATGTTGCCCGGTACGTAGCCGCGCCCCTTTTCGACCTTGATCTGCATGTCGAGCTTGCCGCCTTGGGCCAGGTGCGCGATCACGTGGTCGGGGTTGATGATCTCGACGTCATGCGGCGTCTGGATGTCGGCCGCCGTCACCGGACCCTCGCCTTCCTTGCGCAGCACCAGCGTGACTTCGTCGCGATTGTGCAAGCGGAACACCACGCCCTTGAGGTTGAGCATGATGTGGACGACGTCTTCGGCCACGCCGTCGACCGTGGAGTACTCGTGCAGTACGCCGGCTATCGTCACTTCGGTCGGCGCGTAACCCACCATCGACGACAGCAGCACGCGCCGCAGCGCGTTGCCCAGCGTGTGGCCGTACCCGCGCTCGAATGGCTCGAGCGTGACCTTGGCACGGTGGCCGCCCAGCGGCTCCACATGGATGGCTTTGGGTTTCAGCAGATTGGTTTGCATCTGGTCTCTGTTCCTCTCGATACCCTCGGCTCGTTACACCGATAAGGCTGGCGGACCATGCCGGGCGGATCGATCCACGGCCCCGCGCCCGGCAAGCGAGGCCTTCCATACAAGGGCTTCGGCGCGCCGCTGCTACAGGCAGCGGCACACCGCGGCCATCAACGCGAGTACAACTCGACGATCAACGACTCGTTGATGTCGGCGCCGAATTCGTCGCGATCAGGCGTCTTCTTGAACACGCCTTCGAGCTTGGCCGCGTCGACCTGCACCCAGGCTGGCATGCCCATAGACTCGGCCAGCTTCACGGCATCGGTGATGCGAAGCTGCTTCTTGGCCTTTTCGCGCACACCCACCACGTCGCCCGCCTTGACCAGATACGACGGGATGTTCACGGTCTTGCCGTTGACGGTGATGGCCTGGTGCGACACCAATTGACGCGCCTCGGCACGGGTGGACCCAAAACCCATGCGGTAGACCACGTTGTCCAGCCGGGACTCGAGGATCAGCAGCAGGTTCGCGCCGGTGTTGCCCCTGCGGCGCTCGGCCTCGGCGAAGTAACGCCGAAACTGGCGCTCGAGCACGCCGTACATGCGCTTGACCTTCTGCTTCTCGCGCAACTGCAGGCCAAAGTCGGACGTACGAGCACCCGACGTGCGGCCATGCTGGCCCGGTTTGGTTTCGAATTTCGCCTTGTCGCTGATCGCGCGACGTGCGCTCTTCAAGAAGAGATCGGTGCCTTCACGGCGGGCCAGCTTGGCCTTGGGTCCGAGGTAACGTGCCACGTGGTGTCCTTTTCAGGGTTCTGACGCGAGGCAAATGTCGCGCGAGTCTGGCGGGTTTCTTCGAGTGCGCTCAGACGGTGGTCTTGGGCGAGGCGGGGCCTCAACGAAATTGCCGGCGGGCGCATTCGGCACCTGCCGGCTGACGGGAAAACCTGCAATTATAGCGGCGGCAACGCAGCCGCTGCAGACTCAGATCCGACGGCGCTTCTGTGGGCGGCAGCCGTTGTGGGGTACCGGCGTGACATCGCTGATCGAGTTGATCCGGATGCCCAGAGCCGCCAGTGCGCGTACCGAGGACTCGCGACCGGGACCGGGGCCTTTGATCTTCACGTCCAGGTTCTTGATGCCCTGTTCCTGCGCGGCACGTCCGGCGACTTCGGCGGCGACCTGAGCCGCAAACGGCGTGGACTTGCGCGAGCCCTTGAAGCCCTGGCCGCCCGAAGACGCCCAGGCCAGCGCGCCGCCCTGACGGTCGGTGATCGTGATGATCGTGTTGTTGAACGACGCATGCACGTGAGCGATCCCGTCCGCAATGTTCTTGCGGATCTTCTTGCTCACGCGGCGCGCAGCGGTATTGGCAGGTGCTTTGGCCATGTCGTGTCTCGTCTATCCTGGGGCTTACTTCTTGAGCGCTGCAGCGCCCTTGCGCGGACCCTTGCGGGTACGGGCGTTGGTGCGCGTGCGCTGGCCCCGAGTGGGCAGTCCACGGCGATGCCGCATGCCACGGTAGCAGCCGAGGTCCATCAAGCGCTTGATGTTCATCGACAACTCGCGGCGCAGATCGCCCTCGATGGTCAGCTTGTTGACCTCGTCGCGGATCTTCTCGAGGTCGCCGTCGGACAGGTCCTTGATCTTCTTGGAGTACGGGATCCCCACGGTCTGGCAGATCTTCTGCGCAGTCGTGCGTCCGATGCCATAGATCGAGGTCAGTCCGATCTCAGCGTGCTTGTGCGGCGGAATGTTGATGCCGGCAATACGTGCCATGGTGAACCTCTATCAGCCTTGACGTTGCTTGTGGCGCGGGTCGGTGCAGATCACCCGCACCACACCGTTGCGGCGGATGATCTTGCAGTTGCGGCACATCTTCTTGACCGATGCTGCGACTTTCATCGTCTTCTCCTTAAAGCACTCGAGTCATCGACGGGCCGTTCCCGGGGTGACTCACCCCCGGGGGGGGCTGGGTCGGCAACGCCGACGATTGGACAAATGTTCATTTGGCGCGGAACACGATGCGGGCACGGCTCAGATCGTAAGGCGTCAACTCGACCGTCACCTTGTCGCCAGGCAGGATACGGATGTAGTGCATTCGCATCTTCCCGGAGATGTGCCCGAGCACCACGTGCCCGTTTTCCAACTTCACACGAAAGGTCGCGTTGGGCAGGTTTTCGAGTATCTCGCCCTGCATCTGGATGACATCATCTTTGGCCATCAAGCCCCCCGCCGGGCCGCCATACGGGCGGCTTTCGCGCCCCCCGGGGGCAGCGAACGAAAGTGAGCTTGGCGCCACATCATCAGCTCGCCTTGAAATTCGCCTTCTTCAACAGTGACTCGTACTGCTGGCTCATCACATAGCTTTGCACCTGAGCCCAGAAGTCCATGGTCACCACCACGATGATCAGCAGCGATGTGCCCCCGAAGTAGAACGGCACGTTGTACTTCAGCACCAGGAACTCGGGCAGCAGACAAACCGCCGTGACGTAGATTGCGCCGGCCAGCGTCAGCCGCGACAGGATCTTGTCGATGTGCCGTGCGGTCTGCTCCCCGGGACGGATGCCGGGGATGAACGCGCCGCTCTTCTTCAGGTTGTCCGCTGTTTCGCGGCTGTTGAACACCAAGGCCGTATAGAAGAAGCAGAAGAACACGATCATCGCGGCATACAGCATCACGTAGATCGGCTGCCCTGGCGACAGCGCCGCGGACAGATCCTTCAACCACCGAAGACCATCGCCGGTGGCGAACCAACCCACCACGGTCGCCGGCAGCAGGATGATCGACGACGCGAAGATCGGCGGGATGACACCGGACATGTTCAGCTTCAGGGGCAGATGTGACGACTGCCCGCCATAGACCTTGTTGCCGACCTGGCGCTTGGCGTAGTTGACGAGAATCTTGCGCTGCCCCCGCTCGACGAAGACAACGGCAAAGGTGACCAGAACGACCAAGGCGATGATGAACATCGACGCGATGATGCTCATCGCACCCGTGCGCACCAACTCGAACAACCCGCCGATGGCGCTCGGCAAGCCGGCTGCGATACCCGCGAAGATCAGGATCGAGATGCCATTGCCCAGCCCGCGCTCGGTGATCTGCTCACCCAGCCACATCAGGAACATGGTGCCGGCGGTCAGACTGATCACCGTCGTCAGGCGAAAGCCGAAGCCCGGCGACAGCACCAGGCCCTGGGAGCCTTCCAGCGCCAGCGCGATGCCCAGGGATTGGAACAGCGCCAACCCCAGCGTGCCATAGCGCGTGTACTGAGTGATCTTGCGCCGACCCGCTTCACCTTCCTTCTTCAGGGCTTCGAGCGACGGTATCACGTAGGTCATCAGCTGCATGATGATCGACGCCGAGATGTAGGGCATGATGCCCAGCGCGAACACCGTGAAGCGCTCCAGTGCGCCACCCGAGAACATGTTGAACAGGTTCAGGATGCCGCCCTGCTGACCCTTGAAGAGCGCCTGCAGCTGGCCAGGGTCGATGCCCGGGACCGGCACGTGAGCGCCGAGCCGGTAGACGACCAGTGCGAGCAGCAGAAACACCAGCCGGCGACGCAGGTCGCCGAACTTGCCGCTCTTGGCCAGCTGTTGAGCCGAGGTAGCCAAATGATGCCTCTTCAGCGAGTTCGGTCTCAGGCGATCGAACCGCCAGCGGCCTCGATCGCAGCCTTGGCGCCGGCAGTTGCACCAATGCCCTTGAGGCTCACCTTGCGCGTGATCTCGCCCGACTTGATCACCTTCGCGTTGCGAATGAGATCACCCACCAGGCCAGCGGCCTTGAGCGTCAGCAGATCAACTTCGTCCTTGTCCAGGCGCTGGAGGTCGGCCAAAGAGACTTCGGCGTTGTACTTCAGCGAATGCGACTTGAATCCGCGCTTGGGCAGCCGACGCTGCAGCGGCATCTGGCCGCCTTCAAAGCCGACCTTGTGATAGCCGCCGGCGCGCGAGTGCTGGCCGTTGTGGCCACGGCCTGCTGTCTTGCCCAGGCCGGAGCCGATGCCACGGCCGACGCGTCGCTTGGCATGCTTGGCACCCGCTGCGGGCTTGATCGTGTTCAGTTGCATGATGGGCTGTCCTTCGGTGCGGCGCAAACGGCGCCTCAGAGCACCTGCACGAGATAGGAGATCTTGTTGATCATGCCGCGCACAGCGGGCGTGTCCTCGAGGACGCGCTCGCTGTTGAGGCGACGCAGGCCGAGGCCGCGCACCGTGTCGCGGTGCGACTGCTTGCAGCCGATCGGGCTCTTGACCAGCTTGACCTTAAGGGTTTTCTTGTCGGACATGGGAGTTCTCCGTGCCGCTGGATCAGTTGAAGATCTCTTCAACCGTCTTCCCGCGCTTGGCGGCCACTTCGGCCGCGGTGGTCGAGCGCTTGAGCGCGTCCAGCGTCGCACGCACCATGTTGTAGGGGTTGCTGGAGCCCAGGCTCTTGGCGACGATGTCGGTGACACCCATGACCTCGAACACGGCTCGCATGGGGCCACCGGCAATGATGCCGGTACCCGCAGGCGCCGGCGCCAACAGCACCTTGGCGGCGCCGTGCTCGCCGCGCACGTTATGGTGCACGGTACCGTTCTTCAGGGCCACCTTAAACATGTTGCGGCGGGCGGATTCCATTGCCTTCTGCACCGAGACCGGTACTTCCTTGGCCTTGCCCTTGCCCATCCCGATGCGGCCATCGCCGTCGCCCACGACCGTCAGAGCCGCGAAGCTCAGCGTACGACCGCCCTTGACGACCTTCGTGACGCGGTTGACCGCGATCATCTTTTCCTTCAGTCCGTCGTCGTTGCCTTCGGCCTGAGCGCGAGGTTGAAACTTTGCCATCTTGCTTGTCCTTTGACGCTCAGAACTGCAGGCCGGCCTCGCGGGCCGCCTCAGCCAGCGCCTTGACGCGACCATGGAAGGCGAAACCCGAGCGGTCGAACGCCACCTTCTCGATGCCCGCTGCTTTGGCCCGTTCGGCAATGCGCTTGCCGACGATAGCCGCGGCAGCGGCGTTGCCACCCTTGTCCTTGCCCAACTGCTCGCGCACTTCCTTCTCGGCTGTGGAAGCCGATGCCAGAACGCTGGCACCGTCGCTGGAGATGACACTGGCGTAGATGTGCAGGTTCGAGCGGAACACCGTCAGCCGCACGGCGTTCTGCAGGGCAATCCGCCCGCGGGTCTGGCGGGAGCGACGCAGGCGCTGGTCTTTCTTGTTCAGCATGTTCGGCTCCTCACTTCTTCTTCGTTTCCTTCAGCACCACGCGCTCGTCGGCGTAGCGGATGCCCTTGCCCTTATAGGGCTCGGGCGGACGGATCGCGCGCACCTCGGCAGCGATCTGGCCGACCACCTGCCGATCGGCACCCTTGATGAGGATCTCGGTCTGCGTCGGGCACTCGACCTTGATGCCGGCCGGCATATCCTTGACCACCGGATGCGAGTAGCCGACCTGCAGGTTGAGCTTCTGCCCCTGGGCTTGGGCACGGTAACCCACACCCACCAGGCTGAGCTTGCGCTCGAAGCCTTTGGAAACGCCGTTGACCATGTTGGCGAGCAGCGCACGCATCGTGCCGCTCATGGCATTGGCTTCTGCACTGTCATTGACAGGGGCAAGCTTCAGCTGCGCGCCGTCTTGCTGCACCGACACCAACGGGCTGACGGCGCGTGCCAGGGTGCCGTTGGCCCCCTTGACTGTGATCTGATCGGCCGTGATCTGCACGTCCACACCCTGCGGGACGGCGATCGGCATCTTTCCAACGCGGGACATTTTCGTCTCTCCTTCGCCGGTCAGGCCACGTAGCACAGCACTTCGCCGCCCACGCCAGTCTGACGAGCCTTGCGGTCGGTCATGACACCCTTGGGCGTTGTCACGATCGCCACGCCCAGGCCGTTCATGACCTGCGGGATTTCGTCGCGGCCTTTGTAGATGCGAAGGCCAGGACGGCTGACACGCTCAATGCGCTCGATCACGGGACGACCGGCGTAATACTTCAGCGCGATCTCGAGTTCGCTGGCGCTGCCGGTGGACTTGACGGCATAGCCGTCAATGTAGCCCTCGTCCTTGAGGACCTGCGCGATCGCAACCTTCAACTTGGACGACGGCATCGAAACGACCGCCTTGTCGACCATCTGCGCGTTGCGGATGCGCGTCAGCATGTCGGCGATGGGATCACTCATGCTCATATGGGTATCTCCTGCTCGGACCTGATCGGCGCTGTTACCAGCTGGCCTTGATCACGCCGGGAATGTCGCCCTTGAAGGCGAGTTCGCGGATCTTGCTGCGGCCGAGGCCGAAGGTGCGAAACGTGCCACGGGGGCGGCCAGTCAGTTCGCAACGGTTGCGCAGGCGCGTCGGGTTGGCATTGCGCGGGAGCTTCTGCAGCTCCAGGCGGGCCAGGTAGCGCTCCTCGTCGGACTTCGATGCATCATTGGCGACAGCCTTGAGCTCGGCGTACTTCTTGGCGTACTTGGCGACGAGCTGCTCACGCTTCTGTTCGCGCTGCTTGAGGGACAGTTTGGCCACAGGGCACCTCAGTTCTTGAACGGGAAGCGGAAGGCAGCGAGCAGCGCCTTGCACTCGTCGTCGGTCTTGGCGGTGGTGGTGAAACTGATGTTCAAACCACGCAACGCATCGATCTTGTCGTACTCGACCTCGGGGAAAATGATCTGTTCCTTGACGCCGACGTTGTAGTTGCCGCGGCCGTCGAATGCGCGACCGGACACGCCACGGAAGTCGCGCACACGAGGCAAGGCGATGGTCACGAAACGATCGAGGAACTCATACATGCGCACGCCACGCAGCGTGACCATGCAGCCGATGGGCAGGTTCTCACGGATCTTGAAGCCAGCGATGGCCTTGCGAGACTTGGTGACCACCGGCTTCTGGCCGGCAATCTTGGTGAGATCGCCGACGGCATGATCCATCACCTTCTTGTCGGCCACAGCTTCGCTCACACCCATGTTGAGCGTGATCTTGGTCAGGCGCGGGACCTGCATGACGGACTGATAGCCGAACTTCTTCATGAGGTCCGGCACGACCTTTTCGCGGTAGAACTGTTGCAGACGAGCCATGTCGACCTCTTACGCCTTGATCTCTTCGCCGCTGGACTTGTAGACGCGCACGCGCTTGCCATCGGTGAGCGTCTTGATGCCCACGCGATCAGCCTTGCCGGTGGCCGCGTTGTAGATCGCGACATTCGATTGATGGATAGGCATGGTCTTGTCGACCACGCCACCCGTCGTGCCCTTCATGGGATTGGGCTTGACGTGCTTCTTCACCACATTCACGCCTTCGACGACGATGTGATCGACATCCACACGCAGCGTGACAGTGCCACGCTTGCCCTTGTCGCGGCCGGTCAGCACGATGACCTGGTCGCCTTTGCGAATCTTGTTCATGGCCAGTCCTTGTTGGTCACGCGCGCTCAGAGCACCTCTGGCGCCAGCGAGACGATCTTCATGAAGCGCTCGGTGCGCAACTCGCGCGTGACCGGGCCGAAGATGCGCGTGCCGATCGGCTCGAGCTTGGCGTTGAGCAGCACCGCCGCATTGCCATCGAACTTGACCAGGGAGCCATCTTGACGGCGCACACCCTTTGCGGTGCGCACCACGACGGCGCTGTAGACCTCGCCCTTCTTGACGCGGCCACGCGGCGCGGCTTCCTTGATCGACACCTTGATGATGTCGCCGATGCCGGCATAACGGCGCTTGGAACCACCGAGCACCTTGATGCACATGACGGACTTCGCGCCCGTGTTGTCGGCGACATCGAGTCGCGATTGCATTTGGATCATTTGTGTCCCCAACTTGTCCCCGCACGCCCGCAACTCTGGGCTTGCCGGTCAGTCTTGGGCCCGTCATTGCACGCCGATCGCTCGGCAACGCAACGCTTGGGGCGGATCCGCTGACGCGCTGATCGCGAATGCGATTTTGTCCAGCGCCTCTCGTCAACGGCGAAGCGTGAGATTATGTGATGGGGCCGCTGCGATGTCAAGCCCCGTGTGGCGCAGCTGCAGCGGCCCGCGTCACGCGGGGTGTCTTCAGCGGCCCGCGTCGCGCGGGGTATCTTCAGCGGCCCGCGTCGCGCGGGGTATCGCTGGCCTGGCGCAGCAGCGTATCGGCATCGCTCACCGCGAACTGGCCGGGGCCCTCGACATTGAGCGTACGCACGACACCGTCATCCACCAACATCGAATAGCGATTTGAGCGCAGGCCCATGCCCTTGCTGGTGAGATCGAGCGTCAGGCCGGTGGCTCGGGCGAAGTCGGCGCTGCCGTCGGCCATCATGCGCACCTTCCCTGCCGTCGCATTGTCGCGACCCCAGGCGCCCATGACGAACGCGTCGTTGACCGACACACACCAGATCTCGTCGACCCCGGCCGCACGCAATTGCGCCGCCTTCTCGACAAACCCCGGCAGGTGCTTGGCTGAGCAGGTGGGCGTGTAGGCGCCGGGCAGCCCGAACACGGCGATGCGCTTGCCTGCGCAGGCGCGCTGAACCTCGAACGCGTTGGGGCCCAGGCTGCAGCCATTGCCCTCGACCTCGATGAACTCCTGGAGAGTGGTCGCCGGCAGGCGATCCCCGACCTTGATCATGGTGTGCTCCTCGTGAAAATGCAAAACGGCCGCATGCCAGTATCGAGGCAATGCGACCGCCTTGCGCGTGCGGGGTCACGAGACCCCGCACCTTCACGGGTTGCGCCGTTCAGACCAGTGCGGCCTTCTGGACCAGACGGGTCACCACCCATGACTTGGTCTTGCTGATCGGCCGACCCTCGGCGATCTCGACCACGTCGCCCAGGTGGTAGTCGCCCTTCTCGTCGTGGGCGTGGTACTTGCGCGAGCGGCCCACGATCTTGCCGTACAGCTCGTGCATCGTGCGACGCTCGACCAGCACGGTCACCGTCTTGTTGCGCTTGTCGCTGACGACGCGACCCACGAGGGTGCGGGTATTCGTCGCGGGGGTCTGGGCTTCGCTCATTGCGCAGCTCCCTTCTTCTTCTCGGCCAGGATGGTCTTGGCCCGAGCGATGTCGCGCCGGGTGTTGCCCAGCGTGGCGGTATTGCCCAACTGCTGCGTGCCCTTTTGCATGCGCAGGCCGAAGTGAGCCTTGAGCAGGTCGTTGACCTCCTTCTCGAGGCCCGCGATGTCCTTGGCGCGCAGTTCAGATGCTTTGCTCATGGGGTTCTCCAACTCAGGCGCCGACCTGGCGAGCCACGAAGGTGCAGCGCAGCGGCAGCTTGGCTGCGGCCAGGGTGAACGCTTCGCGGGCCAGTGCCTCGGGCACGCCGTTGATCTCGTAGAGGACCTTGCCCGGGGTAATCTCGGCCACGTAGAACTCGGGATTGCCCTTGCCGTTACCCATGCGCACCTCGGCGGGCTTCTGGGAGATCGGCTTGTCAGGGAAGATGCGAATGAAGATACGGCCACCGCGCTTGATGTGGCGCGAGATCGCACGGCGGGCCGCTTCGATCTGGCGCGCCGTGATGCGGCCGCGCTCGGTGGCCTTGAGGCCGAATTCGCCGAACGAGACGTTGTTGCCGCGGGTGGCGACACCGGTGTTGCGTCCCTTGTGTTCCTTGCGGAACTTGCGACGTGCGGGTTGCAGCATGTTCTATGACTCCTTAGGCTTGGCCGGTGCCGGGACCGGCCGCCTTGCGGACGCGCTTGACCGCCGGCTTGGCTCCGTCGCCGGCAGCGCCGTCGGCAGGCTTGACATCGACGCCAGGCGCCT
>JABWBN010000269.1 GCA_013360485.1 Burkholderiaceae bacterium | reverse complement strand
CGGGCTCGCCCACCTGGGCGTGTGGCGCGCGCTGCGCGAGCGTGGCATCGAGATCGACGCCGTCGGCGGCACCAGCATCGGCGCGGTGATGGCCGCCTACGTGGCATCCGACCAACCCTACGACACGGTGCTGGCCAACGCGCGCCGCGCCTTCGGCGACAACCCCACCGGCGACTGGAACCCCTGGCCCTCGCTGTCGCTGTTCCGCGGCCGGCGCCTGCGCCGCATCCTGCAGCAGGCCGTGCACCAGTTGCTGGGCAGCGATGCCGACGCCGAAGACCTGTGGAAGCCCTTCTTCTGCGTGACCACCAACTACAGCCAGGCCCGCGAGCAGGTGCTGCGCCGCGGCCCTCTGGCCAAGGTGCTGCGCGCCAGCACCGCGATCCCTGGCGCGCTGCCGCCGGTGCTGCACGAAGGCGAGCTGCTGTGCGACGGCGGCAGCTTCAACAACTTCCCGGTGGACGTCATGCGCGCGCAGCGCGGCGTGGGCCGCGTCATCGGCATCGACCTCGACTTCCGCCAGCCGCTGAAGGTCGACCTCGACGACGTGCCCGGCGGCTGGTCGCTGTTCGTCGACCAGTTCCGCACGCCGCGGCGCAAGCGCTACCGCCTGCCCTCGCTGGCGGCCTATCTGATGACGGTGATGGTGCTCTACAGCATCTCGCGCAGCCGCCGCTCGCGCACCCAGGCCGACCTGTACTTCAACCCACCGCTGGAGCGGGTGGGCCTGCTGCAGTGGAACCGCTTCGATCGCATCGTGCAGCGCGGATACGAGCATGCGCTGGCGGTGCTGGATGCACCCCAATCACGGCAGCCCTGAAGGCCAGCACGCAGTCTCCGCGCCCGCACCAGCGCCCTGTTGCTGTGGCGCGCTCAGCTCAGGTCTGGGCTCGCCACACAGCCGGACACGGTCTACAACGTTCGGTTGCGCTATACCACTCGATCACGCCCCTAGTTCTAGGGGACGCCTGTGATTGCGCTTGTATGCCGCCGCTTTATTGCGTTAGCGTCGGCCGCTGTCGCACTGACCGCGGCAACAACATCATTCAAGGAGTGACATGCGACAGGTTCCGATCTCCATCACGCTGGCGCTGCTGGCTTCACTGGCCGCCGCCTGCGCGGAAGCTGCACCACAGGCAACCCACCCGCGCAAGACGCCGCTGGTGCGCTGGGTCTATGACCCGGCCATTCCGCGACCCGAACAACCGACGGGCGGCACCGATCGTGGCGGCAATGTCCTGGCGGCATCCGATGAAGTGCCATGTACCGACAGTGACTTCCGCACTGTGCCGATCGGCGGGCATCCCGGTGCCGTCTTGATGAGCCGGCACAAGTACTGCCAGCAGTACGTAAGCTCGCCCACGATGATCAGCGTCGATCTGATGCGCCGCACCGATGACAGCGCCTGGGAGTTCTACCGGCCAGGCGTTCCGGCCGCCAAGATCAGCACCCACGACGTTGGAACGCTCGTCATCGAAACACGCGTGCATGCCTATGGCGGATCCAATCGCCTGGGCAAGACCCACAAGATCGATGTGAGCGCCCAGTCATTCGTCTTCGATCCGGGCTTTCCGGCCCATCTGCAGCCCGGCATCTTCGTGACGCTGCAGCCCAATGGTGGCACCACCATGCCGACCAACAGCGGCGTGCGGGGGTTCGAGGTCAACACCAGTGAGATCGGACTGATAACGCTGTCCGCGGCCAGCCATTCGGGCTCGACCGGGGCATTCGACGTCAACTTCAAATGGTCGTACGAGGGCCAGGACCCGCAGGGCAACATCACTCAGTTTGCTGTCTATGCACCCAGCTACGCCTACAGCGTGAACGGCACGCCGAGACGGGACACCACCGGGGTGTTCAACATCGACGCGGACAGCAGCGCGTCATGGCTCTTTCCCCAAGGCCTGCGGTGCGACAAGGGGGTCGCCACCGGTGACGGTACCCCTTCCGAAGGTTGCATCTTCGAAGAGGCGGCGCCGGTCTTCAGGATCAGCGCAACGGGAAGCGTGGCGGAGGAAGCGCTACACGTCTTCCAGGCGCAGACCACGACCGATGCGTACAGAACCGAGAGGTCGCCCGGTGTCTTCCTGCCTGTTCCCGGCACCAGAGTCGTCGCCGACGAACCGGGGGATCCTCAGTACATGGGTCTCATCCGAGGTACGCTAGAAGACTCGATCCTGAACAGAGATGCCGCCTGCGTCCTACCGAACTCGCTTGCTGCGATTCGCCCCTACTCTGGATCCAGCTCGTGCCCAACACCGCAGAGTCCGAACTGCTCGTGTGACGAATTTCCTTTCGCGATTACCAAGAACGGGGCGGCCTACAACCCGTCCGGTACGTCGGTACGCTACATCAACCTGGACCACAACCGGACTGGGGGAAGTCTGCTCTCCGGCTTCTTCAGGACTGAACGGGTCATCCCCAACGAGAAGTTCTGGGTTCAGGTGACGGACATCCACTGATCCACTAGGGGTAGGCAGCACGAAAATGAAATCAGCAGTCCTCGATCGGCTGGAAGGGTTCATGGAGGCCTTCCGACACACCTCCGTCCGCTTGAATCCACCCGCCAGTCCCGAGCAAATCGAAGCAGCGGAAGCGGCAATGAGCGTCAAGCTACCTGCCGAAGTGCGCGCGGCTTATCGTCGCTTCAATGGCACCACACGCGACGAGGTGACCCCACCGAGCCCTACCCGGCCGCGAGGACCGGCGCTGTTTCTGTATGCCTACGACTGGGCCGATCTCGACCGCATGGTCAAGCATTGGCGCACGCTCAAGGGCATGGAAGCCGAGATGAAGGAGTCGGGCGCTTGGCAGGATGTTCCCCTCAGCCAGATCCCCCCACACCGCAAGGCGCGCCCGCTCGATTGGCATCCCAAGTGGATCCCCGTCGGCGACAGCGGGCACTTCGATGCGGTGTACGTCGATCTCGCCCCAGCCAAGGCGGGGACCCGCGGGCAAATCGTGTACGCTGGCCAGGGATTCGGACCCCTCGTCAGCGCTGACGGCTTCAACAGCTACTTCGGGCGACTACTGGACGGCTGGGAGAGCGGCAAGCTGGTGCTCAATCGCGACAACTCCTGGCGGACGGCCGCTGGTGCGCCGGTAGCGCAGTTGTCTGACGCGGGCGCATGACGCAAGGCTGCGAACGCCGCAGTGCGATGTGAGCGAGCGAATGGCCATTTTCGACCGACTCGAGCACTTCATGCAAACCTGGCGTCACACGACCGTGAGCCTGAACCCGCCGGCCAGCGCGGCGCAGATCGAAGCCGCCGAGAAGGCGATGCACGTCAGGCTACCCGACGAAGTGCGCGCCGCCTATCGGCGGTTCAATGGTGTCACACGTGAGGCCTTCTCACCGGCGTACCCCGCTCGCCACCCCGGACCAGCGTTGTTTGTCAACATGTACGACTGGGTCGACCTCGAACGCATGGTCAGTCTGTGGCGGATGATGAAGAGCATCGAGGCCCAGTTCATGGCCTCCGGTGTCTGGCAGCGGGTTCGTGCCAGTGATATCCAACCACACCTAAAGGCACGGCCTGTGGATTGGTGCCGCAAGTGGGTCCCGATTGGTGACAGCGGCCATTTCGACAAGGTGTATGTTGACGTTGCGCCCACCAAAGCAGGCGTGAGAGGCCAGATCGTCTACGCTGGCCGAGGGTTCGGCCCGGAGGTCAGCGCCGTCGGATTCAACAGCTATCTCGAGCGGCTGCTGACCGCTTACGATAGCGGAAAACTGATCTTGGATAAGGGCTACTTCTGGAAGACACGTTCGGGCGCAATCGTGACCGATCTGGCGTCTGCCGGCGTTTGACGCCACGCTCAGCGCCCATGCTCTTGCCAGGATGGGTCGTCCGACCTCAGCCCGTTCGCCCCACTCACAGACGATCAGCTTATTTGTCGACCGATCCCCACGATCCCGCAACGCAGGTGCAATTGCGGGCACCGCCACCTCGCTGCCGCCGCAACCCAGCTGATCACCGCGGCGCGTGGCAGTTCAGCGGCAGGTATTCGGGCTGAAGGTCGGTTCGGTCGCGGCCCATCGCGCGCATGCCGGGCACGGGCTGGGCCTGGCCGCACAGCCAGGCCACCGGCACCACGCGGGCGTCTTCCACCACGGCGGGGCGGAAGCTCAGCGTGCGCCCCCGGATGCGCTCGTGCGCCTTGAAACCGAAGGTGACGTGGATGGCGCCGTCTTCGACGGTGACCGACTGCACCATGTTGCCCACCACCTTCTGGGGCGGCGGCAGTCCCGCGGCGGCGTTGTCGACCGGCAGCGGCAGGTGCGACACCCAGGCCGTACCCACCGGTGTCTTGGCCACGTCGGCGAGCTTGGCACCTTCGACCACCTGCTCGCGGATGATGCGGTGAGACAGATCGGGCAGTGCCAGCGCGGCCAGGATGGCGATGATCGCCAGCACGACCGCGATCTCGATCAGGCTGAACCCGCGGTCAACCGACAGGGTGGGACGTGCACAGGCCATAAGCGCATTGTGGCGCCGCTCCAGCGGGCATCGGTCCCGCGCCGGTGTACGGATGTGTGACCGGTTGCGCGATCGGCGACACTGGCGGCCCTGCCCTTGCGCGCCGCACACCGATGACCGAGTCTGCCCCAGCCTGGCCAGCCGCCCCGGCCGCCGTCGTCACATCCGGGCCCGCGGCGCCGACAGCCGATGTCGCCGTGCTGATCGGCCGCTTCCAGCCCGTGCACCGGGCCCATGTGGGACTGCTGCATGAAGCGCTGCGGATCGCGCCGCACGTGGTGGTGGTCATCGGCTCGGCGTTCCACGCGCGCACGCCGCGCAACCCGTGGACCTGGCGCGAGCGCGCCGAGATGATCCGGCAAGCCTTGCCACAGGCCGATCGCGATCGCGTGCACATGCTGCCCGTGCGCGACCTCTACGACCTGCCGCGCTGGACCGCGGTGGTCCGGCGCGAGGTGC
>JABWBN010000039.1 GCA_013360485.1 Burkholderiaceae bacterium | reverse complement strand
GCGCCCCGATGCCGACAACCGCACCACATCGAAAGCCGCGTAGCATGTCCAACCCGGAGCCGTCACCGGTCACGGTTCAACAGCAATCGGGACATCGCCCGGCCGCTGCGCTGCTCAAGATCGTGGCCACGGCGCCGGAGGTGGCGCTGAAATCGCTGCACGGCTGAAGTGCCCGATGCGCGCCGCGCGAGCGCGGACCGGCTGAACGCCGGACGGCGTCCCTGCCCGCGAAAAGAGGGGTTCACCCGTAGCGCCATCTCAGGCGCTCCCGGTCGGGTTGAGAATAGCGTTTCGTGGCCTTGTATGCGATTGTCATACGACTCTTGGGGAAGTCCTCATGCCACGCGCTACCACCGCCGTTCTGAGTGTTCGCGTCAATGCCAGCGAACGTGCCTTACTGGAGGCCGCGGCCGAACAGGCCAGTACCAGTCTCAGCGACTTCGTGAGGCGGCGCGCCCTCGAAGCCGCCGAGTCCGACCTGCTCAACCGCCGCATCGTGACGATTCCGGCGAAGGACTGGGCCAGGTTCGAGGCCTGGGCCATTGCGCCGGCGAGGGAAGTGCCGGCGCTTCGAAAACTGTCCAAGACCCGCCCCGTCTGGCAGAAGTGAACTCGGGCTCAACGTCCGCCTTCACGCCGCCGCGACCCCTGGCGGCCGACGACGACACGGCGGCATTCGATTGCGGGCGCGACGCATTGAACCACTGGTTCCGCCGACACGCCTGGCGCAACCAGGAACTGGGCGTCTCGCGGACGACCGTGATCTGTGGTGCGGACGTTGGCGGCATCGTCGGCTACGTGAGCCTGTCGACGGCGCAGGTCGAGCGAGCTTGGTTGCCCAAGGCGCGGCAACGCCATCGACCCGACCCGTTGCCCGCCATCCTGCTGGGCCAGTTGGCGGTCGACCTGCGGTTGCAAGGGCAGGGCATTGCGCGATCGTTGATGTTCTATGCGCTCACCACCGCGGTGCGCCTGTCCGACCAAGTCGGTTGCTTCTGCGTGCTGACGCATCCGCTGGATGACGATGTCCGGGCGCTCTGTGCGGCCTTCGGATTCGAGGACCTTCCGTTCGATCCTGCGCGCAGCATGGCGATTCGGATCACGGACCTGGTCCGCAGCGGGTTTGGAGCGGCTGACTGAGCTTGCGCGACCCCTCATGGCACGAATCGGTCCACGAATTCTGCGGGCGACAGGATCGGATAGGTATCGGCCAGGACCAGCACGTCCTTGTCACCCGTGACCAGGTGGTCGGCGCCCGAGCCGATGAGCAGGGCAAGGACGGCCAAGTCGTTCGGGTCACGCAACCCGGCCGAGGTGGCATGTGCGAGCATGGCCGCATCGATGCGCAGCAACTCGGCCCGCACGCCGATCGTGTCGATGAAGTCGGCCAGATCCACGGGCGATGCCTTCAGCCTGGGTGCCAGGTGCGCCCAGGTTCGCGTCAGTTCGTCGATCACGAAGTCGGAGATCACCAGCTCGAAGGCTCCGGAGCGCCACGCCTTGACCAGGCGCGACGGCGGGCCGCCCGGAAACAGCAGGCCCGAAACCAGCACGTTGGTGTCGAGCACAAGCCGCATGCCGGTGCTCAGCGCGCTGCCTTGGTCTTTGCCGCAGCCGCTCGGCGCTTGGCCGGGGCGGCCTTCGTGGCCGGCATCGCCGGTTTCGCCGCGCGCTTCATGCGCTGGTCGGGCAGGGCTGGCAGGCGGCCGGCGACACGCCAAGCGTTGGCAGTCTCAGTGCGCGCGCAAGCGGTTGCGCGCTCGATCTCGGCCAGCGCCTGTGTTTCGGGCACACCGGCGTAGGTCAGTTCGAGGCGGTCGCACAACGCATCAAAGCGCTCCTGCATCCGTCGTATGCGTTCGAACAGACGGGCGTCGATGAGGGCCGCAACGGGCTTGCCATCCTTCTTGATCAGGACGCTGTCGTTGCGGTACTGGACGATATTGAGCATTTCGCCCAGGTTCTGACGGAAGGCGACGGCGCTGGTCTCAGTGATCATGCTGAACTCCCATGACTGTAATGGTCAGTATGAGCAGTATGGCCAACCTAGCATGACCAGGTCAAGCTGTCTCCTGCTCCGGCGATGTCGCCATGAGATCTGGCCGCATTGCACGAGGACGCGAATCGACGGCGACGCACAGCTGGTGGCGTGCTACCATTGTGCTTACGTACAATATGGAGTGCAGATCATGGAAGTGGCCATCCGCAAGATGGGGAACTCGCAGGGCGTGCTGATTCCCAAGCCCATACTGGCCCAGGTCGGCTTGGAAGGCATGGCCGACCTGCAGGTGCGCGATGGCGTGATCGAGATTCGCGCCGTCCGCCGCAATCCGCGTGAAGGTTGGGCCGAGGACGCGCGACGTCTGGCCGAACAGGGCGGCGACGCACTGGTCTGGCCGGAGGTCGCCAACGAGGGCGACGATGAACTGGTTTGGTGATGAAGACCGGTGACATCTGGCTGGCCCAGCTCGATCCGACGGTGGGCAGTGAGATCCAGAAGACCCGACCCTGCGTCGTGATCTCGCCCAACGACATGAACGCGCACTTGCGCACTGCGATCGTGGCGCCCATGACCACCGGGTCAAGGCCCGCGCGCTTTCGTATCGCACTGACCTTCCAGGGCAAGCAGGGCCTGATCGTGCTGGACCAGATTCGAACGCTCGACCGTGTACGCTTGGTCAAGCGATTGGGTGCCTTGCGCCCGGCTACGCTGGCTGCGACGCTGCAGACTTTGCAGGCCATGTTCGCGCCATGATCCAAAGGTTTGCTCTCGCGAAATTGCCAGGACGAACGTGGGACGTGATGAGACGTTGCGGCACGGCCGTGGACGGCACAGAATGTCGCGGGTTCGAAGTCTCTTTGCTGCGTGTGCAGTGTGGGGGAACAAGCGGGGGAACGATCAAATTTCCGAACGCGAAAACTCCAAGTGAGATCAAGAACTTAGGTCGTCATTTCGAGTCCCATCAGCCACCCCACCGAATGCCGTTAGCGCACGCAAGGCCTTGATTCCCAACGGAATCAAGGCCTTGTCGCTTCTAGGCTAAACAGCGGTTGCGACACGGTCTGTCACACAACCTTGTGGAACAGACCATGAAAGCCATCGCCGAAAACATCAGCACCCGCGGCCAGCACGGCATGCAGTAGGTGCGCCGTCGCATCCCGGCCGCCATTCGTGCGCACAGTCCGCCAACCCGACGCAGATCGTCCGCCGATACTGATCCTTTCGGGGCGTACGGGCAGCGATGAGAATGGCGGACAAGCGCATGCAGACACCTGGTCACGGCTCCCGTCAATCGGCGGTGATATTGGCTGTCTTGATGACCTTCCCCCAGTAGTCCAGTACCTTGCGCGTGTAGTCGGCCAACTGCGATGGGCTCATCAGCTCCACCGACGTACCCGCGTCTTCGGCCCGGCGCCTGACTTCGGGCGACACCAGGATCTTGTCGATTTCACTACTGAGCCTCTGAACCACATCAGTGGGCATGCCTGCAGGGCCAGAGTGCAAACCAGGAATCCAGCGCAAAGCCCATGAGTCCTGCCTCCACGGCAGTGGGCACCTGGGGCAGCGCCGCCAAGCGCGCGTTGCTGGAAACTGCCAGTACCTTCAGCTTGCCCGACCTGACGTGCTGAACCACCGATGCGGGCGTGGTCATGAACAGTTCTACCCGGCCGTTGATCAGGTCCTGCACGGCGGGGCCGGCACCGCGGTAGGGGAGGTGCGTGATGAACGTGCCGGTGATCTGCTTGAACAACTCGCCCGCGATGTGTTGGATCGAGCCGCTGCCCGACGAGGCGTATCTCAACTTGCCGGGGTTGGCCTTGGCAAACGCCACCAGCTCAGCAACCGTATTGGCCTTGAGTCTGGCGTTGACCACGATGACCTGGGGCGCGCGCGTGAGCATGGCCACGGGCGTGAAGTCCTTCAGCGGGTCCCAACCGGCATTGGCGAACAGGTGCGGATTGCCGACCTGGTAGCCGCTGTAGGCCACCAGCAAGGTGTGGCCGTCGGGCCGGGACCTGGCGACGAACTGGTTGCCGATGTTGCCGGCGCCGCCGGGCTTGTTGTCGATGACCACCGGCTGGCCCAGCGCGCGCGACAGGTCATCAGCGATCAGACGCGCGGTGAAGTCGGTGGTGCCACCGGGTGAGCTGGGCACCACCAGGGTGACCGGCTTCTGGGGATAGGCCCCTTGCGCGCGCAAAGACGGATGTGCCGACAGTGTGGCAGCGCCCAGTGCGGTGACGAGGGTGCGTCGCTTCATGAGGTCTCATTGACGGCATTTCATACTGTGGACAGACGGGACGATCAGGCCCTCGCGCCGAGCCACTGCTTCAGCTCCGCGGTCATGGCCTGGTGGTTGGCCGGCGGGGTCACCGGGTCCTGGCGGCCGCACACCACCCGCGTGGACACGCGCACGCGGGACAGGTCGGCATGCGAATCGGGTCGGGACGCCCGGCGGCGCACCATGTCCTGGCCCTCGGGCGCTGGAAGGTCGAGTGCCAGTGAGCGCGTGTTGCACAACTTCACCTGCGTCCACACGGAAATGCAGTCCTTCAAGATGCGCCGCTTGTGCGGGGAGTCGCCTGCACCGGGCGGAGCGATCTCCATCACCTCGGCACCGAAGTCTGCCCGCGTTTTCGCGGCGAAGGGGCTGGCGAGGAGTTGCCCGAGTTGGGCGACCTTGAGTCCGATCAGAGCTGCGTCGTCATGCCCGCCAGTGTCCGACGGCTGTCGCCTCGGGTCCACTGGCATTTGGACCGTCCGGACTTGGCACTTTGCGAAACCGACGCCCAGAAGTCCCTGGCCGCCCGCACAGTCTCCTAGCTTGCCTCGGCCTTCGCGTACGGCCACCACCGCCTGCTGCGACAGGGAGACAATGCACCACCTACAGCGGAACCCACCTGCGATGAACGAGAGCCTGCCCCTGCTGAAGCTGCAGTCGGTGATGCCGGGACAGCCCGAGTCCGACCGTCCCAAGTCCGAGCGGCTGCTGCAGGGCAACCCGAGGCGCGACACCTGGAACTGTGTGGATGCCGACCTGGACGGCAGCCGTCTTTACTGCGGCGTCTGGCGCTGCGAGCCTGGCCATTGGCGCATCGAGATGGCCGCCGGCGAGCACGAGCTTTTCACAGTGCTGCAAGGGCGCTGCCGCGTGCACCGTGAGGACGGCACGTTTCAGGAGGCCGGTGCGGGCGAGGCGATCTACATTCCCGCGGGATTCCGTGGCTCATTCGAAGTGCTGGAAGCGGTGACCAAGACCTACGCCATCGTTGCGACCCAGACTTGACCACAGCACCATGACCCTGCGCATCGCGATCAACGGCTATGGCCGCATCGGCCGCTGCTTTCTGCGGGCTTTGCATGAGTCGGAACTGGGCGAGGAACTTGCCGTCGTGGCCATCAACGAGCCCGCCGACGTCGAGAGCATGGCCTACCTGACGCGCTTCGACTCCACGCATGGCCGCTTCCGGGGTCAGGTCGAGGTCGCGGGCGAGCGGCTGCTCATCGATGGGCGACCGGTTGCGGTCTCGCACGCCACATCGCCCGAGGCCGTCGACTGGGCAGGACTGGGCGTCGACCTGCTGGTGGAGTGTTCGGGCCGCTACGGCCACCGCCATGAGCTGGAAGCGTTCCTGGCCGCCGGCTGCCCGCGGCTGCTGCTTTCGCATCCGGGCAACAGCGCCAGCGATGTCGATCGCACCATCGTCTTTGGCCTCAACCAGGAATCGCTGGGCGCCGACGACAGGCTGGTCTCTGCTGCTTCCTGCACCACCAATGCCATCGTTCCGGTGCTCGACATCCTGGATCGGGCGTTCGGCATCGAGCACGGCCTGATGACGACGCTGCACTCGGTGATGAACGACCAGCCGCTCATCGACGGCTACCACCATGCGGATCTGCGTCGCACGCGATCGGCCATGCAATCGATGATCCCGGTGTCCACTGGGTTGGCCCGCGGGGTCGAGCGCCTGCTGCCGCAACTGGCCGGCCGCGTCCAGGCCAAGGCGATACGCGTGCCGGTGGTCAATGTGTCGGCGATCGATCTGGTCGTCACGTTGGCCCGGCCGGCCACGGCGGCGGCTGTCAACGCCTGCCTGCGGCATGAAGGCGAGGCGATCTACGGCGGCCGCCTGGCGTATTCCGGTGATCCGCACGCGTCGATCGACTTCAACCACAGCGCGCACTCTGCCATCGTCGACACCAGCCAGACGCGCATGAGCGGCGAGCGGCTGGCCAACCTGCTGGTCTGGTTCGATAACGAGTGGGGCTTCGCCAACCGCATGGTGGAATTGGCTGCGCATTGGAGGGGTTGCATGGGGCGCGGTGCATAGGCCAAGCGGCGCGCCCGGCATCATCAACCACCGCTCTTTGCGGCAGGTGCGGCCGGCGCGACCGGCTGTGGCGACGTGGTGCCGGACCGCGCCGCTTTCGCGCGCGCGGCATGCAGCGCCACCACGAAGGGCTTGTAGTCCGCCGTGTCCTGATGCTCGAGCACCTTGCCGTTGCGTACCTGCAGGCGCACCACGAAGGGCATGCGGGTGTCCACGATCAAGCCGTCCGGCAGACCCAGGCTCCACTGCAGTTCACCCACGAATACCATGTGTTCGCCAGAAGCGAACTGGCTGATCGGGTGATAGCGCATGTCGCGGATGGCGGCGTAGGTCTCGCGCAGCGCCTTCATGAGCTCGGCTTTCCCCCCGTTTGCCGACGGCACCGAAGACGACGCTGGCCGTGGCGTCGTCGAACCGGATGTGGTCATCCAGGAGCGGTTCCAGACGGGCCCAGTCGCGGGCAATGTAGGCGTCGAAGTACGGCTGGGCGATGGCCTCCGTCTGCGCCGACAGGTCGGCCAGGCTGGGGCGCTTCGCTTGGGCGCAGGAGGGCTGGGCTATGGCCAGCAGACACAGGCAGAGGATCCAGGTCTTCATGTGAGAGGGCGTATCGTGAATCGGCTGTCGGGACGTTTCGGGCAGCGATGCCGGCAACCTGGGCATGCTCATGCCGAAGTGCCGGGCTGCTGCTTGCAATGGTGGTACGGGCTTGGGCACTTGTGCACTCATCAGTGATGGAAACCCCGCCCGCTGACGTGAGCGCCGCCACGGTTGCTCAGGCGAGCCCGTAAAGTGGCGCGAAATGTCGAGTACCGAATCGCGCCCAGCCGTGCAGTCGTTGCGCCAGGATCTGGCCGTCGTTCTGGTGTTCTGGACCCTGGTGACACTGGGCCTGGTGCTGAGCAGCGTCCTGGACGCTCGGCGCTCCGGCAACGCCATCTCCGTGGTCCGGGCGGCCAGCGTCGTGGCGCCGCTGATGCTCCCGCAGGTCTGCTTCAGCACAGTGGTGGCATGGGTGCTGCACCGCCAGCCCCACTGGCTGAACCGCCCGCTGCTGCTGCTCGCCGGCGCCTGGGCGGCGATTCCGGTCTACCTGGCGCTGGCCACACCAGCCGTGGTGGCCATCGGCCTGCTGACACGCAGCAGACCGTGGGCGGACTTCAACCAGGCGTTCGGCGATTGGGCGGCGATGAACATCTGGGTCGACGCCATGATGGCCAGCGCCGGCATGGCGGTGCAGATCGGCTGGGCATTCTGGCGCCACGCCCAGCGGCAGCGCGAGGCAGCGCTGTACGCGTCCGCCGAGAACCTGAACTTGCGCCTGACCCTGCTGCAAGGCCAGTTGGAGCCGCATTTCCTGTTCAATACCTTGAACGGCATTGCCGCCCTGGTTCGGGGCGCCGAGCGCGAGGTGGCGCTGCTGGCGCTCAGCCGGCTTTCGGAGCTGCTGCGGTATGCGCTGCGCGCCAGCCAGCAGCGGTGGGTCAGCGTTGCCGACGAACTGCGCTTCGTCGACGACTATGTGGCCCTTCAGCGGCTGCGTTTTGGCGCGAGCCTGCAGTGGCTGGCCGATATCGAGCCGGCCGACTGGGCCCGCTGGGCCTGCCCGCCGTTGCTCTTGCAGCCGCTGGCGGAAAACGCCATACGCCATGGGCTGGAAAGCGGGCTGCAGGGCGCACTGCAGCTGCACGTGCAGCGGCATGGAGGCACTTTGCAGGTGACGCTGGACAACCCCCACGACCCCACTGCCGCGCTGTTGCCAGGGCATGGCGTGGGCTTGTCCAAGACGCGCGAACGTCTGTACGTCTTGTACGGCGACAGGGCGCAATTGCAGACCGACGTCGCATCGGACCGGTTCCGGCTGCGCTTGAGCATGCCCCTGGAGGACCTGGATGTCGCCTTGGAAGCTCCTGGTCGTTGACGACGAACCGCTGGCGCGCCGCAACCTGCAGTTGGCCCTGGCCGAGCATGTCGGCTGGACGTTGACCGGGCTGGCAGCTGGCGCGCCCGAGGCTCGCGTGATGTTGGCGCAGAACCCGGCGGACCTGGTGCTGCTGGACATCCAGATGCCACGCCAGCACGGGCTGTCCTTTGCTGCCGAACTGGCGGTTTTGGCCAACCCGCCACTGGTGGTTTTCGTCACCGCGCACGACGAGCACGCGCTGGCGGCATTCGAGGTGCATGCGCTCGACTACCTGCTCAAGCCGGTGAACGACCAGCGCCTGGCCCAGGCCTTGCAGCGCGCTGCACAGTTGCTCGAGCAGCAGCAACGTAGCGGCTACGCCGCCAGCGTTCAGGCACTGGTGCACGAGCGCGAGTTGCAGCAGGGCGGCCGCAGTCTGCCGCCGCTGCAGCACCTGGTGGTGCGCTCGGTTGGTACGCTGGAGCGGGTCCGGGTGGACGACATCCGCTGGCTCGCTTCGGCTGGGAACTACGTCGAGCTGCATTTGTCCGGGCGTTGCCTGCTTCACCGTGCGACCCTGGCCGCACTCGAACAACGCCTGCCTGCAGGCGAGTTCCTGCGGGTGCATCGAACGGCCCTGGTGCGGCCGTGCGAGGTCGTGGCGCTGAGCGTCGTCGGCGACGGCGTCTACAGTGCCCAGTTGCGCGACGGCGCTCGGGTGCCGGTGAGCGAGCGCTACGTCGCAGCGGTGCGCGCGTTGTTCGAAGGCTAGGCGCTGGTGCGATGGGCGGGTCCACGGGCGGGGCACCTCCACCTGTACCCAGGCGTCAAGCAAACGGGCTCACGCGAAGGTGCGCAGGCCTGCCTGCTCGGCGGGTCAGGCGATGGGCCAATCGTTGCGCCGAGCGCAGCGCGTGCGAGCCAGCAGTGGCCAGCGCAGCATTCGCGCCGCGCCATACATCGTCCATGGCGGCACGTCGCTGCACCTCGGCATCCCTGCGCGCGGCATCAAAATCGAAGTCGGTGAGGTTTGTGGACAAGGTGGGCGATTGGTTCATGGTGCTCTCCGGTGGCGATGGTTTGCACTCTATTGGCTAACAAACCCAATGGAAACCGTCCAAATCGCCAATTGATTTTGCAAGAACTGCAATACCATGCCGACATGAGCCTGAACATCAACCTGGAAGATGCCCAGTTGTTCATCCGCGTGGTGGAGCTTGGAACGCTTTCTGCGGCGGCACGCGAGCGCGACGTGCCTGTCAGCCAGGTGACGCGGGCGCTGGCGCGGTTGGAGGCGCGCTGCGGCGTGCGCCTGCTCCACCGAAGCACGCACGGACTGAGCCTGACCGATGAGGGTGACCTGTTTCAGTCGGCGGCCCGCCGCATGCTGGAAACGGCGGAGGTGCTGCACAGCGAGCTCACAGGCAAGCTGGCCGGACCCAGCGGCTGGGTGCGGGTCAGCGTGTCCAGCGTCATCGCGCAGGCACTCATCACGCCGAGTCTGCCATCGCTGTACCAACATCATCCGCAACTGCACCTGGACATCCTGGCCGATGATCGGATCGTCGACATGGCGCGCGAGGGTGTGGACATTGCCATTCGCACCGGCTCGCCGGCCGGCGACACGCTGGTCGCGCGTGAGATCGGGAAGCTATCGCGGGCGCTGTACGCCTCGCCAGCCTACCTGAGAACGCACGGCGAACCCCGTGGTGTCGAGGACCTCGCCGGGCATCATCTGATCGGCAACAGTGCCAGCCTCGTGTTGAACCAATGGCGGTTGGGGCGGGGCCGCGAAGCGACCACATTGCACGTCAGCGGCCATACCCGTACCGACAATACGGCGGTGGCGCTTTCGCTGGTGCGCGAAGGCGTGGGTATCGGTCGTGTTGTGAACATCGTGGCCGGCCCGCTGGTGGCCCGAGGCGAGTTGGTGCCCGTGCTGGCAGACCTGACAGCCGAAACCCCCGTACCGGTGTACGCCGTGATGCTGCATGAGCGCCAGCGCCTGCCCAAGATGCGGGCCTGCATCGATCACTGGGCGGCCTGGCTTACCTCTGCCGCGTTCAATCCAACAGTGTCGGCATAGCCCGCACAGATCGCAATTCGGGGCCGCAACGCAGGTGATTCGATGCACCGAACACGTGTGGGCAGGAGGAGCCCAGGCGCCGTCACTGCATCGAACGCAACGCCGACTCTGCGGCGGGCAACAGCACATCGTCGTCAGTCGACCGGTTCATGCGGACCTCCGTCAACAGTGCGAACAGGAACACGCGCAGGTTGTGGCGCCTGGCCAGGCTTGCCGAGTCACCGAACGATGCACCCCAACCGGCCATCGGGGCCGGGTCGGCCAGCTGCCGGAACCAGGCGTGCCAGTCGGCCGCGCTGAACAGCTGGCGGCGTGCCAGCAGGACGATCGGCACCATCAGGCGCTCAGGTTCGCCGTGCGTATAGGCATGGGCGGCGGGCGCAACCTGGGTGGCCACCGCATCGCGAAGTGCGCTCAGCAATGAGGGGTCATCCACTCCCGGGTGACGCGCCAGTTGCGCCAATAGGTCGGCGCCATGTGCCACCGCATGGCGCCAGCCCTCGAGTTCGTCGAAGCTGCGGTAGTCGCGAACACCAGCCAGGAACGCAGCACCGCGCTGTGCAATGCTGTCGAGCTGCGCCGGCGACAAGGCGCGCGCTTTTGCGTCGGCTCGCACCAACTCGCTGAGCACCAGCGCGGCGAACGGTGGCCCGAACCCGTCGGGGTCTGGGCGATCCAGGGTCGACACCAATGCCTGCGCCAGTGTCTGAATCAGCTTGGGCGGCAGCCGGCCGCTGCGCAGCAGCGTGCCCATCGCTTCATAGGCCAGGCTGTCGCGCAGCCAGGGGTCGGCCGCTGAGAGGCAGGGCAGGATGTCGAGCACGAAGCGGTCGCGCTCGGTGGTGCTGTCGAACGTGAATCCGGTGCGGACCAGCGCCTGAAGGCGAGGACGATCCCAGTCGGCCGGGGGGCAGTTCGATGTTTTCGCCAACGCCGATGCCGGAGAGACCTGCAGTGCGGCGCAAGCCAGAAGTGGCGCGAGCCGCAACGCCAGCCGATGCCGTCCAGCAATGGGTCTGAGGTACGTGCTCGGTGGGTCCACGGTGTCGCTTGCGCGGATGAAATCGCGCTGAACGGCGAGCGCAGCGCAACTGCTGCCGTGTACCGCTGCCAAGCGAACGATGTAGCTGGTCGGTTGCGAGGCAGGGTCGGCAACGAGCTGGCGGTTCAAGTCCTTGGTCATGCGCCTGCCCCATTGGGTTGTTAGGGTGAGTCTGGTTCCGCAACGACCGGATTGTCCAGAGCTGGTGCGACGAGCGACGGTCTCCTGGGTGCAGGCGGTGACTGGACAGCGCGAGTCGCTCGCGAACACTGGATGGCCTGCACTTGTCGGCCGCGAAGGGAGTCCTTATTCTGGCAAGGCCTGCTTGCCAGTCCGTCGCGCGAGCGGTACGGTCCGGTATGCGGTACCGACACCCCATGTGCGGGAAAAATGATGCCTGATGGTTGCATCAGTGGAGCTTGGCGACCGTTGCGCTTCGGGCGCACATCGGCATCATTCGGACTCGCTGCGCTGGCCGTTCACGCGCTCGCCGCGCCGCAGGGGCCCGATCTGCTGAGCTTTGCCCAAGGCGCAATTCCAGTTCGCGTCGAGGCTGACCCCGCGTCGCGAGTGACGCTCGAGCACGCCATCCTGGCCATCGATGGCTCAGATGCCGTGCGAGTGGTGACAGGTGCAGTGCCGCCGAACACGAAGCTGGCATTCGTCTATGCGTTGCCGGCGCCGACGGTCTTCGAGCGTCTGGCCGTACCCTCGGTGCGAGAGACACCGAGTCCGCGCCAGACCTTCATCCGTGAGGTGGCCGTCTATGGGTCGGCCACGTCCGCCACCGAGGGCTTCGTCAAGCTTGCGTCGGCCACGCTGTCGGCACATGAGCGGCCCGGGCTGCAGACCGAACTGGTGCTGCATCGGCGCGACGCCGTGCGCTGGGTGCGGCTGGAGCTGGCTCACGGCCTGGACACGCCAGGACCCCAGGTCTGGCTCGAGTTCAGCGAGATCATTGGCCAGGGGCGTCAGGATGAGGCGCCGCTCGACACCGGTTTCAGCGGCCAGTGGAAGGGCCGGGGACTTGCGCTGGTGCTCGATCAAGCGGGGGCGGCGGTGGCCGGATGCTACGACCGCCAGGGCAAGCTCGAAGGTTCGGTCGTCGGCCGTGTTCTGCATGCCACGGGGCGAGAACCCCGTACTGGCGTAGCCAGCAGCTTCATTGCCTCCCTGGGTGAAAAGGGGACGGTGCAGGTGCTGCGCTCGACCAATGGTGCGCCGTTCAAGCACTATGTCGGTGAACGCGGTGCGCCGAGGCCGCTGCCCGCGTGCAACGCCCCGACTGCGCCGACGCTGGGCTGTGACTCGGTGATCCACGGGATTCAGTTCGACTTCGACTCGGCGACGCTGCGGCCGAGTTCGGCTGCCGTGTTGGACTCGCTGCACCAGGGCCTGGCGGCCGCCCGAAGCGCTCGCGTCGTCATCGAAGGCCACACGTCCAGCGAAGGCGAAGAGTCGTACAACCGATCACTGTCGCAACGCCGTGCCCGTGCCGTGGTTGACGAACTCGTGCGGCGTGGGCTGGCTGCGGACCGGCTCACGGCCAGCGGGGCTGGCGAGTCGCGTCCCATTGCGCCGAACGACGACGAGGCAGGCCGCTCGCTGAATCGCCGCGTGGAAGTGCGCTGTCAGGCCTGAACCATTGGAAGCACCTGGAGTGCCCAATGCTCGGCCGATCCCTTGACGCCATGACCTTCGCGCCGGTCGTTCATCAAATCGGGTTGAGCGCGAGGATGTGTCGCACGCCGTAGCGTATGTTCGTCGCGCACGCGCGCGCAGCGCCTACGCTTCGGGTGCATCTCCAGTGTGCCGTGATGCTCACTGCGATCGTGAGCTCGCACCAGCCACCCGGCGCGCAGGCTCGCGCATCAGCACGAACTCCTCGGCGGCGGTGGGGTGCACGGCCACCGTGCGGTCGAAGTCGCGCTTGGTGGCGCCGCAGGTCAACGCGACGGCCAGGCTCTGGACGATCTCCGGTGCATCGGCACCGATCATGTGTACGCCGAGCACACGGTCGCTCAGGCCATCGACCACCAGTTTCATGTAGGTGCGGGCCGCCGAACCGGCGAAGGCGGTTTTCATTGGCCGGAACTCCGACTCGTAGATGTCGACCGGTCCGCGCTTCGCGGCATCGGCTTCGCTCAGGCCGACGGTGGCGATGGGCGGGTCGGTGAAGACGGCCGATGCCACCGTGCGGTGGTCCACCCGCGTGGGGCGCCGGCCGAATTCGGTATCGGCGAACGCCCGGCCCTCGGCGATGGCTACCGGTGTGAGGTTCACGCGCTGGGTCACGTCTCCGATGGCCCAGATGCCCGGTGCGCTGGTGCGACTGTCCGCATCGACGGCAATGGCGCCCCGGCTGTCGAGTTGCACGCCGGCCGCTTCGAGGCCCAGATCGGCTGTGTTCGGTCGTCGACCCGTTGCGTTGAGCGCTGCCGATGCCTGTAGGGTCGAACCATCGGCGCGGTGCAGGGTATAGCCGTCGGCTCCGTGTGACAGCGTCGTCAGTGCGACTCCGGCGGCCAGATCGATGCCGCGGCCCGCCAACGCCTGTGCCAGGCGCTTGCGCAAGTCGATGTCAAAGCCGCGCAGCGGCAGCGTGTCGCGGAAGGCCAGTGTCACCTTCGCGCCGAGCCCGGCGAGGATGGCGGCGAACTCCACTGCGATGTAACCGCCACCCACCACGAGCAGGCTGGCGGGCAGGGCGCGCATGTCGAGCACGTCGTTGGATGTCATCGCGGTCGCGAGTCCCGGCAGGGCGTCGTGCGCGGGCGCGCCGCCGGTTGCTACCAATATGCGCGTGGCGCGCACGATGCGGCTGCCGATCGCGACACGGCCCCCGCCCATCAGTTGCGCACGGCCCTGCGCGAGCTCGACGCCCGAGTCCGCCAGCAGCTTGCGGTAGATGGCTTCGAGCCGATCGATCTCGGCAGCCTTGGCGTCTGCCCAGCGGTGCATCTCGAACGACGGCACGGTACCGCTCCAGCCATAGCTGCGTGCTTCATCGAACGCCTGTGCGTAGCCGGCCGCGTACATCATCAGCTTCTTGGGTACGCAGCCCCGAATGACGCAGGTGCCACCGACCCGGCTGGCCTCGGCGATGAGCACGCGCGCGCCATGGGCCGCCGCCCGCCGCGAGGCGGCCACGCCGCCCGAGCCGGCACCGAGTACCACGAGGTCGAAATCGTCGCTCATGTCATCTCCTTCGATGGGTTACAAGCCCTCCAGTGTTGCAGGTGCATGGTGCAGTTGCAGCACACTGGACGAACCGGGCCGAGCCGTCATGATGGTGCGTTCGGCTGCGGTGCGGCATATCGCTGCACGAAGCGCCGATCGATCCAGTCTTTCCAGTGCCACACCCATTTTCCGCTCCAGGACCAATTGCCCCGGGTGGCCCACGCGTGGCGATGGCCTGAACTGATGAGGTACAGCGCCCGCTGCTGCGGACGCCAGGGTGCCAGGGGCCGACCCTCGCAGAAGGCTCGCAGGTTGTGCGACAGCGCAGGGCCGGCGCGTACCGCGTAAACACCGGACTTCGGGCGCGGGTCGGCGTAGGCCGCCACGTCGCCGGCGGCGAAGACCTGTGGGTGTGACAGGCATTGCAGCTCGCGGTTGACCCGGATGAAGCCGCGTTCGTCGGTGGCAAGGCCGGATGCCGCTGGCCACGAGGGCGCGGCAGCGCCTGTCGCAACGAGGCAGGCGTCGAAGTCGAGCGCCAGGGCTTCTTCCAGGTGAAGTCGGTGGGCGTCCAGGCCTGTGGCGCGGTGGCCACCGCGCCAGACGATGCCGCGTTCAGCCAGCAGCGCCATGATCGACAACCGTGTGGCGTGCGGCATGCCAGGCAGCGGCAAGGCGTCGCTGCCGACGATGGTCAGGTGCAGGGCCCGACAGCCCTCACGAGACGCGCGGTGCTGGATCGCAAACGCGAGTTCCACGCCCGCGGCGCCGCCGCCCAGCATCAGCAGGTCGAAACGCCCGTGCGCCTGCCTGATGCGATCGGACAGCTTCGGCCAGGCCGCGATGAAGCGCTCGATCGGCCGCACCGCCAGCGCGTGCTCGGCTGCGCCGGGCAGGCCATCGAGCGCGGGCATGGGCCCGGTGTCGATGGACACCGCGTCGAAGGGCAACGCGGTGCCATCGGCGCACTGCACCACCTGAGCCCGCATGTCGAGTGCGATCGCCGACGTTTCGAGCAAGGCAATACCCGCACGACCGGCCAGCCGATCCAATGCAATGGCGCAGGCCTCGATCGGGTAGTACCCGGCAATCCAGCCCGGCAGCATGCCGGAGTAGATCTGCCGCCGGTACGGAGATACGAGATGCACCTCCCATCCGGTCAGAAGCCGCTCGGCCAAGTCGGCCAGTACCCGGACGTGGGCATGGCCACCGCCAAGCAGAACCAGGCGCTTCACCGGGCCAGCCCCAGGGCCACCGACTGCGCAGGGGACAGCCGTGCGAGATCGGCGGGTTCGTCCAGGTCCCACAGGGTTTCGAGTTCGCACCAGGTGAGTCCCGCATCGCGGGCGCGGGCCCGCGTGTCGGCCATCACTGCGTCTGTGCTCCAGCGCATGCCGGTGAACAGGGTCGCCTGGGGCGCTCGCAGCCCGACCATGGCGTAGCCACCGTCCTCGGCCGGGTGAAAGACGGCGTCCAGACCGGTGCACAGGGCCCGCGCCGCCCTGCGCAGGTGCGCCGGCGTGAGTGGCGGACAGTCGGTGCCAATCAACAGCAGCGGGCCTAGGGTGCAATGCAACCGAAACGCCGTGTGCATGCGATCGCCCAAGTCGCCGCTGGCCTGCACCAAGCAGGGCACGCCACTGGCCTCGTTCAAGGCACGAAAGAAGCGGTGCCGGGCATCGGGCGTGCACCACAGCGTGACCGGGCCCAGGCCCGCGGCCTGGGCGGTGAGGATCGCCTGGCGGGTGAGGCGACGCTGCAGCCGCGCGGCGCCAGCGGCTCCGAGCGCCGGAATCAGTCGCGTCTTGGCCAGGCCGGCGATGGGTGCCTTCGCCAGCACGGCCACCTGCACGTGGGCGAAGTCGCCTGTGGTCTCACCGTGGCCGGTAGCCATATTGCACCGCCAGTCGGCGCGGATCCACGCCCAGAAAGTACGCTGCACGCAGCCGCCACATCAGGAATATCGTGCGCCACACGCCATGCCGCTCCCAGCGTCGTGCCGAGGTGGTGACGCGCTCGCGCAGGCAGGCGGGGTGGCCCTGTCGCTTGAGCAGGCGGCAGATCGCGATGTCCTCCATCAGCGGCAGTTCGGGGTACCCACCGACGCGCCAGAACAACTCTTGCTGCACGAACAGCGCCTGGTCGCCCGTGGCGATGCCCGACCAGCGCGAGCGCAGGTTCATGGCCGTGGCCACGACCCTCAGCATGCTGCGGCTGCTGTCGATGTGAACGTCGAACCGGCCCCAACGCCGGCCGGTCGACAGGGCCGTGTCGATCGCGTGGTCCGCATCGGCGGGCAGGGCGGTATCGGCATGAAGGAACAACAGCACGTCGGCTGGGCAAGCCGCTGCGCCGGCGTTCATCTGCGAAGCACGCCCACGCGGTGCGGCCAGGGCCAGGTCGGCATGTTGACGCGCAATCGCAAAGGTGTCGTCCGCGCTGCCACCGTCGACCACGACCACCCGCGCACCGCGGCGCCGAAATGGCTCGAGTGTGTTCAGGCGCCGGGCCAGGGTCCGAGCCTCGTCGAGCACCGGAATCACGATGCACAGGTGCGGTCTCATGCTGCGATTGTGGGCAGATCGCCGGTCATCGGGCATCGTTGAGTGCCCAGTCGTACTCCAGGTGGGCCAGTCTGTAGCGCCCGGCTTTCAGGTCGGCCTGCTCCTGAGGAGTGGACCCCAGCACGTCGGCGTGGCGCGCGAACAAGTCCTGAAGCGATCCAATCGCCTTGTGTCCCTTCTCGAAGTCGCTGCGATACCAGTCAAAGATTTTCGACACCCGCAGTGTGCCCGCGGCCGCATCGAAGCGATTGCGCGTGCGATCAGCCAGGAATCGCCGCAAGCCATCGTCGAGTTGGGCGTCCAGACGCTCGGCCACATAGGCCTCGTCCCGCAACATCGGGCAGGCGATCGACGCGCACACAACGGCGAAGTGGATGCGCGGATCGTCGAACACGCCCGGTGCGCGAATCAGGCCATGTTCGACGTCGTTGAGCGACTGTTGCCGGCCCAGCAGTTGGAAAAAGGGCCTCTTCCAGGGACTGCGCAGCAGACTACCCAGGTCCTTGATCGACTTCAGGTCTGGATAGCGGGTGAGGATCAGCTCGACCGTGAACGCGTTGTACGCATTGATCAGGAAGGCCAGTTGCTCTGCACGCGACCAACGGTCGTAATCCGACGGCGCAACTGCCGACAGTGTCGCCAGATAGGCCTGCAGGCGCTCTCGCCCGGCCTGCACGGCTCTGTATCGCAGGCCAGAGGCATGGCCACCCGCAGCCGTGACCACATGCTGGCGCAGCAACGCATCCCAGGCCGTGTGGCGATGGTCGAAACCGGCGGCGGGCTGGGCATGTGCCAGCCAGGTAGACAGCGCGACGGGGGCTGTCAAGAACGCCGTGAACTGCCGGCGCGAGAGCATCGGGAGAGCAGTCGTTCGCGTCATCGCGAAATGTCCTTGTTCTCGCGGACAGGCATGAAAGTGCTCGCCCCACAACTGCGGGGTCTGCAGCGCGTGAGCTCGGCGGCACGCGCCGGGGGCTCCCGACATAGACGCAGGGGCAGCGGTCTTTCTTACGGCAGGCGATCGGTGTAAGGAGTCTGGCCCGAACCCCGTCTATGCCTCACGTCGGATTCGTGGCCCTCCCGGCCAACCGACTCGCCGACGGGGCGCCGCCTCGGGGCGCCTTCCACCTGAATCATCTAGGAGATTGTCATGAACCACGCTACCACCAAGCTTCCGGCCGCCGCACTCGCAATTGCCCTGGGCGCGGCGTTCACCACGCTGCCGGCCGCAGCGCAGTCGAGCGACAAAGAAAAGTGCTATGGCGTTGCGCTGAAAGGCAAGAACGATTGCGCCGCCGGCCCGGGCACCACGTGCGCAGGCACGTCCAAGACCGACTACCAGGGCAATGCCTGGAGCTTTGTGGCCAAGGGGACCTGCGAGAAGACGGCCTCGAAGACTTCGCCCAGCGGCTTTGGCAAGCTGGAGGCGTTCAAGGAGAAGAAGGCCTGATCGGCCCGGACTGAACTCGCCGCTCGAGAAGGCCCGTGTCATGCAGCCGTCCAGCATCACCGATCGTTCTGGTTCCCGCTTGGCCATGCGGGACGGGCTGCCAGCCAAGGCCGGCATCGGCCTGAAGCCGCAGCACTTCCAGGAGGTGATCGCGACGCGGCCTGAGATTGGCTTTTTCGAAGTCCATGCCGAGAACTACATGGTCGATGGCGGGCCGATGCACCACTGGCTCGGGCGCATCTGCGAGCACTACCCACTGTCGCTGCACGGCGTGGGGCTCTCACTCGGGGCCGAGATGCCTCCGGACGAGGCGCACCTCGACCGACTGGCCCGGGTGATCGACCGCTACCAGCCGGCGTCGTTTTCCGAACACCTCGCCTGGTCCACCCACCGCGAGGTGTTCCTGAACGACCTGCTGCCCGTCGCGTACGACGGCGAGACCCTGGCGCGGGTTTGCCGGCACATTGACCGCGTGCAGGAACGACTGGGCCTGCGCATGCTGCTCGAGAACCCGTCGACCTATGTCGAGTTCGAGCGCTCGACCATGGACGAGGCCACTTTCCTGTCCGAAGTGTTGCGGCGCACCGGCTGCGGCTTGCTGCTGGACGTGACCAATGCCCATGTGTCCTGCACCAATCATGGACGTGACGTGGGAGCCTACCTGGACGCCCTGCCGCTGGCGGCCGTGGGCGAAATTCACCTGGCCGGATTCGCCGAGGACACCGACGCGGCCGGCGATCCCCTGCTCATCGACCACCACGGCAGCGCGGTGGCCGAGACGGTCTGGCGCTTGTATGCGGGGGTCATCGACCGCATCGGTGCTCGACCGACCCTGCTCGAGCGCGACAACGATGTACCCTCGTTCGGCACCTTGAAAGCCGAGGCGCTGCGGGCGCAAGCGCTGCTGGTTGCACGTGAGCTTGGTTCGCTGGATCAAGTCCGGAGCCACGCATGAGCATCCCCACGCCATCGACCATGACCGGCCAGGCCACGTTCGCGGCAGCGTTGTTGGATCCGTCGGCGCCTTGCCCGCCAGGTCTGCGTGCCTGGAATGGCAGCGATCCGGCGCGCCGGCTCGCGGTCTACCGCAACAATGTGGTCAGCTCGCTCATCGACGCGCTGGCCGACACCTTCCCGGTGACCCAGCAGCTCGTGGGCAGCGAGTTCTTTCGCGCCATGGCCAGCGTCTTCGTTCGCCAGCAGCCGCCAGAGTCGCCCATCCTCGCGCACTACGGCGCGGCGTTTCCTGCTTTCGTCGCCGGCTTTGCGCCGGCCGCACCGCTGCCGTATTTGCCAGACGTGGCGCGGCTGGAGTTTGCACGACTGCGGGCCCTGCATGCCGCTGAGGCCGAGCCGATTTCCGAAGCCGCATTGACGCAGGCCCTGACTGATCAGCATGCACTGGCGTGTTCGCGCCTGGTGTGGCACCCTTCGCTGGCGGTGATCGAGTCGCCACACGCTGTGGTGTCGCTGTGGGCGGCGCATCAGACTGCAGACGAGATCGCCCCGGTGGAGATCGACTGCGCGGAGCAGGCCATCGTCTTGCGCGAGGGTCTGGATGTACTGGTTCTGCCGGTCGATCCGGGCACGGCATGTTTCACCTCCCGCACACTGGCGGGCGAGGCGTTTTCGAGTGCGGCCGAAGCCGCCACTGCCATCGACGCGTCATTCGACCTGGGCGCAGCGCTGTCGTTGCTTTTGCAACGGCGAGCGCTCATCGATTTGCGCGTTCACACCGAGCCAGCATTTGTCTGAGGAGCGACTCATGAGCCGTGCCACGCCGTCCAACCGCGATGCCGTTCCCGCCGGGGCGGGTGGAATCGCCGGCCTGGTCACTTGGGCGCAACGCTCCATGGCGCGAGTTCCCTACGCGGTCGTCGCGTTGCTGGCACGCTTTTCCATCGCCGCTGTGTTCTGGAATTCGGGTCAAACCAAGGTCAGCGGCTTTGCGCTCAACATCGTCACCGGCGAGTTCGAACTCGGCTGGCCGCGGTTGTCCGAGTCGGCGCTGGCGTTGTTCCAGGACGAGTACAAGCTGCCGTTGATTGCGCCCGCAGTGGCAGCGCCGATGGCGGCCTACGCCGAGCATCTGTTCCCGTTGCTGTTGTTGTTGGGCCTGGCCACGCGCTTCTCGGCGCTGGCTCTTCTGGGCATGACGGTGGTTATCCAGATCTTCGTCTACCCGGGCGCCTACGCCACCCACGGCACCTGGGCGGCGCTGCTGCTGCTGCTGATGCGACAGGGCCCCGGAACCGTGTCGCTCGATCATTGGCTGTCGAGCATCAATCGCCGCAGTTCGTCGAAACCCGACACCACAAAGGTGTAGTCCATGTTCGGCTCGGGCTCGGGTGGCCCCTCGGGGCCCCACTCGTCGGGCCGGCGCACGAACGCGGTCTTGTAGCCAGCGGCATGCGCGGCGTTGAGGTCGAAGTTGTGACAGGCCACCATCAGGATGTCCTGCGGCTGCAGGCCGATCCAGCGTGCGGCGGTGGCGTAGGCCTGCGCGTGCGGCTTGTACACGCCAATCATTTCGCAGGAGACGATGGCGTCCCAGGCCAGCGCGTTGCGTCGCGAGACGCTCATCACCAGGGCCGTGGGCAACATGGTGAACGACACCACTGGCACGGCAGCGCGCAGGGCGTCCAGCGCCGGTGCGAAATCGGGCCAGGCATCGAGTTCGTACCAACTGCTCCAGATCGCATCTTTCTGGCCGGAACTCAGGTCTCCCAGGCCATGGGCCGACAGGGTTTCGCGCAGGCTCTCGCGGTGCGCGTCGTCCATGTTGAACGTGGGATGCAGTTGGCCGACGATGCGCTTCATGGCGCGCCGCCGCCAATCGTTCGCCACCTGGTGCAGGTCCAGACCTGCCGCGCGTTCGCCGCACACGGCGGCCAGGCGCGCGACGATGCCGCCGTGCCAGTCGAGCACAGTGCCGCCGGTGTCGAAGCTCAATGCGCGGATCGTCATTCGGAATCCTCAAGATGCGACTTCCAGCCGTTGATGTCGGCCCTGGTTTCGGCGTCCGAACAAGGGGGACGGGGCCGACGGCCGGCCGGGTGTCATGCCGAGTATCCGGCATGCCCACGCGCGTGCCAACATTCGCCGATGCATGCCGACGCCGACGGCCCTGCCGTTCGTCCGTGTGATGTCGCGACGCAGCCCTTCGCGCCCGCACACCGCGCGATCGGGCTACAGTGCGGCGCCAAACGAGGTGCAAGCCGGTCCATGCCCATGACGAACAGCCGCCATGACCACGCTTCGGGTGAAACACCACCCGAGTCCATGCAGGGCATCAGCGCGCAGGCGCTGCTGTCGTTGCGTGCCGACATGTTGCGATTCGCACAATTGCAGCTGCGCGATCATGCCGCTGCAGAAGACATGGTGCAGGAGTCGATCGAGGCGGCGCTGAGGAAGTCGTCGTCGTTCACCGGCCAGTCCACGCTGAAGACCTGGGTGTTCGCCATCTTGCGCAACCGCATCGTGGATCACCTGAGACAGGCGTCACGCACGGTGAACCTGTCGAGCCTGGTCGATGACGACGAGGACTGGCAGGAGCGCATGGAGGCGATGTTCGACGAACGCGGGCATTGGCGCGATGGGCCTCGGCCTGCGGCGTGGCCCGACCCCGAGACATCGATGCAGTCCCGCCAGTTCTGGGCGGTGTTCGAAGCCTGCCTCGGCCACCTGCCGCCAGCCACCGGGCGCGTGTTCATGATGCGCGAGTTCCTGGGATTCGAGTCCGACGAAATCTGTCGTCAGTTGTCCATCACCACGAGCAATTGCCACGTGATCCTGCACAGGGCGCGCATGAAGTTGCGTGCCTGCATGGACACGGGTTGGGGCAGACCGGGGAGCGCGTCATGTTGAGCTGCAAGGAAGTGGCGCGTCTGTGCTCCGAGGAGTTCGAGCGGTCGCTGGGATTGGGTGAGGGCACCGCGCTGCGGGTGCACCTGATGATGTGCAAGGGCTGCACCAACTATCGCATCCAGCTCGGCACCCTGCGGCGGGCCATGCAGGCCTATGCGCAGGGCAAGGCCGGCCCGGATGACGATCAGGCACCGAAGAGCGAGCGGTGACCGCTGGACGTTGGTGATCGACGGTGCGCATCGTTGGATTCGGCGAACCGTCATCGGGCCACGGTATGCTCGGCTGCAGCCATGAATTGCACCCCCCAGCAGGCCCAAGCCGTCGATGCTGCGCTGCAGCATCACTCTGGCGAGCGCCATGCGCTGGTGCAGATGCTGCGCGAGGTGCAGGCACACACCCATTGGCTGCCGCGCCCGGTGCTGCACCGCATGGCCCAGGGCGTGGGGCTGACACCGGCCATCGTCGAGGGCGTGGCCGGGTTCTACCGCTTCTTCCACCTGCTGCCGGTGGGCCGGGTGCGCCTGCTGGCCAGCGACAACGTCACCGATCGCATGCAGGGCAGCCGCGAACTCGCGGCCGAGCTGTGTGCGCGGCTGGGCATCGTGCCCGGGCAGGTGGCGACCGATGGCTCGGTCTCGCTGGGCTTTACGTCCTGCACCGGGTTGTGTGACCAAGGGCCGGCGCTGCTCGTCAACCATCACCAGGTGGTGACGCGCCTCGATGCGGCACGTGTCGCGGCATTGGCCGATCTGATCCGGGCTGGCGTGCCGCCCACCCGTTGGCCTGCCGAGTGGCAGCGGGTCGAGCCGAACATCCGCCGCGCCGGGCCGCTGCTCGGCGCCGAACCGTTGATGGGGC
>JABWBN010000268.1 GCA_013360485.1 Burkholderiaceae bacterium | reverse complement strand
ACGCCCGGGTGCGTCTGCGAGGCCACGGAGTTCACCGACCTCCTCTACAAGTTCAACGAGCTCGAGGGCGACGTGGTCGGCGTGAGCCCCGACACCCCGGAGAGCCACAAGAAGTTCGAGAAGAAGTACGGGCTGCAGGTGAGGCTCCTCGCCGATCCCGAGCACGCGATCATGCGGAAGTACGGCGCATGGGTCAGCGGGCAGATCGGCGACGTGCGTCACGGGCGGGTCGTGCGCACGACCTACATCCTCGATCCCGGCGGACGGATCGCCTGGCACTGGCCCGAAACCCGCCCCGAGGCCAGTCCCGGCGCCACCGCCAGCCCGCCGCTCGCGACGCAGGCGGGGCGCATCCTCGCCCACCCGGTGTTCCTGACCTGGACGGCCCTGGTCACCTGCAGCTATGGCGGGCTCTTCATCTTCCTGTCGGGCTCGGGCCACGTGCTCATTCGGGTGCTGGGCATGGCGCCGGCGCAGGCCGGCCTTGTCATGAGCACAAGCTCGCTGGCCTACATCGCCGGCACGCTTGTCTGCCGGCGCTGGTTGCTGCGGCACGGTCTGGTGGGGTCGGTCCTGCGAGGCAGCGGGTTCACCTTGGCGGCGGCACTGCTGCTCGGCCTTCAGGCCTGGTCCGACACGCGATCGGTCTGGTCGGTGATGGCGCCGGTGTGGTTGTATGCGTTGGGGCATGGGGTGCACCAGCCGTGCGCGCAGGCCGGCAGCGTGGGCCCGTTTCCGCATGCAGCCGGTGTCGCCTCGGCACTGGCCGGTTTCGTGCTCGCTGCCGGCGCGTTCGGAACCGGCCTGTGGCTGGGTTGGGCGCTGGACGACACCACCCGCGCGCTGGCGCTGGGCATGTCCATGGCCGCCGCATGCGCCCTGGGCGTGATCTGGGGTGCCGTGCGGCGACTGCGCGAGCCCTGGCATGGCTGATTCCGCACAGGGGTCGCCTCTGATCGCGTTGGTCGGGCCCACGGCCAGCGGCAAGAGTGCCCTGGCCATGGCGCTCGCCGAGCGCTGGCCGCTGGAGGTCATCAGCGTCGACTCGGCGCTGGTCTATTGCGGCATGGATATCGGAACCGCCAAGCCCTCGGCCGCCGAACGCGCGCGGGTACCGCACCACCTCATCGACATCCTCGATCCCGCCCAGGCCTATTCGGCGGCGCAGTTCGTTGCCGATGTCACCCGCCTGGTGCCACAGATTCGCGCGCGCGGCCGCATGCCCCTCCTGGTGGGCGGCACCATGCTCTACGTCCGGGCACTGCAGCAGGGCCTGGATCCCCTGCCGCCTGCCGACGCCACCGTCCGAGCCGAACTCGATGCCCGCGCCCGCGCGCTGGGATGGCCGGCACTGCACGCCGAACTGGCACGGGTGGACCCCATCACAGCGGCGCGGCTGGCACCCAATG
Source organism: Burkholderiaceae bacterium (assembly GCA_013360485.1). Taxonomy (GTDB): domain Bacteria; phylum Pseudomonadota; class Gammaproteobacteria; order Burkholderiales; family Burkholderiaceae_C; genus Pseudaquabacterium. The sequence continues at coordinate 3,548 of JABWBN010000268.1, read as the reverse complement.
ACGCGCAGCGCGTGCAGCGCGCGCTGGAAGTCTGGCACCTGTGCGGCCGGCCGTTGTCGAGCCTGCACGGGCAGCAGCCCGGCGCGTGGCCAGACCTGCGGCTGGTCGGGCTGGTGCCGGCGTCACGCACCTGGCTGCACGATCGCATCGCCCGGCGCCTCGATGAAATGGTGGCCGCAGGGTTCCTCGATGAAGTGGCGGCCTTGCGTGCCCGCGGCGACCTGAACCCGAATCTGCCCTCGATGCGCTGCGTGGGATACCGCCAGGCCTGGGAGGCGCTCGACAACGGCGAAACACGCACCTTGCAAGGCCGTGCCGTGGCCGCCACCCGCCAGCTGGCCAAGCGCCAGTTGACCTGGCTGCGCTCGATGGCACACGAGCCCATCGCCTGCGACGGTCCTGCCGCCGAGGCAGAGCTGATCGATCGCGTGGCCACCTGGGTGCGCCGGTCGTGAACTTCTGGCCCCCTCGTTCATGGGGCCATCGTCAAATCTGAGGGTTACGCGTGGGCTACCGAGCGGCTACGCTTGATACATCCGTTCACATGGCATGGCGACCGCCTATCCGACCGATGCGCTCGAACCTCATTCCTCACGCGCTGGCCCTGGCGGCAGCGCTGGTCACCAGCGGCGCGCACGCAGCGCCTGCCGTCGACAGCATGACCACCGGTTTCGGCTTGGCCGAGTACACCGGTAGCGCCGCCGTGGGCGCCGGTCTGGTGGGCGTGAATTCCACGCTCTTCTACGTCGATGAGCAGACGCAAGGCGGCGTGAAGTCGTGGTTCATCTTCTTCGACCCCGCGGGTACGCAGTCGATCGAGGCCACGCTCGACTTCGGCCAGCCGATCCTCGGCGTGGTCACCACCCGCGCCGGGCTGACGGCCACGCAGGCGGCCTTCTCCATCGACATCGATGGGGACGGGCTGCTCAACGACTACAACCTTGCCGCAGCGGTGGGCCTGGAGGCGTCCGACACGGTCAGCTACGTGGTGGGCGGCAGCACCCTCACCCTCGATTGGCGCGCGTCGAACCCCGGTGATCACGTTCGCGTGTTGCTGTCCACGGTCCCTGAGCCTGGCAGCTTCGGCCTGGCCGCCCTGGGCCTGGCTGGCCTGGCAGGGCTGCGACGCCCACGGCGGGCGCCGCCGCGGGGCTGAGCGCTCTCGCCCAATTCCCAGCCAGGCACCGCAAGTGGCGCTCGGCTAGAGGCCGCAGCCGCCCGGCTGCGGCATCATCGGCACATGCTGGTGATCCAGGCGCTGTCCAAGCGCTACCCCGAACAGCCCGTCTTCGAGGGCGTGACGCTGCACCTGCGGGCTGGTGAGTTCGTGGCCCTGCTGGGCGAGTCGGGCGTGGGCAAGTCCACGCTGCTCAACTGCATCGCCGGCCTGGACGAGGCCGACCAGGGCGAGATCCGGCTCGATGGCGTGAACCTGCGCATGCTGGACGAAGCCGCTCGCGCAGCGTTGAGGCGGCAGGCGCTGGGGTTCGTGTTCCAGGCCTTCCACGTACTGCCGCACCTGTCGGTCGAAGAAAACGTGGCCCTGCCATTGCTGCTGCTGGGCCGGCCCGACGCGGGCCGCGTAGGTGCGCTGCTGGCGTCGGTGGGCCTGGGCGACATGGGCCAGCGGGCTCCGGCGCAGCTGTCGGGTGGCCAGTTGCAGCGGGTGGCGCTGGCGCGCGCACTCGTGCATCGGCCGCGACTCATCCTGGCGGACGAGCCGACCGGGAACCTCGATCCGTCCACGGCCGAGCGCATGCTCGAACTGCTGCGCCTGCAGCTCCAGGCCGAGGGCAGTGCCTGTCTGCTCGTCACGCACTCGGTGCAGGCCGCCCGCCATGCCGACCGCGTGCTGCGCCTGACCCCCGGCGGCATCGAGCCGGTGCCGGCTCACTGACCAGCCAACGATGTGGCGCGCCCTGATCGCGCTGTCGTGGGCGCACACCCGCCACCATGCCGGCCGCCAGGCGGTCGTGCTGTTGGCTGTGGCGTTGGGCGTGGCGCTGGCTTCGTCGGTGCAGATGATCAATCACTCGGCGCTGGGCGAGTTCACCCAGGCGGTGCGCGCGACGCAGGGCGAGCCCGACGTGGTGCTGGTGGCCGACGGCACCCCTGCCATGGATGACGCCGTACTCGCTCTCGTGGCGCGCGACGAATCGGTGGCCACGGCCAGCGCGGTGCTGGAACTGGAGACCCACGCCCGGGCTGACGCCGCGGCGACGCGCTGGCCCGTGCGCGTGATCGGCGTCGACGCATTGCAGGTGGCCGCGGTGGCGCCTTCGCTGTGGCCGCAGACCGAAGGCGCGGGAGATGGCTCGCGCTGGCCGTTCCTTGCGCCCAACGGTGCATGGCTCAACCCGTCGGCGCGTGCGCGGCTCGGCGGCACGACGACTGGCGGATTGTTGCAGTTGCAGTCAGCGACGGGATGGCACACGATCGATGTCCTGGGCCGCATCGCGGCAGCGGGACCGCCCGTGATCGTGCTCGACATCGCCTCCGCGCAGGCGCTCTTCGGGCGCTTGTGGCAATTGAGCCGCATCGACATCCGGCTGTTCCAGGGCGTGGACCGCGACGCATGGCGCGCGAACCTGGTGTTGCCGCCGGGCGTGCGTGCCACCGTCGCCGCCGAGGCCACGCAGCGCGTGTCGAACCTGTCGCGCGCCTACCGGGTGAACCTCACCGTGCTGGCCCTCGTGGCCCTGCTGGTGGGCGGCTTCCTCGTCTACTCCGTGACGATGCTCTCCGTGGCGCAGCGCGGCCCCGAACTGGCACTGCTGGGCGTGCTCGGACTGCCCGGCGCCCTGCGCCGACGCCTGGTTCTCGTCGAAGCCGCCCTGCTGGGCCTGTGTGGATCTGCGCTCGGGCTGGTCGCTGGCGCTGGCCTGGCCCTGACGGCCCTGCACCTTCTGGGCGGCGACCTGGCGCTGGAGGATCGCCTGCTCGGCGATCGACTTGGCGCGGACCTGCTGCTCGGCCTGGATCTTGGCCTTCATTTCGGCTTCGGCCTCGAGGCGCGCGCGTTCGTCTTCCTCGCGCTTGCGTCGGCCTTCGTCCATGGCGCGTCCCATGTCCGCGACCTGCTGGCTGAGGGCCTGGCGGGCGACGGAGAGGGCTTCCCGCTGCTTGTTCTCGATCTGCTTGCGCTGGTCGACGGCACTCTGGCGGCGGTCGTCCTCCGCCTCCTTCTTCTTGAGCAGCTCGAAGTACTCGATCAGCTTCCGGGCTTCCGGATCGGAGACCGAACTCATGTGGTTCTTCACCTGGATGCGCCGCTTCTTGCACTCGGCGACCAGCTTCTTGCTCTCCACACCCAACTGTTTGGCGAGTTCGTAAACGCGCATCGGAACCTGTACGTCTCCCCGTCCTCGCGTTGGCGCGCGATGCCGGACCAGGGCGACACGGTGTCCGCGCGCCCCAGGGCGGGGCACGCCTCGACCGTGGTTCTTTGCGCAGCGATTCAGTTCATGGCCGCGATACCCGGTGCTGCGACGGCCCTCGGGAGGGCCGACACGCCGTCAACGTGGACGTAACTGGACGACCCTCGGGGC
>JABWBN010000267.1 GCA_013360485.1 Burkholderiaceae bacterium | reverse complement strand
ACCGGCGCTGCAGGGCGTCGCGCTGCGCAGCGAAGCAGGGGCCGGCGCCGGGCTGCCGCTCGGACAACGTGTGCTCCAACCGCGACTGCGCCGCGATGGTGTCGCGCCACGCGCAGAACGTCATGCTTTGCTGGCTCGCATTGCAGTTGGCCAGCAGCCGGTGCACGTCGGCGCTGGGCAGGCCACTGCGCCGCACCAATTCCTGAGTTGCCGCATCGGCGTCGGCGTCGGCGGCAGCGGCTGCGCCAGCGAGCCCCGCGAGTACCAGGCACGTCAGTGCGCAGCGTGCGACCGCCGTCATCGCACAGCGCGTTGGCGTCCGGTAGGTGTGCCCTTGCTGTGGTTGGGCCGTCGCCACCATCGATGGTGGCTGCGCGCGCGCGGGTCTGACCGTCATTGGCGGAAGGGGGACTCGGTTCGCCTGCGGATGACCAGGCCCTGTTACCCAACCTGTACAGGAGGGCGAGGGGTCATGGTAGCGAATGCGAGCGGGTCTGGCAGGGCCGCCGCTCCTGCAGACTATGGGGTGCGAGGTGCGGCGTGCATCGCGCAGCTGAGCGCTGGCGTGGTGTCGAGGCCAGCGTCTACGGTCGTTCCACCTGAGTCGGTGTTTCCACCGAACCCGGCCGCGCGGGGTTTCCTTTGGTGTTGGTTACAGTTATCCTAGTTAACGATGACACGCCATCGGTCAACCGATTCCATGACCGCAATGCTTCACGCTTCGCCGACGGCGGCTGCCGCACCGGCACCAGCCGAGACCGAACGGCACGACCCGGTCGCCGGGGCAGGCCGCGGGCTGGAGCTGGCCTCGGGGGTGCGGTGATGGACACGACGACCGCGCGCGCCGACAGGGCGACCGGGCCCGACCTCAAGCCGCTGCTGGCCCCACGCTCGGTGGCCATCGTCGGGCTTTCCACCAAGCCCGGATCGGCCGGCCTGGTGGTGCTGCAGAACCTGCTCAACGCGGGCTTCGACGGCAGCTTGCACCTGGTGGGGCGCAGCGGCGGCGAGGTCGGCGGCCGGGTGGTGCACACCTCGCTGGCGGCGCTGCCCGAGGGCGTGGACCTCGCCATCCTGCTGGTGCCCTCCGATGCGGTGCTGGACACGCTGCGCGGCTGCGTCGAGCGCGGCGTGCGCGGGGCCGTGTGTTTTGCTTCGGGGTTCGCGGAGATGGGCGCCGAGGGCCGTGCACGGCAACAGCAAATAGCCGAGACCGCCCGCGCCGGCAACCTGGCGCTACTGGGCCCCAACACCATTGGCTTCTTCAACAGCGTGGCCGGATTCCATGTGGCGATGGTGGAGTTGGTGCTGCCACCGCGACTGCGCCCGGACGACGGTCCGGCCGTGGCCATCGTGGCGCAAAGCGGTGGCATCGGCGTGCACGTGTCGGCTTCGCTGCGCGCGCGCGGTGTACCCGTGTCCTATGTGCTGGCCACGGGCAACGAGGCCCAGGTGGGGCTGCCCGAGGCATTGGAGTTTCTGGCCGACGACACGGCCACACGTGTGGCGGTGGTCTACGCCGAGCAGATCCGTTCGGCACCCGAGGTGCTGGCCGCCTTCGGCCGCATGCATGCCGCCGGCAAGGGCGTGGTGCTGCTGCACCCGGGCCGCAGCGAAGGTGCGCAGGCCGCCGCCAGTTCGCACACCGGTGCCATGGTCGGGAACCACGGCGCCATGCGCCTGGCCGCAGAACGTGCTGGCGTGCTGGTGGTCGACAGCCTGGAGGAGGCCATCGACCTGGGCCAGTTGATGCTTCGGTTCCCGCAACCGCCTGTGGGCGGGCTGGGCCTGATCACCGCGTCGGGTGCGCTGTGTGGCATTGCGCTGGATTACCTGGAGCCGCTGGGCCTGGGCATGCCGCCGATGTCGGCGGCGCAGGTGGAGACCCTGCGCGAGCAGCTGCCGGCGTACACGCCGCCTCGCAACCCGCTGGACCTGGGCACGCTGATCGGCCCGAGGCCGGAGCTCATCACGCTGGGCGTGGCAGCCGAGCAGGACGACACCGCCATCGGCAGTCTGCTGGTGTCGCTGCCCATGCCTTCGCCCGAGATCGCGCCGGTATGGCTGGACGCATACCTGCGAGGCATGGAGGGCCGCGCCAAGCCGACCATCTTCGTGATGCAGAACGAAGACATGCCGCTGCCCGGGGCCATGGTCGATCGTGCGGCGAAAGCCGGCACCGTGATCATGCGCTCTCCCGAGCGAGCGTTGCGGGCGCTCGCCCGTTTCACCCGCTTCGGAACCTCGCGCGCTGAGTGGCAGGCCGCCGCAACCCAGGCGACTGCCGCCTTGCCGGCCGCGGCGCTGCGGTTGCCGCTGGCTGCAGGACCGCTGCCGGAGTGGCAGGCCAAGCAGTTGCTGGCCGCCGCGGGGCTGGCCACACCGGCGGGTGCGTTGGCGACGACGCTGCAAGACGCGCAAGCCACGGCCCATCGCATCGGATACCCGGTGGTGCTGAAGGCACAGGCGTCGGCACTGGCGCACAAGACCGAGGCGGGGGGTGTGCTGCTGAACATCGCCGATGAGGCCCAGCTCGCCCGGGCCTGGCAGCAACTGCATGACAACATCGCCCATCGCGCGCCTGGCCTTGCGCTGGACGGTGTGCTGGTGGAGACCATGGCGGCCAAGGGCCTGGAACTGGTGGTGGGCGCGGTGCGCGACGAGCAGTGGGGGCCGGTCCTGATGCTGGGCCTGGGCGGCATCTGGGTCGAGGTGCTGGGCGACGTGCAACTGCTCAGCCCCGACCTGCCGCACGCGGCCATCGTTCAGCGGCTGCTTGGGCTGAAGGCTGCCAAGCTGCTGCAGGGTTTTCGTGGCGCGCAGGCAGTCGACCTCGACGCGGTGGCCCGCGCCGTTTCCACGATAGGCGCTCTGATGCTGCAAAGACCCGAGATCGCCGAGATCGATGTCAACCCGCTGCTGGCCTACGGCGCAGAACACGGCGCGCTGGCCCTGGATGCACTGGTGGTGGTGCGATGAGTGCAGACGCGACCCCCGACTTCCTGGACGGCATCGTCGCCATCGACCTGCACACGCACGCCACGGTATCGACGCGCAACCCGCCCGACGAGGTGGCGATCGCGATGGACGCCGCGATGGACGCCTACTTCAAGCAGCCGATGGCGCGGCCCACGATCGCCGAGACGGCCGGGTACTACCGGCAGCGACGCATGCTGGCGGTGATCTTCACGGTCGACACCGAGCGCGAGACCGGCCAGGTGCGCATCACGAACGAGGAGGTGGCCGAAGAGGCTGCAAAGCACCCGGACGCGCTGATTCCCTTCGCCAGCATCGACCCGATGCGCGGCAAGATGGGTGCACGCGAGGTGCGCAGACTGGTCAAGGACTGGGGCGTGCAAGGCTTCAAGTTCCACCCCTCGGCGCAGGGCTTTTACCCCAACGATCGCGCCGCCTACACCGTCTACGAGGCCATCGCCGAGGCCGGCCTGCCGGCCATCTTCCATAGCGGACAGACAGGGTTGGGCGCCGGGCTCCCGGGCGGCGGTGGTATACGGCTGAAGTACTCGGATCCGATGTTCCTGGACGACGTGGCGGTCGACTTCCCGCACTGGCCCATCGTCATCGCACATCCGTCATTCCCCTGGCAGGACAACGCGCTGGCCGTGGCCACGCACAAACCCAACGTCTACATCGATCTCTCGGGTTGGTCGCCGCGCTACTTTCCGCCGCAGCTCGTCAGGTACACCAACACGCTGCTCAAGCACAAGATGCTGTTCGGCTCGGACTATCCCGTCGTCACGCCCGACCGCTGGCTGAAGGACTTCGAGGCGCTGGACATCCGCCCCGAAGTGCGCGCGCTGGTGCTGAAGGACAACGCGGTGCGGCTGCTGGGGCTGGACCGCGACCCGATCAGCGGCCGCTACGCACGCCTGAAGCCACGCTCGGGGGACTGCTGCTGACGCGGCGCCGGAGAGGACGCCAGGGCGGTGCGATTGAGCAGCGCGATCAGTTGCTCCCGCTCCGCCGGCGACAGTGCAGCGGCGATGCGTTCTTCGTACTCGGCCAGGCGCTGCCGCAGCAGCTCGATCGTGTCGCGCCCGCTGGCGGTGAGCGCCAGTGCATAGCGGCGGCGGTCACCCTCGACGGCAAGGCGGCAGATCAGGCCGGCGGCCTCCAGCGCGTCGACCATCTTCAGCGCGCTGGGACCGGCGATGTCCAGGCTGCGGGCGAGCCTGGCCTGGTTCATGTCCTTGTCCGTGGCGATGATCGACAAAGCCGTCACGCGGGCAGGCGTCAGGCCCAGGTCGCCGAGCATCTCGAAAAACAGGCCATACAGACGCACCTGCGCCAAACGCAGCGTGTAGCCGAGCGAGCCCGTGCGGAAGTCGAATCGGGCCAGTGGATCATCGCCCCTGGCAGCGACTGGATTGCGTGGTGCGGCTGGCCTGGCGCGCACGGCCGTGCCGCGCGTGGCGGCGCGAGCAGTGGACGTGCGTTTGGCGGATGTGGGGGGCACTGCAGCGGGCCTGGGGTGGCGATCGGAATGCGGATCACAGCCTCGCCACGGACAGGCTGTCACCGGATTCGATTCTGCCGCACGGCACCACGGCGAACGATTAGCGTTTCTAACGCTTGCCTCAGGTGTGCCGGACCGGGTAGTTTCCTCAGGCAGGCGGCGTGCCTCGACCTTCGGTCAATGCTTCATCCAGCAGCTCGACCCAGTGCGCCACCCGCGTGCCGGTACCGGCCTGCAGATGCTGGATGCAGCCGACGTTGGCCGAGGCGATGACCGGGGCGCCGGTGGCTTGCAGGTGGCCGAGCTTGCGCTCGCGCAGCGTGTGCGAGAGCTCAGGCTGCAGCACCGAGTAGGTGCCGGCCGAACCGCAGCACAGGTGGCTGTCGGCGGGCAGTGTGACCTCGAAGCCCAGCGCGCGCAGGCCGGACTCGACCCCGCCGCGCAACTGCTGGCCGTGCTGCAGCGTGCATGGCGGATGAAACGCCACGCGCGCCGGCG
>JABWBN010000266.1 GCA_013360485.1 Burkholderiaceae bacterium | reverse complement strand
CGGCGGCGCCGCCGGCGCCGAAGCCCCGGCGGGCGCCTGCGCCATCGCGGTGGCTGCCGCCAGGGCCGAAACGGCGCTGGCCAGGGTCAGGCGTATCGTGGCCTTCATCGTGTCACCTCGGCGTGGGCTGGGTGTGGATGCGGGGCGTGCACAGCGTGGGTCAACGCTGCGACGGTGGCCGCACGTAGTCGTTCTGCCCTTGCGTGCGAGCCTTAAGCTGGGCTTCCCAGCTCGCTGAATCGCCGGCCTTCCAGCCTGAAGCGGTGTGCTGCGCCGGCGAGCCCGCCGCGACCCCCGCCCATGCCTGCTCGTCGGACTTGCGGGTCGTGCGGTCAGTGGTCTGTGTGCGCTCGCCACAGGCCGACAACAGCAGCGAGGCGCCAAGGCCCACGGCCAGCAGCAGGCGCGAAGGTGCCGTGCGCCCGAATGCCAACGAACGGTTCATGACTTGCTCCCGGGGGTATTGGGGGTGCCACTGCCAGCGGGTCGTCCGTATGCGGTGCCCCAGCCCCAGACCTCGCTGCCCTTGCCGCGCACCAGCACGCGGTTGCGGAAGATGTCCGCCACCACGTCGCCGTCGCCACCGAGCAGCGCCTTGGTCGAGCACATCTCGGCGCAGATGGGCAGCTTGCCTTCGGCGAGCCGGTTGCGGCCGTACTTCTCGAACTCGGCCGCTGAGCCATTGGCCTCGGGACCGCCCGCGCAGAAGGTGCACTTGTCCATCTTGCCGCGCAGGCCGAACTGGCCGTTGCTCGGGAACTGAGGCGCCCCGAATGGACAGGCATACGAGCAATAGCCGCAGCCGATGCACACATCCTTGTCGTGCAGCACCACGCCTTCGTCGGTGCGATAGAAGCAGTCGACCGGGCATACCGCCATGCACGGAGCGTCCGAGCAATGCATGCATGCCACCGAGATCGAACGCTCGCCCGGCTCGCCGTCGCCGATGGTGACCACGCGGCGGCGGTTGACGCCCCAGGGCACCTCGTGCTCGGCCTTGCAGGCGGTGACGCAGCCGTTGCACTCGATGCAACGCTCGGCGTCGCAGATGAACTTCATTCGTGCCATCGTGACGCCTCCTTACGCGGCCCGCTCGACCTGGCAGACCGTGGTCTTGGTCTCCTGCATCATCGTCACCGCGTCGTAGCCGTAGGTCGTTGCGGTGTTGGCGGCTTCGCCGCGGACGATCGGGGCCGCGCCCGCGGGGTAGTACCGCAGCAGGTCTTCGCCCTGCCAGCGGCCGGCAAAGTGATAGGGCATGAAAGCCGTGGCCCTGTCCACCCGCTCGGTCACCAGCGCGCGCACCTTCAGCCGCGCGCCGCTGGGGGTCTTCACCCAGACGTGATCGCCGTTGCGGATGCCGCGGTCATTGGCCGCTGCTGGGTTGATCTCGACGAACATTTCCTGCTGCAACTCGGCCAGGTACCGGTTGGACCGCGTCTCGTCGCCCCCGCCTTCGTACTCGACCAGGCGCCCGGTCGTCAGGATCAGCGGGAACTGCTTGCCGACGTCCTTGTTCTTCTCCTGCACCGTCTTGAACAGCGTGGGCAGGCGCCAGAACGCCTTCTTGTCGTCGTGGGTCGGGTACTTGGCGACCAGTTCGGGCCGCGGCGAATAGATCGGCTCGCGGTGCTTGGGTATCGGATCGGGGAAGTTCCAGACCACCGCGCGCGCCTTGGCATTGCCGAACGGGTGGCAGCCATGCGCCATGGTCACGCGCTGGATGCCGCCGGAGAGGTCGGTCTTCCAGTTTTTGCCCTCGGCCTTGGCTTTCTCGGCGTCGGTGAGGTCGGCCCACCAGCCCAGCTTCTTGAGCAGGACGTGGTCGAACTCAGGGTAGCCGGTGGTGATCTCGGCACCCTTGGAGTGCGACCCGTCGCCGGCGAGCAGCGACTGGCCCTCGCGCTCGACGCCGAAGTTGGCGCGGAAGTTCCCGCCGCCGTCCATGACATGCAGCGAGTTGTTGTAGAGCAGGTGGGTGCCCGGGTGCTTGATCTCCGCGGTGCCGAAGCAGGGCCACGGCAGGCCGAAGTAGTCGCCGTCGAGCTTGTAGCCGCTTTCCTTGTCGATACCGCCCTTGGCGCGCAGCGTGGTCGGGTCGAACACGTGCATGTTGCGCATGTGGGCCTTCAGCCGCTCAGGGCTCTGGCCGGTGTAGCCGATGGTCCACACGCCGCGGTTGATCTCGCGAAGGATCTCTTCCGGCTGGGGCTCGTCCATGCCCTTGACCTTGTGCAGCTTGATGTTCTTGACCAGCTTGTCGGCGAAGCCGAGCTTCTCCGCGAGCTGGTACATGATCATGTGGTCGCTGCGCGATTCATACATCGGCTCCATCACCTTCTCGCGCCATTGCAGCGAGCGGTTGGACGCCGTCACCGAGCCACTGGTCTCGAACTGCGTGCAGGCCGGCAGCAAATACACCGAACGGTTCGGGTTGGTGTCCTCGGGTTTGCCGGGCATGGCCGCCATTGCAGCCGTGGCCGACGGGAAGGGATCGACGACCACCAGCATGTCGAGCTTGTCCATGCCACGCTTGAGGTCGAGGCCGCGCGACTGCGAGTTCGGGGCGTGGCCCCAATAGACCATGGCGCGCAGATTGCTCGGCTGGTCGATGTGCTCGTTGGCCTCGAGCACGGCGTCGTACCAGCGCGAAACGGTCGTGCCCGGCTTGGTCATCATGCCGGGCGCGAAGCGGCCTTTGATCCAGTCGAAGTCGACTCCCCACACGGCGGCGTAGTGCTTGAATGAGCCTTCGGCGATGCCGTAGTAGCCCGGCAGCGAGTCGGGGTTGGCACCGATGTCGGTGACGCCCTGCACGTTGTCGTGGCCGCGGAAGATGTTCGCGCCGCCGCCGCTGACACCCACATTGCCCAACGCCAGTTGCAGCAGGCACGACGCCCGCACGATGGCGTTGCCGATGCTGTGCTGGGCCTGGCCCATGCACCACACCAGCGTGCCGGGGCGGTTCTCGGCCAGGGTCTTGGCCACCTGGTAGCACGTGGCCTCGGGAACTCCGCAGACTTCCTCGACCTTGTCCGGGGTCCAGTCGGCCAGCACATGCTCGCGGACCTTGTCCATGCCGTAGACACGGTCCTCGATGTACTTCTTGTCTTCCCAGCCGTTCTTGAAGACGTGGTACATCACGCCGTACAGGAACGCGATGTCCGTGCCGGAGCGGACACGCACGTACTGGTCGGCCTTGGCTGCCGTGCGCGTGAACCGGGGGTCCACGACGATCATCTTGCAGCCGCTCTCCTTCGCATGCAGCATGTGCACCAGCGAAACCGGGTGCGCCTCCGCGGCATTGCTGCCGAGGTAGATCGCCGACTTCGCGTTGCGCATGTCGTTGTACGAATTCGTCATCGCGCCGTAGCCCCACGTATTCGCCACACCGGCGACAGTAGTGGAGTGGCATATTCGTGCCTGGTTGTCGCAGTTGTTCGTCCCCCACAGGGCCATGAACTTGCGCAACAGGTAGCCCTGCTCGTTGTTGCTCTTGCACGAGCCCACGACGAACAGGCTGTCGGGACCGCTTTCCTCGCGCAGCTTCAGCAGCTTGGCGCTGATCTCCGAGAGCGCCTGGTCCCACGAGATGCGCTGGTACTTGCCATCCACCAGCTTCATGGGGTACTTCAGGCGGAACTCGCCGTGCGCGTTCTCGCGCAGGGCGCCGCCCTTGGCGCAATGGCCACCCAGGCTGATGGGGGAGTCGAACACCGGTTCCTGGCGCACCCAGACGCCGTTCTCAACCACCGCGTCGACCGCACAGCCGACCGAGCAATGCGTACAGACCGTGCGCTTGACCTCGATCTTGGCGCCCGCTCCGCCCGCAGCCGGGGCGTCGGCCGCCTGGGCCTTGCGCACGAGCGTGAGCTGGGACGCGGCGATGCCGGCCCCCAGACCCAGGCCGGACCGACGCAGGAACTTGCGCCGGTCCATCGTGGGTACGGCGCGGGTCAGGCCCCGCGCCAAATTGTCGACGAGCGTACGTGACGACGATGTCGCCCCGTCACCCGCCGACTTGCGTGTCAACAACATGTTGCCTCCTGGCCACCGGTTGATCAGAAAGACGAAGAACGTGCCCCGGGCCTGTGCTCAGGTGCGCGCAACGGCGTAGTACTGCTTCACATGCTCGGTGAGCCGGTATCCGCCCGACGACGCAGGCGCGGCTTCGGACTTGGCTGCAGGCGCAGCCTCCTGTGAGCGCGGCAGCACGGCTGCCGCGGCAGCCAGTGCCCCTGCAGCGCCGGCGCCGGCAAAGACCGCGCGGCGGCCCAGGGTGGGAGTGGTCGGTTTGCTCATCGAAACAGCCTCCTGCTTGGCGGCCATGCATGGGCCGAATGGGCTGATCTGCATTTCGCTTCATATGTCGAGCCGGCTCAAGCGGGAAGACCCTAGCGCTGTCGCGACAACTTGTCGCACCGGCCGTAGCCTGTCGCGCCGCGTGCGTTTGCGGCGAATCCGGGCCGACAATCCGCACTCCTTCCCCGCGCGAGCGCAGCCGTGATCATCGGAACCGCAGGACACATCGACCATGGCAAGACCTCGCTGGTCAAGGCCCTGACCGGCGTCGACACCGACCGGCTCAAGGAGGAGAAAGCCCGGGGCATCACCGTGGACCTGGGGTTCGCCTACCAACCGCTATCGGATGGCGGGGTGCTCGGTTTCGTCGATGTGCCCGGCCACGAAAAGCTGGTGCGCAACATGCTGGCCGGTGCCACCGGCATCGACCATGTGCTGCTTGTGGTGGCCGCCGACGACGGTCCGATGCCGCAGACGCGCGAGCACCTGGCCATCATCGACCTGCTCGGGCTGCGCGAGGGTGTGGTCGCGCTGACCAAGTCCGACCTGGTCGATGCGCAGCGGCTGGCCGAGGCACAAGGCGAGGTGGCTGCCTTGCTCGCCGGCAGCGGCCTGGCCGGCGCGCCGGTGGTGCCGGTGTCCTCGCTGACCGGGCAGGGACTCGATGAGCTGCAACGGCTGCTGGCCGAGGCGGGCGCTGC
>JABWBN010000038.1 GCA_013360485.1 Burkholderiaceae bacterium | reverse complement strand
GCACAGCTTCTGCGCCGCAGCCGTGCCCTGCTTGGGGTCGGCCGCGTCGTCTTCGGCCACCAGCTCGAGCTTGACCTTCTTGCCGCCGATCGTCACGCCCTTCTTGTTCAGGTCGTCGATGGCCATGCGCGCGCCGTTCTCGTTGTCCTTGCCGTAGTGCGCCTGCGCACCCGACACCGGACCGACATGGCCGATCTTGACGACATCCTGGCCGTGGGCCAGCGGGATCAGTGCCACAAGCGCGGCTGCAGCAATGCCATGGACGGCAAAGGAATTCTTCATGGGTGTGTCTCTCCGAGTCATGCTGTTGTTCAGAAGTTGTGGCGCACGCCGACGGCCATGGAGCTGAAGTCGCCGTAGATCGTGCCCTTGTCGGCAATCTTGGTATAGAACCCGTACACCTTCGTGCGCTTGCTGAGCTTGTAGTTCAAACCCAGCGTGAACTGGTTGGCCGAGCTGTCGCCGCCCACATCGCTGTAGCTGCCGGCGTGACCCCAGTTGGCATGGAATTCGGTCGTTGCGCCCAGCGTGTACATGGCCGCAAGGCGCGTGGTCGTGCGGCTGCCTGCGGCATAGGCGTTCTTGTCGCGCTGCACATAGCCGCCGAAGGCAAAGTCGCCCAATTCGTAAAGCACGCGTACCGCGAACTGGTTCGCGTCACCGTTCCGCTCGTAGCCTGCACCGAGATGCAGCGGTCCCGCATCGTAGTTGGCGGCAACGTCGTAGCTGTTCTCGCGGCCTGCGGTCTGCTCGTGCAGGGCCACCGCAGCCTCCAGGCTGAAGCCGCCCAGGGCTGGCAGTCGATAGGCCACCTTGCTGGTGTTCCGACCTACATAGGCATAGAACGCGTCGGATGAGGTGCCGGTGTCGTGGTTGTGGGCACTGACGTAGTCGGCGGTGGCGAAGTAGGCCTCGCTGGTGAAGTTGCCCAGGCGCAAGGTGCCGAAATTGCCACCGATGAACGCCTCGCTTTGGCGCGCCCAGAACGCGCTTTGCGTGGCCTTGCCGGTTTCAGGTGATATGCCGTGCTCGAGCTGGAAGCCGGCCTTCAGGCCGCCGCCCATGTCCTCGGTGCCCTTGAAGCCGATGCGCGACGAGTTGTTCTGCATCACCGTTCGCGAGTCGGCCCCGGCCTTCTGTCGCTCCAGCGTGAGGTTCATCCGGCCATAGATGGTGACGCTGGATTGGGCCTGCGCGCTGGCTGCCGCAGCCAGGACCAGGGTGGCGAGCAAAGTGCTCTGGTGCAAACGCATGGGTGTGTGTCTCCTGGATGTGTGTGGTGGTGGCTGCCGCTCCAGCCGCGCTTGCCGGCTCGAACTGCGAAGCGGCGATCAGGAGTGTTGGGCAAGTCTGCCGTCGGCAGCGTGTGTGCGGAGACGCCGCGGACGCGCATTGTTCGGTTCTTCGGCCTGGTGTTGGCGGATCCTTCGGGATCTGGTGATAACCCGCAGGAAAGGTGGCTGGCGGCGGCGGGTCGCTCGCGGTGGCAGGCTTCACAGTGGGAGGCCGGCGTCGGGCTTGACCTCGTCGATGGCGGTGTAGGTGCGCACCTCGCGCACACCGGGTATCGCCCATAGCACGCTGCTCACCAGGTGGCGATGTGCGGCCATGTCGGGCACACGGGCCTTGACCAGGTAGGTGCCCTGGTCGCCCAGGCGATGGCATTCGATGATCTCGTCGCAGCGCTGTACGGCAGCGGCCAGCGCCTGCTCATAGGCCGGACCCTGGCCGCTGAGCCGCACCTCGGCGAAGACCAGCATCGCATCCGCGAAGTGCGCAGGGTCGAGCACCGCCTCGAAGCCAAGGATGAATTCCTCGCGGCGCAGTCGCGTCAGCCGCTCGTGCACGGTCGACGGCGCCAGGCCAACCAGTTGGGCGAGCTGCGCTGCGCCGAGACGTCCATCGGCCTGGAGCAGGCGCAGCAGTTGGGCGTCGATCTCGTCCATGGCTCAGGCCAGCTGCTGGCGCGCTTGCTTCAGCTGGCGCGTGGAGGTGTCGAGCTGGATGTCGCGAACGCCGGGCAGCTCCTGCAGCAACGCACGGGTGTCCGCGTCGGCGTCCTCTGTGCACGGCAGCACCACCTTGACCAGATAGTCGAATGCGCCAGCGATCAAGTGGCATTCGACGATCCACGGGTGCTCACGCACCGCCTGGGCAAAGCGCTCCATGACGGCCAGGCGAGTGCGATCGAGCTGGACGCGCGCGAAGGCGGTGGCTGACAGGCCGAGCTTGTGCGGGTTCAAACGCGCCCGGAAGCCTCGGATCACGCCTCGGTGCTGCAGGCGATGCACCCGTGCGGCCACCGCGGTGGCCGAAAGGTGCACCTGTTCGGCCAGTCGCATCATCGGTATGCGGCCGTCGTCGGCAAGCACGCGCAGGATACGCAGGTCGATGGGGTCAGTGCCGCAGGCTGTGGTGCGGGGAAGACTTTGTGAACGCATGTTCTGCTCTTCGGCATGAGGGTTATCCGCACTGATTAGCATGGCCCGTGCCAGGCTGTCGGCTTGTGTGCCCGCGCGGCGGCCTGCCCCTTGGGGACGGGCCTGAACGGGGTTCTGCGATGTCAGGGCAATCACTGATGCCGGACCCTTGGCGCCAGCGCAGCCGTGTGTGGAACTCCGCCAATCGCGACCTGCCGGGTGTGTCGATTCCCGCGCATTGACGACGCGGTCTGCGGTAGACCAAGATCGCGTCTGGCTGCGGTGGTCCGCGTCTGTCCTGTTCGGCATCGCATCGCGCGTTGGCGTTCTGGCAGTCGCCTGGACCGAGCCTGCAGTGCCCTCGACCCGTCCCGCCTTGCAGTCATCGAACCCGCTCCCTCGCGACCGCCGCCGCCAGTGGCTGCTGGTCGGTGCGCTGGTGCTGGCGGCGTTGGTGCCGGCTGCTGCGGCGCTGGCCTGGCATTTCAGCGTTCAGCGTGGACTGCAGCGGCTGGGCGACGTGGCTGCTCATCAGCTTGATCTCTACGCGGCTGTGCTGGAGTCTGAGATCGCCAAGCAGGCCGACCTGCCGGGCCTGGTCGACGCCGAAGGCGAGATCGAGGCCCTGTTGCGCCAGGGACCGGGCGACGGCCGTGCCGCCGCAGTGAACCGACGCCTGGCGCGTTTCGCCGCCCGTTCGGGCGCGCTGGATGTGCTGATCACCGATGCCCAAGGTCAGGCCGTGGCGGCCAGTAACTGGTTCGCGGCCGACCCACCGCTGGGCCGCAACCTGCACAGCGAACCGTGTGTCGCAGAGGCTCTGGGTGGACACGATGTGCGTCGGTTCGCCCCCGATGCCGACACCGGTTCGCCTCGGGTGTGCTTTGGCCGCGCACTGACGAGCCAGGGTCGCATCCGCGGGGCGCTGCGGGTGCGCACCAGCCTCGATCCCATCGAGGCGAGCTGGATCGATGCGGCATTTCGCGAAGAGGCCGAGAAGCCGGTCGTGATCGACCGCAGCGGCGTGGTCGTGATTTCCTCTGTGCCGGTATGGAAACGGTTGTCGCTGCCCATGCTGGTCCAGCGCGAGCGCGTCCTCGACGGCGGCGGTGAACTGGTGCGCCTGCGTTTGGGGGGGGCGGGCGCCCCATCACGCTTGATGACCGAGCGGCCGATACCGAGCCTGGACTGGCGGCTGGTCATGCTTTCGGACACTGCTGCAGCTTGGCGTGACGCACGCTCGGCTGCCTGGGGTGCGGCGGCACTCGCCGGCTGTGCGGGATTGATCGCCGTGGCCTGGTGGCTGCGCCAGCGCAACATTGCCCAGAAGCTGGCCTCACAAGAAGCATTGCGCCGTGCCAATGACGAGTTGGAGGCGAAGGTGCGCGAACGCACAGAGGCGTTGCTGCAGGCGGGCAAGTTGGCATTGCTGGGGCAGATGTCTGCGGGCATTTCGCACGAGCTGGGTCAGCCGCTGACGGCGCTGCGTGCGCTGGCCGACAACGGCCGGGTTCTGCTCGAGCGCGGACAGACCGAGCGCGCGGCTCAGAACCTGCGTTCGATCTCGGAGCTCACCGAGCGCATGGGGCGCATCACCTCGCAGCTGAAGTCGTTCGTGCGCAAGGCGCCATCGCCACAGCGCGAGCTGCTGCTGGCCGATGCCCTGGCCAACACGCAGATCATCCTTGCGCCGCGCCTGCGGGGCGAGGACGTCGCGTTGCATGCGGACATCGACCGCGAGTTGCGCGTGCGCTGTGATGTTTACCGACTGGAGCAGGTGCTGCTGAACCTGATGGCCAATGCCATCGACGCAATGCGTGGCCTGCCCGAGCGCGTGCTCACCGTGAGCGCGCAGCCGCGAGGCGATCGAGTGGTCGTGCGCGTGTCCGATACCGGGCCCGGGCTGACGCCCGAGCAGGCCAGCCATATGTTCGAGCCGTTCTTCACCACCAAGCCGCCGGGCGAGGGACTGGGTCTGGGTCTGGTGATCTCGGCCCAGATCGTCGGTGAATTCGGAGGAGAGCTGCGCGCTGTTCCTGGAGCGGGCGGCGCCGTGTTCGAATTCGACCTGGCGAGTGCGCGCTCCGCGAACGATGACGTGCCGTCCATGCACTGACTTCCATGACGACCGAACCTCACGCTACTGAACCCGACGGTGCTCCGACATCAGCGAAAGGGCTGCCCATGCCCGTGGTGGCGTTGGTCGACGACGAGCCGCTGGTCCGCGAGAGCCTGAAGCAGACGCTCGAGCTGCACGGCTTTGAGGGGCATGCATTCGAGGCGGCGCAGGCACTGCTGGAGCGGGTGCGGAGGGGGCTGCGCTGTGTCGTGGTCACCGATGTGCGGCTGCCGGGCATGGATGGCCTGTCGTTGCTCGAGCATCTGCTGCGCGTCGATCCAGCCCTGCCGGTGATCGTCATCACCGCGCACGGCGACGTGGGCATGGCCGTGCAGGCCATGCGAGCCGGCGCCTATGACTTCATCGAGAAGCCGTTCGCGCCAGAACGCCTGCTGGAGGTCACCCGCCGCGCGGCGGAGCGGCTTGCGCTGAGCCTCGAGGTGCAGGCGCTGCGCAGCCAGTTGGCGGCACAGCGCGGCATCGAGGCCACCCTGCTCGGTCGGTCAACGGCGATGCAGCAACTGCGGCGTCAGGTGCAGCAATTGGCCGCAACCGCGGCGGACGTGATGGTCCTGGGCGAGACCGGTGTGGGCAAGGAGCTGGTGGCACGATGCCTGCACGACTGCAGCGCCCGACGCGAACATCACTTCGTGGCCCTCAACTGCGGCGGCCTGCCCGAATCATTGCTCGAAAGCGAGCTCTTCGGCCATGAGGCCGGTGCGTTCACCACCGCCTCGCGGCGGCGCATCGGAAAGATCGAGCACGCGCACGGCGGCACGTTGCTGCTCGACGAGATCGAGAGCATGCCGGCGGGCTTCCAGGTCAAGCTGCTGCGGGTGCTGCAGGAACGCCGGCTCGAGCGACTGGGTTCCAACGACGAGATTGCGGTCGATGTGCGCGTCGTGGCGGCCACGAAGAGCGACTTGCTGGCCCTGGCCGAGCAGGGGCGCTTTCGGGCCGACCTGTACTACCGACTGCACGTGGCCGTGCTGCGTGTGCCGGCGCTGCGCGAGCGTCGCGAGGACATCCCGTTGCTGTTCGAGCACTTCGTCTTGCAGGCGGCAGGCCGACACAGCCTGCCCGCGCGCCAGGCTGATGCGGGACTGCTGCACCAGCTCATGGCGCATGACTGGCCGGGCAACGTACGCGAACTGCGCAACGTTGCCGAGCGATTTGTGCTGGGTCTCGGCGCTGAGCCATTGGTGGAACCAACCGGCGCCGACCTCACGCTGCAGCACCAGATGGACCGTGTGGAAAGGGTGCTCATCGAACAGGCGCTGCGCAGGCACCGCGGGCGCCTGAGCTCGGCATGCGAGGCGCTGGGCATTGGCCGCAAGACGCTTTACGACAAGATCGCGCGGCTGCAGATCGACGTCGAACCGTTCCGCCTGGCCGATTGATGCAACGGGCCGGCCTCGCCATGCGTTATCGGTAGTGGGCTGGATCCGGCGTATCGGTGGGATGCTCGATCACCCGGCGCATGGCCGGCAGCATGGGCAGCGCGAGGTTCACGCCGGCCGGAGGAATGGCAGACTCGAACCAGCGGCCGTACAGCGCATCGACCTCGCCACGACGAAAAAGCGCAACGATCGCGCGGTCGACCAGGTCCTTGAACACCGGGTCGCCCTTGGGCAGCATGATGGCGTAGGGCTCCACCGAAAGGGCATCGTCAGACACGACGAAGTCCGCCGGATTGCGAGCCAGCGCAATCATGCCGCGCAGCAGCACGTCGTCCATCGCGAACGCGTCGGCCCGGCCGTTCTGCACCCAACGGAAGGCGTCCGGGTCGTCTCGGGCGGCCACGATGGTCATCGCCAGTCCTTGCTCGGTGCTCAGCCGTTGCAGGTGCACCAGACTGGTGGTGCCCACGGTGGATGTGACCACCCGACCCCTCAGATCCTGCAGTCGCCGCACCGGCTCTGCGCGCCGCGACACCAACCGACTGGCTGCCACGTAAGTGGTGACCGAAAAGGCCACGTGGCGCTGCCGCTCGACGGTGTGGGTGGTGACGCCGCACTCGAGATCGACCGTGCGGTTGGCCACCATCGGCACGCGTGTGGCCGAGTTCACCAGGACGAAGCGCCGCTCCAGGTCGGGAAGTCCCAGGTGCGCGCGCACCGCATCGACCACCTGCAGGCAAATGTCGATCGAGTAGCCCACCGGACGATGTGCCGAGTCGAGATACGAAAATGGCACGGAGCCATCGCGGTAGCCCAGCGTGATGACCCCGGCTTCGCGAATCTTGCGCAAAGTGGGTGAGTCCTGGGCATGTGAACCCATCGCGAAGGCGAGCGCGGCTGACAGGACGAGGACGGTGCGACGACGCATGGCCATGGCGCGACTTTAGAGTGCACGGTGCCGTGCCAGCGGCGGGTTGCGGGCGAAGTAGCGTCGGATTCCGTTGTGCAGCGCCTCGACGAGCTGGTCGTGGAAACCCTCATCGCGCAACCGGGCTTCCTCGACCGGATTGGAGATGAAGGCCGTTTCCACCAGGATGCTGGGGATGTCGGGCGCCTTCAGCACGGCGAAGCCCGCCTGCTCGACCTGGCGCTTGTGTAGCGTGCCGACTCGGCCGATGCCGGCCAGCACCTCGCGGCCGACCTTGAGGCTGTCTTTGATCTGTGCGGTGGTGCTCATGTCGAGCATGGCGCGCAGCACCTGTGCATCGCGCGCGAGGCGTGTGTTGACGCCCCCGACGATGTCCGCGGCGTTTTCCTTGTTGGCCAGCCAGCGTGCCGCGGAACTGGTGGCGCCGCGCTCGGACAGTGCGAATACCGACGCGCCGCGTGCCTGCGGCGTGATGAAGGCATCGGCGTGGATCGACACGAACAGGTCGGCCTGCACGCGTCGCGCCTTGCGCACCCGCTCGTGCAGCGGCACGAAGTAGTCGGCATCGCGGGTGAGCATGGCCCGCATGCCTGGCACGCTGTTCAAGCTGTCGCGCAGCTTGAGCGCGATGGCCAGCACCACATCTTTCTCGCGCAGTCCCGTGGGGCCTATGGCGCCGGGATCCTCGCCGCCATGACCGGGGTCCAGTGCCACCACGACCAGACGGTCGATGCGTTGCTGCTCGTCCGGCGTGACCTGGGGCGGGGCAGCGGTGCGCGCCTCGGCTGGTGCAGCCGCATCGCTGGCCTGTGCCAGTGGCGCAGAAGCCGCCGCGGCCACAGTGGGCTCAGGCAATGGGCGCTCGATTCGCCCGATGAAGTCGCCCAGGGCATCGCTCATGCTGCGCTCGGCCTGCTGCAATGCCCGCTCGCGTTCGGCGATCAGTTCGAGCAGCGGGTCTCGCTCCTGCGTGGGGTACAGGTCAAACACCAGCCTGTGACGGTAGGCCGCCACAGGCTCCAGGGTGAATTGCTGCGGGTTCACCGGCTGCTTGAGGTCGAACACCAGCCGAACCACGCGCGGCTGGTACTGGCCCACCCTCACGCCGCCGATATAGGGGTCGTCGGGCCTGACCTTGCCCACCAGCTCACGCAGCGCGGGGGCGAGTTCGAGCTGGTCGATGTCGACGACCAGCCGTGGTGGTTGATCGACCATCATCTGACGGGCCTGCAGCGGTTGGTCTGACTCGATGGTGACGCGGCTGTAATCGGCTGCCGGCCACACGCGCACGGCGATGATGGTCGCGCCATGAGCGAGGTGGCGAGCGCCGAGCAGCAGCGCCAGAGCACCCATCCGGCCCAACGCCTGCCGCCGGCCCGGCGCAGCGGCGCGGTGGTGCGTCGTCACGGGGGTGTTCATCACGGCAGCAGCGTCAGACCGCGTGCGGTCAGGGCCTGCCATTGAACCCGGCGTGTTTCGTCGTTGCCCGGTTCGATGCGTATCGCCAGATCCGCCAGCGGCAGCAGGTCACCGGCCCGCTCGGGCCACTCGGCGAGCTTCAGGCCAGGCTGTGCGTAGACGTCGCGCAGGCCGGCATCAAGCCACTCCCTCGGGTCGGTGAACCGATAGAAATCAAAATGAGCGGCTGTTGAGCCACCTGGCAGGGCATAGGGCTCCATCACCGTGTATGTCGGGCTCTTGATGCGGCCGGTCACGCCCAGCGAGCGCAGCAAGTGACGCACGAAAGTGGTCTTGCCGGCACCGAGCGGGCCATGCAGCTCGATGGCCGCGTCGACGATGGCTGGGCGAGCGGCCAACACGCACGCGCTGGCCTCGCAGGCCGCTTCGTCGGGCCAGTCCTGCAGGCGCGTCTCTAGAATTGGCGAATGCGTCAGGGTCACGAGTCCGGTGGAATGGAGCAACGGCACCAGGCGGACCCCGCCGATGTCATGCTGCAACTGCGGGCCTGGGCGCATGAGCTCGGATTCTCCCAGATCGGGGTGGCCGACGTGGACCTGCGCAGTGCCGAGCCGGGCCTGCTGGCCTGGCTCGAGGCGGGGTTCCACGGCCACATGGACTACATGGCCGCGCACGGACTGAAGCGCGCACGGCCAGCGGAGCTGGTGCCCGGCACGGTGCGAGTGGTCACGGCTCGAATGGACTATCTGCCTGACACGGTGCCTGCCGACTGGCAGCACGTCGGTTGGGAGCGACTGCAGCGGCCCGCGCAGGCGGTGGTGTCGCTCTATGCGCAGGGGCGCGACTACCACAAGGTGATGCGCCAGCGGCTGCAACGGCTGGCCGATCGGCTGGCAGCGGCGCTGGGGCCTTTCGGTCATCGTGTCTTCACCGACTCGGCGCCCGTGTTGGAGGTGGAGCTTGCCCAGCGCAGCGGCGTCGGCTGGCGAGGCAAGCACACCTTGGTGCTATCGCGCGAAGCCGGCTCGATGTTTTTCCTGGGCGAGATCTACGTCGACTTGCCGCTGCCCACAACCCAGCCCGTGGGTGCGCACTGCGGCAGCTGCGACGCCTGCATCACCGCATGCCCAACCGGAGCCATCGTGGCGCCTTATCGGCTCGACGCGCGGCGCTGCATTTCTTACCTCACGATCGAGCTGGACGGGCCCATCCCGCAGGAGTTCCGTTCTGCCATAGGCAACCGCATCTATGGCTGCGACGATTGCCAGCTGGCCTGTCCCTGGAACAAATACGCACAGCGAGCACGTGTTCCCGACTTCGACACGCGGCCAGCGCTGACAGGTGGTGACCTGCTTGCGTTGTGGCGCTGGAGCGAGTCCCAGTTCCTGCACCACACCGAGGGCAGTGCGATCCGGCGCATCGGCCATGCACGTTGGCGCCGCAATGTCGCCGTGGCGCTGGGCAATGCCTGGCGAGAAAGCGGCGACCCTTCGCTGGCCCAGGCGTTGCGCGAAGCCCGCGACGGGGCTGACGACATGCTGCGCGAGCACATCGACTGGGCACTGGCCCAGCGGTCGACTCCCGCAGAAGCTTGACTGCAGTCGGCCGCCTGCTCGCCGCAGCGCCGGTCCCTACTGTTCGGCGAAGGCGCGCTCGATCACGAAGTCGCCCGGCGTGGAGGTGTTGCCTTCCTTGAAACCTCGCGACTCGAGCATGTGCTTCAGGTCACGCAGCATCGAGGGGCTGCCGCAGATCATCACGCGATCGTCCTGCGGATTCATCGCCGGAACCTCGAGGTCCTCGAACATCTTGCCCGAATCGACGAGCTCGGTGATGCGGCCCATGTTGCGGTAGCTTTGCCGGGTGACCGTCGGGTAGTAGCGCAGCTGGCTGCTCACCATGTCGCCGAGAAACTCGTGGCGCGGCAGATGCTCGACCAGTACGTCGTGGTAGGCCAATTCATCGACCTGCCGCACCCCGTGCACGAGGATCACCTGCTCGAACTTTTCGTAGGTATCCGGGTCGCGCACGATGCTCATGAACGGCGCCAGGCCCGTGCCGGTGGACATCAGCCACAGCCGCTTGCCGGGCAGCAGGTAGTCGATCACCAGCGTGCCGGTGGGCTTGCGGCCGACGATGATGGTGTCTCCGGGCTGGATGTGCTGCAGTCTCGAGGTCAACGGGCCATCGGGCACCTTGATGCTGAGGAACTCGAGGTGTTCTTCGTAGTTGGCGCTGACGATGCTGTAGGCGCGCAGCAGCGGCTTGCCGTTCACCCGCAGCCCGATCATCGTGAAGTGACCGTTCGAAAACCGCAGCGAGGTGTCGCGCGTCGTCGTGAATGTGAAGAGTCGATCGGTCCAGTGATGGACACTCAACACGCGTTCTTCGTTGAAGGCACTCATGGCAAGGGCAGGGGGGGCGACGGATCCGGTCCCGCGTGGGGCCGGAATGGCAGCCCGCGATCCGACGTCGGCCGCGGGGAAAACCCTGTATTTTGCCTGGATCTGCAATGCTGGCCCGGGGAACCCCCGGTGCCAGCATGGGGCCGGCAGGTGCCGGGCCTGCTCGCACAGCCGCTATCGCAGCCAGGCCAACGCCGCCAGCGCCAATGGCAGGCCGGGCATGGCCAGCAGGGTAGACAGTGTCACCAGCCCGGCCACGTAGCTGCCGTGGCCGCCCATGCGGGTGGCCAGCACATAGGCACTGCTGGCCGTGGGCATGGCCGCGAACGCCACCATCACCGCTTGCTGCGCCGCTGGCATGCCCTGGGCGATCACCAGCGCGATGGCCAGCGCGGGCAGCAGGGCATGGCGGATGGACAGGAATGCAGCGGCCAGGCCCGGCCCGTCACGCAGCGCCCCGAAGCGCAGCCCTGCTCCTACCGCCATCAGGCCCAGCGGCAGCGCCGCAGCGCCAACACGAGACAGGACTATGGATGCCGGCTCGGGCAATGCGATGCCCGCGAGGTTGACGGCCAGTCCGCTCACCGTGGCCAGGATCAGCGGGTTGCGGACGAGTTCCCGCAGGTAGCCATGCCCGCCCTGGCGTGCCAGGGGCCACACGGCAGCCACGTTGCACAACGGTACACATAGGGACACCAGGAGCGCCTGCCATGCCACGCCCTGGACCCCTGCCAGGCGCTCGGCCACTGCCAGGGCGATGTAGGAGTTGAAGCGAAACGCCGCTTGGGCGCCCGACGCATGAAGCCGCCCGTCCACGCCAGGACCCAGCCGCACGGCATAAGCCGCCGCGATGCCCACGGCGACCAGCGCGACCCCGGTGGCGCAGAACGCGGCCATGGCACCGGGCTGCAGGCTGTTGCGGGCGATCGAATGGAACAGCAGAGCCGGAAACAGCAGGTAGTACACCAGCCGCTCTGCGCCATCCCAGACGCTGCGGTCCAGCGGCGTGTGGCGGCACAGCAGGTAGCCCAACGCGATCAACGCGAAATCGGGCAACATCAATGACAGCTCGGACATGGCCGGGCAAGTGTGCCAGCGACATCGAGCACAGTGCTACGTTGCTGGCAGTGCCGGCGCCCGCGCGCCTGAAGGTGCGGCCCAACGTCCCGACGTTCGCGGCTCTCGGGTTGCCGGCGGTCATTCGCATGGCCTACCATGGCATGTACGGCCTGCAGGCGCTGCCGAAAGAAGTCATCGACAAGGTCCATGGGGGTGCTGAAGTGAGCGGTCGAATGGCCAGATGTCCGCAAGTGCATCGAGGCCGGCTCCACCGTCGTGCGCGAATCGCCAGCCGCGTTTGGCGAACAGTTCAAGGGCAAACGGGTGACGTACGAGAAGGTTGTGCCGCTCCAGCGACTGACGCTCGATTGATGCTGGAGCCGATAGGTTGAGCGTCGCAGGCTCTGAGGTCCTCGGAACCAGCCAGGCGCTGGTCGATCGCTTCATCGACGCGCTGTGGATCGAAGACGGGCTGTCGCGGCTCACGTTGGCGGCGTATCGACGCGACTTGACCTTGCTGGCGCGCTGGATGGCTGCCGACAACGGCCGCGCACTGGACGCGGCGCGTGAATCGGACCTGTTGGCCTACGCGGCCGCGCGGCATGCCGAAAGCCGCGCCACCACTTCCAACCGCCGCCTGACGGTGTTCAAGCGATTTTTCCGCTGGGCCGTGCGCGAGCGGCTCGTGAGCACCGATCCCACGCTGCGGCTGGGCTCTGCCCGGCGGCCACTTCGGGTCCCGCGCAGCCTCAGCGAAGGCCAGGTCGAGGCGTTGCTGGCGGCGCCCGACGTCGACGATCCGCTCGGGCTGCGCGATCGCGCGATGCTGGAGCTCATGTACGCCTCGGGTCTGCGCGTGAGCGAACTCGTGGGGCTGACTTTGGGCCGCATGGGCCTGCGCGAAGGCGTGGTCAGCGTGATGGGCAAGGGCTCGCGCGAGCGCATGGTGCCCTTCGGTGCCGAAGCCCAGGCCTGGATCGAGCGCTACCTCACCCAGTCGCGTCCGACCATCCTCCAGCAGCGCACCAGCGATGCGCTGTTCGTCACCCGTCTGGGCGGCCCCATGAGCCGGCAAATGGCCTGGAAGATGGTCAAGAAGCATGCCCTGGACGCGGGCATCCTTGTGCCGCTTTCGCCCCATACGCTGCGCCACGCGTTCGCCACGCACCTGCTCAACCACGGTGCCGACCTGCGCGCGGTGCAGATGCTGCTGGGGCACGCCGACATTTCCACGACCACGATCTACACCCACGTGGCCCGCGAGCGCCTGCGCCAGCTGCACGCCGCGCATCACCCGCGTGGCGGCTGATGCCCGTCGTTGGATTGAACGGGATGGCAGCCGACGAACCCGTTGCCGCGGGGGCGCAATTCCGCCAGTTGTTCGGCACTTGGGCGACGGCCGGAACCTAGAATTCCGCCCCACCCGGGCTGCAGCCGTATTCGTCGCGTTGGTCAGCCTGCCTACCATCGTTGCCATTGCAGAAGGATTCCCCGCCATGAAGCTGCTGAAGTCCGTGACCCGATGCGCCGCCGTTGCCGTTGCCATGCTGGGCGTTGCGCTGCACGCCGACGCGCGCCCGCTGGCCGCCATCCAGAAGGCCGGCAAGATCGTGATCGCCACCGAGGGCCAGTACGCGCCGTTCAATTTCTTCCAGGGCTCCAAGCTCGCTGGGTTCGAGGTCGATGTCGCTGAGGCCATGGCTGCCAAGATGGGGCTGAAGGTCGAGTGGAAGGCCCTGTCGTTCGACGCCCTGCTCACCGGCCTGAAGCAGGACCGTTGGGACATGGTGATCGCCTCGCACGGCATCACCGAAGAGCGGTCCAAGGCTGTCACCTTCACCGAGCCGCACTATTGCTCTGGCGGTGTGATCGTGGCCAAGGACGCCGCCATACGCACGGCCAAGGATCTCGCCGGCAAGGTGGTTTCGGTGCAGACCGGCACCACCTACCTCGAAAACGTGAAAAAGGTCGGGGCCGTCAAGGAGGTCAAGAACTTCCCGCAGGACACCGACGCCCGCGCCGCGCTGGCCAGCGGCCGCGTGGACGCCTGGGTGACCGACCGGTTCGTGGCCATGAACTCACTGAAAGCCGACCCTGCGGCGGGTTTGAAGATGGGCGACTTCCTGTTCATCGAGCGCATTGCATCGGCGGTGGCCAAGGGCAACACGAGCTTGGCCAGCGAGCTCAACAAGGCACTGGCAGCGATCCAGGCCGACGGCACCTACGCCACCATTTCGAAGAAGTATTTCAACGAGGACGTCCGCTGCAAGTGAGCGGCATGAGTCGGCAGCCGGTGCATCGCGCGCCGGTTGCCGTCCCGGTGCCGCTGCGGCGGTGCTGATTTTCCCCATCCGCAGGAGTCCCCGGGCATGGACCGACTGCTACGCGTGTGGCCTGCCGCATGGTCGCGACAGCAGCGCAGCAGCGCCACGATGCTGGCCGCGTCGGTGCTGCTGGTGCTCATCCTCTGGTTGATCGCCATTCCGCTGTCATGGGCACCGGAGCCCATCGGCAACAACGCGCAGTTGTTCGCGCAGGGCACGCGGGTGACAGTGGAACTCACCGTGGTGTCCGGGCTGGCCGGTGTGCTGCTGGGCATGCTGGCAGCACTGGGCAAGGTCTCGCGGCTGCCGCCGTTGCGTTGGCTGGCGGGCTTCTACATCTGGGTGATGCGTGGCACGCCGCTGCTGGTGCAGGTGCTGTTCGTGTACTTCGCGCTGCCCGAGGTGGTGCCGGTGCTGCGCATGGATGAGTTCACCGCGGCGTGCGTGGCACTGGCGCTCAACGTGGGTGCCTACAACGCCGAGGCCATACGTTCGGGCCTTCTGGCCGTGCCACGCGGCCAGGTGGAGGCGGCCCACTCTCTGGGCCTGGGCCGGTGGCACACCTTTGCCGACGTGGTGTTCCCGCAGGCATTCAAGATTGCGCTGCCGCCGCTGGTCAACAACATCGTCGCGCTGCTCAAGGACTCGTCGCTGGCGTTCACCATCGGAGTCGTCGAACTCACCAATGCCGGTTCACAGGTCAAGAGCACCTCGTTCCAGGCGGTGCCAGTGTTCATCGCCACGGCCATCATCTATCTCGTGCTCACGACGGTGATGACGCAGATCTCGAACGCGGTCGAGCGCCGCTTCGACATCGAAGGCAAGCTGGCATGATGGAGCCGGCGCTCATCACCGTCGAGGGGGTGAACAAGCATTTCGGTGCGCATCATGTCCTGCGTGATGTCACCACGCACTTCAATGGTGGTGAAGTAACCGCCATCCTGGGTGCCTCGGGCTCGGGCAAGAGCACGCTGCTGCGCATGCTCAACCGTCTCGAAACCCATGACAGCGGTCGCATCGTGGTCGACGGCATCGAGGTGCGTGACGACGCGCGTGCGCTGGAGAAGCTGCGCACCGAAGTGGGCATGGTGTTCCAGCAATTCAACCTGTTCCCGCACCTCACGGTGCTGGACAACATCACGCTGGCGCCGCGCCGCGTGCGACGCATGGACCGTGCCGCAGCCGGAGCGCGCGCATTCGAGTTGCTCGAGCGGGTGGGTCTGCGCGCGCATGCGCACAAGCATCCGTTCCAGCTTTCTGGCGGCCAGCAGCAGCGGGTGGCCATTGCCCGCAGCCTGGCCATGCAGCCCAAGGTCCTGCTGTTCGACGAACCCACCTCGGCGCTCGATCCCGAGATGGTCAAGGAAGTGCTCGACGTGATGAAGCAGCTGGCGCGCAGCGGCATGACCATGCTGGTTGTCACGCATGAAATGGGCTTTGCGCGTGAGGTGGCCGACCGCGTGCTCTTCCTCGACCAGGGGCGCATCGCCGCCGATGCGCCGCCCGCCGACTTCTTCGGGGCGCAGGGCAACGAGCGCATCCGGGCGTTCCTAGGCCAGATCGGCCACTGACGCCGGCTACGGGGTCGCGACGCAACTCGCCCCGGCGCGCGCCCGGCCCAAAGCCCGACAGGCTCCTAGAATACCGGGCTCCATGCCCACCTACCTCTTTGGCGAACACGCGCCCCAGATCCATCCCACAGCCTGGATGGCCGATACCGCGCAGCTGCTGGGCCGTGTCGTGCTGGAAGCCGACGCCAGCGTCTGGTACGGTGCGGTTCTGCGCGGCGACAACGATCTTATCCATGTCGGCGAGCGAACCAACGTGCAAGACGGCTGCGTGCTGCACACCGACACCGGTTTCGAGCTGCGCCTGGGCACAGGTGTCACGGTGGGGCACCAGGCCATGCTGCACGGCTGCCAGGTGGGCGACCATACATTGATCGGCCTGCAGAGCATCGTGCTCAATGGGGCACGGATCGGCCGCCACTGCCTGGTGGGCGCAGGCGCGCTCGTGGGCGAAGGCAAGGTCTTCCCGGATGGGGTGCTCATCCTCGGCGCGCCCGCCCGTGTCGTGCGCGAGCTGGAACCGCACGAGGTGGCGCGCCTGCAGTCGTCGGCCGAGCAATACGTGCAGCAGCAGCGCCGCCATCGGGCACTCGCACGCCGCATCGACTGAGTAACCGCCATGGATCGCCTGCACAAGTTCCTCTTCGAGGGCGTGCCCGTGCGCGGCATGATCGTGCGGCTCGAAGGCGGCTGGCGCGAGCTGCTCGCGCGGCGCACCAGCCGTGACGACGGCGGCCATGCATTTGCGCAGCCGGTGCGCTCGCTTCTGGGCGAGATGGCCGCTGCAGCCTGCCTGATGCAGGCCAATCTCAAGTTCAACGGCGCGTTGGTGCTGCAGGTGTTCGGCGACGGACCGGTCAAGCTGGCGGTAGCCGAGGCTCAACACGATCTGAGCTTCCGCGCCACGGCCAAGGTCAACGGCCCCGTGCCTGCCGGCGCCCGCCTCGCGGCAATGCTCAACGTGCATGGCAAGGGTCGCTGCGCGATCACCCTCGATCCGAAGGATCGCCTGCCCGGCCAGCAGCCTTACCAGGGCGTGGTGCCCTTGCACGGCACCCGGTGCGAGCCGCTGCAGCGTTTGTCAGAGGTGCTCGAGCACTACATGCTGCAATCCGAGCAACTCGACACCCGGCTGGTGCTGGCTGCCGACGACGAGGTGGCGGCCGGACTGCTCATCCAGCGCTTGCCGCTGGCTGGCGAGGCCAATCTGGCTGCAGGTCGCAGTGCGCCCGACGAAGACGCGATCGGTCGCAGCGAAGACTACAACCGCATCGCGATGCTGGCCGGCACGCTCACTGCCGAGGAACTCCTGGCGCTCGACCCCGATGACCTGATGCGGCGGCTGTTCTGGCAGGAGCGCGTGCTGCGCTTTGAGCCGCAGACGCCGCACTTCGCCTGCACCTGCTCGCGTGAGCGGGTGGCACGGATGCTGTTCGGGCTGGGCCGCGAAGAGGTGCAAGGCATCGTCGACGAGCAGGGTCAGGTCGAGATCGGCTGCGACTTCTGTGGCGCGCAGTACCGTTTCGATCCGGTGGACGCGCTGGCGCTGTTCACTCCGGATGCCGAACGGGCGCCAGGAAGCCCGTCGGTTCAGTAGCGCGCGCACCGATCCACGGCGCGATCGCCTCGAGCACCGATTCGAGCCGCCCGTCACCCTGGCCGTGCACGCGACGCCAGGGCAGGGCGTTGCTGTCGAGGAGTTGCCGCAGCAAGGCGTCGATGGGTTCGCGCACATGGGGCCCATCGCGCTGCAGGCCATCGGCCTGCCAGGGCAGATCGAGGGCGGTGAGCAGCGTGAGCGTGCAACTGCGTTGCCAGCGCACGGCGAGATCGTGCAGCGAGCGATCGCCGAATACGTGCTCGCTGTAGACGGCCGTCATCAGCGGCGTGGTGTCGCACAGCACCAGCTCGAACCGGGCGGCAGCCTCGGCAATGCGCCGCGCCTGCTCGGCCGCGATGGCGGCCTGCTCGTCGATGCGCGGCGTTCGGCCGTGCTCATCGCACCACTGACGCAGGACTTCCGGCACCCAGGTGCTGCGCACGCCATGGTGCGATGCCAGGTGCTCGCTGGCGTGGCGGGCGAGCCAGGTCTTGCCCGTGCTCTCGGCGCCGACGATGGCGATGCACCGGCCGCTCGATGCATCGGGTGCGGGCATCACGGCGAGTGGTTCCAGGGTCATCATTCAGCCCGGCCCACCCATGCCCGCAGGCCTTCGAGGTTGAGTACGGTCATGCCCCTCGGCTCCAGTTCGAGCAGTCCGTCTTCGCGCAGGCGTTGCAGGGCACGGTTCACGCGCTGGCGCGACAGGCCGCACAGCAAGGCCACTTCAGCCTGCCGCACATCGAGCGCCAGCCGTTGCGCCGGCTCCTGCTCGGGGTCGAACAGCGACGCCAGGCAGCGCGCCACGCGGGCATCCGGCCCCAGCAGCCGGCCGTGTTCGAGCATGCCGATGAACTGCGCCAGGCGTGCGTTCATCAGGTGCTGCAGCGCATGGTTGAACGGCAGGCTGTTCTGGCGCAACCACTCGAAGGTGGCCGCAGGCACCAGTGCGATACGGCACTCGCGCAGCGCCACGATGTCGTATCGCCGCGGTTCGCGCTTGATCAGCGAGCCCTCGCCGAACCAGCCCGGCGTGGCCAGGCCGCTGAGCGTGGACACCCGGCCATCCGCCGAGGTGACCGACATCTTCAGCACCCCGTTCATCAGCCCGAACCAATGCGTGGGTGCCTCGCCCATGTGGGCCACATAGCCGCTCTCCGGCACGGCGCGCGCGGTGGCCGACTCGAGCACGCGGTGCATTTCAGCGGGCTCGAGCACGCGGCCCCAGCGCGATTCTCCGATGAAGGCTGCCAGCGCGTCGGGTTCGCGCAGCAGCGTAGGCGTCGCGACGCTTGGTTGCATCATGTCGAGCGTGCCAGACGTGCCCAG
Organism: Burkholderiaceae bacterium; assembly: GCA_013360485.1. Taxonomy (GTDB): domain Bacteria; phylum Pseudomonadota; class Gammaproteobacteria; order Burkholderiales; family Burkholderiaceae_C; genus Pseudaquabacterium. The sequence goes on along the minus strand of JABWBN010000038.1, from coordinate 7,359 downwards.
GCGCGCCAACCCCACAGTGCCATCACCGTGAACAGCGCGTACAGCAGGACGGTCAGCCACAGCCCTTTGACGCCGAACAGCACGATGCTGACCAAGTTCACCGCCACCCACACTGGCCAGTTCTCGACCAGCTTGCGGCCGAGCAGGAACTGTCCGGTGATGCTGCCCACCGTGGGCAGGGCGTCGAGATAGGGGACGTCGGTGTCGGTGGTGTGCGCCAGCAGCAGGCCCAGCAGCGGCCAGGCAGCCAGCGTCCCCAGTGCGATCCAGCCGCGTGCGCGCGGGGGCAAGTGGTGCACCTGCAGCGGGGTGCCCGCGCTCGTGGTGCCGCGCAGCCATTGCCACCAGCCCCAGCCCGCCACGACGATGAACAGCACCTGCAGCCCGGCTTCGCCGTACAAGCGGCTGTGCAGGAACAGCAAGCCATACAACGCCGAGGCCGCCATGGCCAATGGCCATGCCAGTGCATGCACGCGGACATTGCATACCACCATCCACACCGACAGCACGAACGCCACCACCTCGATCCACGTGACCGGGCTGCCCCACAGCGCGAATGCCGCGGCGTAGATGTCGATCGTCGCGAGCGTCACCGGCGGGTGATCTGCACGAAGACCTCATCCGGGCGGACCATGCCCAGCTCCAGCCGGGCGCGCTCTTCCACCATTTCCAGGCCCTGTCGCAGGTCCTCCACCTCCGCCACCATGCGCGCATTGCGCAGGCGCTGGGCATCGTTGGCCTGGCGCAGCCCGTCGAGCTGCGCCTGCAGCTTCATCACCTCTGGCGCACCGCCGTCACCCAGCCACAACTTGGCGTGCACGAGCCCCAGCAGTGCCAGCAGCAGCAGCGTGGTGGGGCGCATGGCAGCTCAGGGGCGACAGCTGTGGCGTGTGGCGAACGCCCGCTCAGCGCAGGTTGTAGAACGCACCGCGGCCCGGGTAGGCCGCCACGTCGCCGAGGTCTTCTTCGATGCGCAGCAGCTGGTTGTACTTGGCGATGCGGTCGCTGCGGCTCATCGAGCCGGTCTTGATCTGGCCAGCGTTGGTACCCACCGCGATGTCGGCGATGGTGCTGTCCTCGGTCTCGCCCGAGCGGTGGCTGATGACGGCGGTGTAACCCGCGCGCTTGGCCATCTCGATGGCGGCGAAGGTCTCGCTGAGCGTGCCGATCTGGTTGATCTTGATGAGGATCGAGTTCGCGATGCGACGGTCGATGCCTTCCTTCAGGATCTTGGTGTTGGTGACGAACAGGTCGTCGCCCACCAGTTGCACCTTCTGGCCCAGGCGCTCCGTGAGGTGCTTCCAGCCCTCCCAGTCACCTTCGCCCATGCCGTCTTCGATGCTGATGATCGGGTACTTGTCGACCCAGGTGGCGAGCATGTCGGTCCACGCCGGTGCACTGAGCTTGAGCCCGCCTTCGCCTTCAAGGACGTACTGGCCGTCCTTGCAGAACTCGCTGGCGGCGCAATCCAGGCCGATCGCGATCTGGGTGCCGGGGGTGTAGCCCGCGCGGTCGATGGCTTCGAGGATGAGCTGGATCGCCGCCTCATGGTTGGCCACGTTGGGCGCGAAACCGCCTTCGTCACCCACCGCGGTGCTCATGCCGCGACCGTCGATGATCTTCTTGAGTGCGTGGAACACCTCGGCGCCATAGCGCACCGCCTCGCGGAAGCTGGGCGCGCCCACCGGAATGATCATCAGCTCCTGCAGGTCGAGGTTGTTGTTGGCGTGCGCGCCGCCGTTGATGACATTCATCATCGGCACGGGCATCTGCATGCCACCCGAGCCGCCGAAATAGCGGTAAAGCGGCAGGCCGGATTCCTCGGCTGCGGCGCGCGCCACGGCCATGCTCACGGCCAGCGTGGCGTTCGCGCCCAGCCGGCTCTTGTTGTCGGTGCCGTCCAGGTCGACCAGGGTCTTGTCCAGGAACGCCTGCTCTGAGGCATCCAGGCCCAGCACGGCCTCGCTGATCTCGGTGTTGATGTGCTCTACGGCCTTGAGCACACCCTTGCCCAGGTAGCGCGACTTGTCACCGTCACGCAGTTCGATCGCCTCGCGGCTGCCGGTGGAGGCCCCCGAAGGCACGGCCGCGCGACCCATGGTGCCGCTTTCGAGCAGCACGTCGCATTCGACGGTGGGGTTGCCGCGGCTGTCGAGGATCTCTCGGCCGACGATATCGACGATGGCGCTCATCTGGAATTTCCCTGCCAATTGGTGAACCGCGCGATTATCGGCCATGCGCCGCAGCGACAGGGCACAGCGTGGGTACCAATTGCTGCGCACGGCCCTGGCGCCACGGCTGCAGTGCAGGCCGGATCTGCACCCGGGCGGCGAACGTGCAAACGACTCAGCGACCGATGCCGCGCAGCGCTTTCACGCCACGCCGTCGACCACCACCATGCGCATGATGCCCGCACCTTCGCGCAGGCTGCGCGCGTGGGTGTAGGTCTGGCTGGCGTAGAAGGCCTTGGCGGTGGCGCGGTCCTTGAACCGCAGCAGCACCAGCCGGCTCGGGGTCCAGGGCCCCTCGAGCACCTCGAACTCGCCACCGCGCACCAGCACCTCGGCGCCATGCTCCTGCATGGCTTTGGTGCTCCACTCGCGATAGCGGGCCATGGCGTCGGGGTCGGTGACGGTGACGTCGGCGATGATGTAGGCGGCCATGTGAGGATTCTGGCCGAGATTGCGGCTTCAGGGGGCCTTGCGACGCAGGTAGACCACGAGGGCGCCGCCAATGGCGCCGGCAACCGCAAGAATCTCCACCAGCAGCAGGGTGGTTTCCCAATGCAGGTGCAAGACCAGAACCCCGACGATCCAGGCAACAACGGCGCCCGATAGAAAGCCCAGTATCGCAGCCAAGGCTGGCATGAACCTGGTACCTGATCGCCGGCGTCTCAATCGGTCACGGCGCGAAATCATTCTCCAGCAGCGCTTGGCTCTTCACCACCCGGTCGAGTGCGACGAGCTGTTCGAGCAGGGCTCGCATGTGCTTGAGCGGAACGGCGTTGGGGCCGTCGGACAGGGCGTGGGCGGGGTCGGGGTGGGTCTCCATGAACAGGCCCGCGACGCCCACCGCTACCGCGGCGCGGGCCAGCACGGGCACGAACTCGCGCTGGCCGCCGGAGCTGGTGCCTTGGCCGCCGGGCAGTTGCACTGAATGCGTGGCATCGAACACCACTGGGGCGTCGGTCTCGCGCATGATCGCCAGGCTGCGCATGTCGGAGACCAGGTTGTTGTAGCCGAAGCTCACGCCACGCTCACAGGCCATGAAGCGGTCTGTCGACAGGCCCGCCTCGCGCGCGGCGGCGCGGGCCTTGTCGATGACGTTCTTCATGTCGTGTGGTGCCAGGAACTGGCCCTTCTTGATGTTCACCGGCTTGCCGCTGCGCGCCACCGCGTGAATGAAGTCGGTCTGCCGGCACAGGAAGGCCGGGGTCTGCAAGACATCGACCACCGAGGCCACGGCCGGGATCTCGTCTTGGGTGTGCACATCGGTGAGCACCGGCACGCCGATCTGGCGCTTCACTGCGGCCAGTATCTGCAGGCCGCGCTCCATGCCGGGGCCGCGAAACGACGTGCCACTGGAGCGGTTGGCCTTGTCGTAGCTCGACTTGAAGATGAAGGGGATGCCCAGGGCAGCCGTGATGTCGCGCAACTGACCGGCCACGTCGAGCTGCAGTTGCTCGGACTCGACCACGCAGGGCCCGGCGATCAGGAAGAAGGGCTGGTCGAGGCCGGCCTGGAAATGGCAGAGCTGCATGGTGGGGCGGTTTCCGTTCGTAAGGCCTCGCGGGCCTGGCTGGCCGGGCCGGGGGGCCAGCGCGCGTTGGGGCCGTTCGGTGCGGACGGCCTGGTCAGGCGGCCTGGCGCCGCTCGGTGGTGGCGCCGGCCGTGCGCTGGGCCTGGTGCTCGAGCGCGGCGTGGATGTAGCTGTTGAACAGCGGGTGTGCGTCCCAGGGCGTACTCTTGAACTCGGGGTGAAATTGCACGCCCACGAACCACGGATGCTGGGTCTGCGGCAACTCAACGATTTCGGTGAGTTTCTCGCGCTGGGTGATGGCGGAGATCACCAGTCCGGCACCTTGCAGGCGTTCGAGATAGTGCTCGTTGGCTTCGTAGCGGTGGCGGTGGCGCTCGGTGACAACCGGGCCGTAGATGCGGTGCGCCAGAGTGCCGGACTTGACATCGGAGCTTTGCGCGCCCAGGCGCATGGTGCCGCCCATGTCGGACTGCGCGCTGCGCTTCTGGATGGTGCCGTCGCGGTCTTGCCACTCGTCGATGAGGGCGATCACCGGGTGCGGCGTGTCGGGCTCGAACTCGGTGGAATTGGCATGCTCAAGACCGGCCACATGGCGTGCAAATTCGATGGTGGCCACCTGCATGCCCAGGCAGATGCCCAGGTAGGGCACGCGGTGCTCGCGCGCAAAGCGAGCGGCCGCGATCTTGCCCTCGATGCCGCGCTTGCCGAACCCACCCGGTACCAGGATGGCGTCGTAGCGGGCGAGCTGCGCGGCGCTCTGGCCGTCCAGGGTTTCCGAATCGACGTACTCGATGCGCACGCGGGCGTGGTGGTGGATGCCCGCGTGGCGCAGCGCTTCGTTGAGCGACTTGTACGAATCCGACAGATCGGTGTACTTGCCGCACATCGCGATGGTGACTTCACGCTGCGGATGCAGCACCTCGTGCACCAGGTGGTCCCAGCGCTTGAGATCGGCCGGACGGGTGAGCAACTGCAGCTTCATGCAGATCAACTCGTCCAGGCCCTGCTCGTGCAGCACGCGGGGCACCTTGTAGATGGTGTCGACGTCCCACATGCTGATCACGCCGTGGGCGGCCACGTTGGTGAACAGCGAAATCTTCTCGCGTTCGTCCGACGGTACCTCGCGGTCGGCGCGGCTCGGGCTGGATGCCGATCTCGCGCAGCTTCTGCACCGTGTGCTGCGTAGGCTTGGTCTTGAGTTCGCCCGCCGCGGCGATGTAGGGCACGTAGGTGAGGTGCACGAAGGCGGTGTTCTGCGGCCCCAGCTTCAGGCTCATCTGTCGCACGGCCTCGAGGAAGGGCAGGCTCTCGATGTCGCCCACGGTGCCGCCGATCTCGACGATGGCCACGTCGACATCGGCCGCGCCGCGGCGCACGAACTCCTGGATCTCGTTGGTCACATGCGGGATCACCTGCACCGTCTTGCCCAGGTAGTCGCCGCGTCGCTCTTTCTCGAGCACGCTCTTGTAGACCTGGCCCGCGGTGAAGTTGTTGCTGCGCTTCATGCGGGTGGTGATGAAGCGCTCGTAGTGGCCGAGGTCGAGGTCGGTCTCGGCGCCATCGTCGGTGACGAACACCTCCCCGTGCTGGAACGGGCTCATGGTGCCCGGATCCACGTTGAGGTAAGGGTCCAGCTTGATGAGGGTGACCCTGAGGCCGCGCGACTCGAGAATCGCAGCCAGGGATGCCGAAGCGATGCCCTTGCCCAGCGAGGACACCACACCGCCGGTGACGAAGACGAACTTGGTCATGTCATGTCGCATCCGCAGGTGTTGCGCCGGCGCCCTCGTGGGGCGGCCGACGCCTGCAGCGGCGGCCCGGACGCCCGGGTCGGACGAATGCTCTGGTGGTAAAGCGCGATTATACGGGCCGGGTCTGAGCCGGCGTCGCGCCGCATCGCGCCTGCGATGTGCGCTGGGCAGCGCCAGCCGGCAGGTCCATGCCGTCGAGCAGTTCGAGCACCAGGGCTGCGGTCTGCCCGGGCTTCTCCATCGGGTAGAGGTGGGTGCCGTCGATCCACCGGAATCGCTCACCGGAAAGTCGGCGAGAGCCGTCCATGCCGCCCAGTCGCATTTCCTGCGAGCGCGTGCCGGCGATGAAGCCGACCGGGCAGCGCGGTGGGTGGCGGCCCAGCAGTCGCGGGAAGTGGTGCGGCACGGTGTCGTAGATGTGGGTTTCGATCATGCGGTCGAATGCCAGCACGGTGCGCCCGCCGGCGCGGCGCGTGCCGGCGGCGATGTAGTCGTGCAGCACGCCCGGTGCCCAACGCGCGAACGTGGGCTTGGCCCCGAAGTGCGCCAGTGCCGCCTGCCGCGTGGGCCACTCGTAGCGACGCCCGCGCGACACCCGGCCGGGCGAGAACCGCTGCATCAAGCCGCTGGCCTTGAGCATGCGCACGCTGTGCGCACGCCATCCGATGACCACGGGCGAGTCGAGCATGACCAGACCACTCACCAGCTCGGGCCGCCGGCAGGCCACCAGCAGGCTGAGCAGGCCGCCCAGGGAGTGGCCCACCAGTGCCACCGGATGCGGGGCGTGAGCGGCGATGAAGTCGGCCAGCTGGTCGCGCAATCGCGACCAGTTGCCGGAAATGGGATACGCCGGATCGTGTCCGAGCATCTCTGGAGCCATCACTGTCCAGCCGGCTTGGCGCCAGGCATCGAAGAGCTGGCGGTAAGTGCCGGCAGGAAAGCCGTTGGCGTGGGCAAACACGATCGTGCGGGGCATGGGGCGAAGCCAGATATCGAGGCGGATGGATCGGAGTGTGCCTCGTCGGGCGCGGTGCCCCTACCGCTGGCATCGCGGGCCGGTGTGTGGCGGTGGCGCAGCACGCGGCGATAGCGCGGGCGTCGGCTGAGCAGGAGTTCGATGAGCGAGGGTCCTCGCGGCTACACTTTTCGTCACCCGGGTCGCGTGGCCCGGGGTCGTGGGACGGGATCATGGGGTCCCGGCAGGGGGCACCGTGGCGATGCGTCTGAGCGGGCAGTGGGCGATGCGTATGGCGTGCGTGGTGATGGCGGGCCTGGGCCTGGCCACGGCGCGGGGCCAGACCAGCGATTGCGCAGTGGCGTCTGACCAGGCGCTGGCGGCCGACCTGGAGGCGGCCACCACGCCTCATCTCGCCGGCCAGACGGCCGAAGCGGTGAAACGCTGGGATCAAGCGGTGGCGTGGTGGGAGCAGGCCGCGCAGGTGTGCCAGGGGCCCTTCAAGCAGCGGGCGGAGCGCAACCTGGCCGATAGCCGGCAGGCGCGCGCCCGGTTGCTCACCGGCAGCAGTGGCGGACAGGTCTGCAGTTCCAGCCACAAGGACGCCGCCGGTTTGGACCTGCTGGCCGAGGTGGCGGCCGTCGAGCGTCGCGACGGCGACGCAGCACTGCTGTTTCGCAAGGCAGCTGTGGCGTGGGAACTGGCCGCCGAGCGGTGCCGGGGCAGTTCGCAGCGCGTGGCGCAACTGCGGCGTGATCGATCGGTCGAGGCTGCGGCCAACCTGGTGGCAGGAGGCGGCCTTGCTGCATCGTCGCCCGTGTCCCCGCCCGGGGCTGGTACCGCGCCTGCTGTGCCCATGACTGCCGCGCCGCCCCCGGCATCGGTCCAGCCGGT
>JABWBN010000265.1 GCA_013360485.1 Burkholderiaceae bacterium | reverse complement strand
CTCGCCGTGGCGCAGGCGCCGCTGCCGCTGCTGTCGTCGCTGGTCGACAAGAGCCTGCTCGCGGTCGACGACGCGGGGCGGTTCGTACTGCATCCGCTGGTGGCGGCATTCGCGGCCGAGCGTCTGGCCGCCGAGCCGCTGCGCGCAGACGACTGTGCACGCCGACATGCCGCGCACTATGCGCAATTCCTGGCCGATCTGGCCGCACACGCCGGCGCCGACCACCGACCGCTGACCGAAGGCATCGAACTGGAGGTTTCGAACTGCCGCGCGGCCTGGCGCCATGGCGTGAGCCTGGGCTCCACCGCATGGCTCGCGCAAGCAGTGGCCGCATGGCGCAACTACTTCGAGGTGCGAGGCCGCGCCGCCGAGGGGATCGCACACTTTGCGCCGGCGCTCGAGCTCGGCCCTCATGGGCCCGGGCGGCAAGCGCTGGCGGCCGACCTGCGATCGGCGCTGTCGCGCCTGCATTACTTGCGCGGCGAGCACCAGACCGGCCTGGCGATCGCCGAAACAGGCATCGAGCTGGCCGAGCAATGCGGTGACCGGCGCTCGCTGTACCGCTGCCTGACCAACGCCGGCAGCTGTCATTCGGCGCAGGCGCACTGGCGCGCGGCCCGGCCTTGCTTCGAACGCGCGCTGGCCATCGGCAACGAAGACGGCGTGGCGGTCGAGATCGCCACCGCGCAGAACAACCTGGGCATCGTGGCGAAGAACGAAGGCCGTTGGGACGACGCGCTCGGGCACTATGCGCAAGCGCTGTCGATCGAGCGCGAACAAGGGCGCCACGCGGCGGTCGTGCGCTGCCTGAGCACCCTGGGCGGCATGCATCTGTCGCGCGGCAACTGGGCGTCGGCCCGGCAGTGCATGGACGAAGGCCTGCGCCTGAGCGAACGCTATCGCATCGAGTTCTTCGTGCCGGTCCACGGTTGTGGGCTCGGCGAGGCCCTACTCGAAATGGGCCAGCTCGATGACGCCGAGAGGCACCTGCTGCGCGCGCTCGAGCGCAGCCGCAGCGCCGACAATCCGATGATCGCCGTGAACGCCGAGGCCAATCTGAGCCGCATCGCGACGCGCCGGGGTGAGCTGCCGGCAGCGCTCGAGCGCCTGCGCTCGGCGGCCCGCGGCGCCTCCGAGCGCGGCTGGACCAACATGTGCCTTCATATCGCGATGCTGTACGGCGAATGGCTACGCGTGGGCGGGCGCTGCGTCGATGCCGCGCGCATCTGGCGCATGGTGGTCGCCCATCCACAGGCCGATGCCGGCATGCGTGAGCAGGCGCAGCGCTGGGACGACGCGTTGACGCTGCCCCCGGCGCAGCGCGACCTGCCCGAACGCGAGCCCATCACGATAACCGCGGCCATGGACCTCCTGCTGGCGAACTGACGCCGGTCCGCATTCGGCGAGGGGCCGACACACAGCGGCAGCGCTACAGCGGGTGAGTGGTCGTGATCCGGTTGTTCTGCTCGTTGCTCTCCGGCAAGACGTTGTTCGGATCCACGGTTGCCTGCACCTGGACGCTGTTCTGCCCCGCAGCACCCTCGACGTAAAGCGTGAATTCGCGCGTCGCGCCGGCGGCCAGCGTGTTGATCGGGCAGGTCTGGCTGGCCGCGCCGAAGCTGCAGTTCTGGGCATGGTGCTCCGGCAGAGTCGACGTCAGGCAGACGCATCCGAGGGGTGCGTCTTGGAGGTAGGCGTTGAGACCGCAGGCGCTGCTCCTGGCGATCTGCAGCTGCGTGTTCCGGGTGGTGGTTCCCGACCCCCGATTGCTGACGCGATAGACCAGCTCCACCGTGCGCCGGTCGCCGCAGCTGAACACCCTCGATCGCGCGAGTTCCACCTGTAGATCGACGCTGGGGCTGACGGTGGTGACCAGGCTGGACGTGTTATTGCGCTCGTTGCGCTCCGAGGTGCCCAAGGGTTGAAACGCCGCCGCCGTCCTGCCGCCGCTCGGGGTGGGCAGAGCGATCCGCAGCTCCGCAGTTGCCTGAGAGAGCAGCCTGTCGCCGCCTTCGAGCAGGCTGTTTGCCCGGCTCCAGATGTTGACACGCCGAGATCCGCCGGCGGGCACCGACGCCGTTCGGCAGGTGAACTTGCCTTGCGCATCGGGCGCGCTGCATCCGCCGTCGAACTGGTTGTTGGCGAAGCGGCTGAAGTTGAGCTGACCCACCGGGATGCTCACCTTGAGCACGGCGTCGCCCGAGGCGCGGTTGCCGATGTTGCGCAGCGCCAGCTCGAACATCAGGTCGGCCCCGGCGCTGGCGGTGGTGCTCGACCCCGCCCACGAAGGCGCCAGGTCTGGCAGCGTCTGGACGACGGTCGACACCGTTGCCGTGTTGTTGGCCGTGCGGCCCTGCTCGCGCGCCAGGTCGTTGGGGTTGACCAGGGCCTTGACCGTGAGCGTCTGGCTGTCGCCGGTGATCGTGCCTGGCGCCGTGGCCGACAGCGACAGCGAGCGCGACTGATTGCTCGGCAGGACGCCGCTCGAGCAGGTGAAAGTGCGCAACGCGCCTGCGGTGCTCGAGCTGCAGGTGAACCCCGATCCACTGGCGGTCGGCGTGGTGAGGCTGGTGGGCAGTTCGAGGCGGACCTGCACCGGCGAGGACTGCGCGGCGCCGATGTTGCGCGCCGTCACGGCGTAGGTCACCGGCGCACCGGTGGGCACCGGGTTGGCCGTCCCCTGAGTGATCGTGACCGCGAGATCCGACTGGGCACGGGCAAGCCCGGGCGCCAGCACGGCCGCCGCGGCGAATGCCGCCGCAGCGGCTTTACGGCCCACCCGCTCACGCATCGCGCGGGAACCGCGTTGGGTTTCGTGCTTGAAGAACACCTTCATGGCCGCCTCCTTCATTGCGCCGCTGACCTTGCCCCCGGCGCGGCGCCGCATCCGCGGCGCGCGAGCCTCACGGTTTCAATCCCAATGCCTCGCGCCAGCTTCGATTTGGCGGGCCCTCGAGATGCATGGCGCGCAGGACGTATTGGCATTGCGTGGTGCTTTGCAGAAGCTCGATGCGGTAACTGAACGACGTACCGCCCGCTGCGGGCCCTCCGCTCCGAAAGATGTCGCACCCCGGCACGGCGCCAGCGTTGTCGCTGATGGCCTTGAACACGAAATCGTTGCGGAGGCTGCTTCCGGCGAAGAAATCGAACCGGCACGCTACAGGGCCGACGCGGGCGCAGGGCGGGCTGGCCCGCGCCGTCACGTGTTCGGCGGCAATGCCATCGGCCGGCCCCGGGATCAGCGTGCAGCCGCATGTACTTGCGGAGTGATCCGCACGGGTGGCGAACCCCACCTGCCCTGCCGCGTCGTAGAACTCGTGCGCCGCGATCGTGTGGAGCTGGCGTTGCGCCAGTTCGATCGAATCGCTGAGAACGTCCGACACTCCCGTGTTGCCCTTGCGAAGCTGGAAGTACAGCGTCTTCGTCCCCGGCCCCGGCTCCAGCTGATGTGTGATCGTCGCTGTTCCAGACACCGGCTTCCACTGCGCTCCCAGAAAATCAGATCTCATGCTCACGCGATAGTGGCTTGCCGCCGGGTAGGTCGGTCCGGTTGCCGCCGAGTAAGTAAGGGTCACCGACTGCGTCAGCGTCTGCGCTGCGTCGTTGTTGATCTTGAACGATGTCAGCCTCGGGTGCAGCCGCACGAACAAGGCGAGCACGTTGCAGTCGTCGGACACGCGAGCGGTGGTGTACGTAGTGTGTTCCCCGGCGATCTTGAGGCCGGTGCCACCGCAGCCGCTGGCTTCGCGCGCGGCCCAACCCGTGTTCGCAACGAGCTCGAACTGCTGCGTGGCGCCCTTCTTGACGCTGACCGTGCCTGCCGGCGAGATCTTCCCGCCCTCGCCGGCCTTGGCCGTGATCGTGAGCGTGGTCGTCGGCACGACCGGCAGGCGCTCGACTCCCTTCCCTGCAAGCTGGGCCGCAACGCTGCCGGCAAAGAGCAGCCCCGCGGCACACGCCAGCACGAGCGACCGGATGGTCCACACGAAACCACTGCCTCGATTCGTCGACATCGTTTCACCCTCCATCGCTGCCGGCCCCGCTCTACCTCAAGCGCCCCAGCGTGTCGCCGATCGCCAGGCGGGCCGTCGCCGGGTCCGCTGCGGCCGGCAGGCTCAGATCACCGCTTTGCGGCCTGAAGTGCCTCGAGGTGTTCTTTCGAATCGTCTCGATGAGCGCATCGGTGCTGGCCAGCGGATCGACCACGTCCTTCCACAGCGACAGCAGCCGCTTCAGCGTCTCGGCGCGGAACTCACGGCTGTCGGTGCCCAGCGTGCCCGTGAGGCGCGGAGTCACGAGCACGATCGCGGCATCGCGGTTCTGGGTCTTGGACCGTTCGTTGAACAGCAGGTTGCCGATCGGAATGTCGCCGAGCACGGGCACCTTCGAAGTCCAGCCCACGTTCACCGCCTCGTACAACCCGGAGAGGATCAGCGTCTTGCCGAAATCGACCTCGGCGGTCGCGCCGACCGTCTGCTTGAACGTGGTGACCGACTGCGCGAACGTGCCGCTGGACGTGGGCACGAAGAAGGAGCGCACGGTGTCGACGCGGAACTTCGTGCGTTCGGGCGAGATCTCGAGCGGCGTGAGCTTGACCGAAGTGCCGACGTCGATCGTCTGCAGCGCGCCCGCATTGATGCCGCTGACGCTGACGCTCAGGTTGCGCCCGATGAAGAACTCTGACTGCTGGCCGAGCGAGGCCACGAGCGACGGGCGCACGACCACGTCGTAGAAGTCCTCGTGCGTGTTGAAGAGGTTCAGGCTGTAGGTGATCTGCGGCACGCCGAGCGCCGACGTGATCACGCGGCTGAAGGTATCGGCCACGCCCGTGGCGCGGTTGCGTGTGGTCTTGTTGTCGCCGCTGAACTGCAGCTTCAGCCCGTCGAGCAGGTTGATGCCGACGGTGTCGGTGGTGGCCGTCTGGCTCAGCAGCAGCGTGACCTCGACCATCACCTGCTGCAGGTTCGACGCCGGCGGTAGTGCGTCGCCCGCCGGTGGCTGTGCTCCGCTCGCCGGTGGCTGCGCGTCGCCGGACGCTGGCTGCGCCTGGGCCAGCGCAGCGC
>JABWBN010000264.1 GCA_013360485.1 Burkholderiaceae bacterium | reverse complement strand
GCAGCCACCACGGCCGCAGGCGCCGCAGCAACCGGTGCCTTGGCAGCGACCGCTGTTCGCGCGCCTGCCGGCAGCGGCACGGCGGCGCGGATGTTCTCGATCAGCGCACCATCCTTGAACGGCTTGTTCAGCACGAACACCGCGCCGTTGGTGCGGGCCTGCTCCAGCAGCGCCGGCGAGCTCTCGGTGGTGACAAACCCCACCTTGACGTGGCTCTGGCCGAGTTGCCGCAGCGTTTGCAGCAGTTCGAGCCCCGACACCCGCGGCATGTGCCAGTCGGTGATCAGCAGTTGCGGCGTGAACCGGGGAATCAGTGCGAGCGCCTCCTCGCCATCGTTGGCCCGCTCGATCTCGATGTCGGGATAGCCGCAGTCCTCGATCAGGCGGGAGATGATCGCCTGGATCGCACGACTGTCGTCGACGACCAAGAATCGGTACGGCGCGTGGGTACTGCTCATGAGCGGCTCCCAGGTTGGACCCCGCCCGAAGGCTGTCGTGCATCCGACCGCACCCGGGCACCGCACCGGCCCGCGCACACCTGGCGCCGAGCCAGTGGTCGGCACATGCACGGGTCGATGATGGGACGGGTCGTCATGACGGGCACTTCCAGGCTGACGGCCCGACCGCCGTCGCCCAGGGGGCGAGACCACATCGTCGGACCGCTACGTCGCTGTTATCGGCCCGTCTGTCGGGAAACTTCAATCGACCTGCAGTTCCACCACCAGTGGCAGGTGGTCCGACATGCGGGCCCAGGCGGCGCCGCGGGGCACGTGGATGGACTGGCAGCGAAAACCGCGGGTGTAGATGCGGTCGAGCGTGAACAATGGCACACGCGAAGGGAAAGTGCGAGCGGAGGCACCGGTCCCGGCGCGGCACAGACCAAAGTCGGTCATCGGGCCGTCCAGCCGCTCGCCCCAGTCGTTGAAGTCGCCCGCCACCAGAACATGGGCCTGGCCGGGCACCTCGGCGGCGATGTATTCCGCCAGCCGCTCCACCTGCCGCACCCGGCTGCCATGCATGAGGCCCAGGTGCACCACGACGACATGCACTTCGGTGCCCTGCCACAGCACCGGCACGTGCAACAGGCCACGCTGTTCAAATGGGTGATCGCTCACATCGCGGTGGCCCACATCACCCAGTGGCCAGCGTGCCAGCAGGGCATTGCCGTGCTCGCCATGGCGGGTGACGGCGTTGGTGCGGTAGGCCACCTCGTAGCCATCGGGCGCCAGGAACTCGGCCTGACCCTCGTCGGGCCAGCCCAGCACCGTGCGCCGGAACTGCTGGGCATCGCGCTGGTGATGCAGCCTCACTTCCTGCAGGCACACCACGTCGGCATCGAGCGCCTCGATACCCAGGCCCAGGTTGTGGATCTCCAGCCGCTTGCCCGGGCCCAGCCCGCGCACGCCCTTGTGGATGTTGTAGGTGGCCACCCGCAGCAAGTTGCTGGTGAATGTGGTGGACGGCGCGTAACGCGATGGGCTGAAGTGGCGGGCTCGCATGCGAGGGGGAACGGATGGTCAGCCGTGGACCATCTGCGGCAGGTGCAGCACGGCTTCGGCGTTGGACGGTGAGAAGCAGCGGTCGGCGGCTTCCCGCCACGGCAGCCATTGCGAGGCCAGATGTTCGCGCGGGGCCAATACCACGGTCATGGGCTCAGGTACCGTGAGCCCGAACACATGCTCGGAGTTGTGTGTCACGCCCGGTGCGTAGCGATGCCGCCATACCGGGTAGATCTCGTAGCGGTTGATCAGGTTCCAGTCGCGCAGCGCCGACAGCGGCACCTGCTCGCTGCCGATCACGATGCCGGTTTCCTCGGCCACCTCGCGGATGCAGGTCTGCACCAGCGGCTCATCCAGCGACTGGCGCGAGCCGGTCACGCTTTGCCAGTAGCCCGGGCGATCGGCCCGCTCGATCACCAGCACCTCGAGGGCCGGCGTGTGGATCACCACCAGCACGCTCTCCGGGATCTTGTACGGGCGTGGTGCGTTCACCTGCGCGCACGCCGATCGGCAACCGCCTGCGCCAACTGCCGCAGCAGCGGTTCGGTGTCGTCCCAGCCCAGGCAGGCGTCGGTGACCGAGACGCCCGGCAGCAGGTCGCGCCCCGCGACCAGCTCTTGCCGACCCTCGTGGAGGTGGCTCTCCACCATCACACCCATGATGCGGCGCTCGCCGGCACGCAGCTGCGCCGAAACATCGGCAGCCACGTCGATCTGCCGGCGGTGCTGCTTGGCCGAGTTGGCATGCGAGCAGTCGATCATCACCTGCTCGCGAAGGCCGGCCTTGCGCAGCACGGCGCACGCCGCCTCCACGCTGGCGGCGTCGTAGTTGGGGGCCTTGCCGCCGCGCAGGATCACGTGGCCGTCGGGGTTGCCGCGGGTCTCGAATATCGCCGCCACGCCCATCTTGGTGATGCCCATGAACGAATGTGCCGCGGCGGCAGCCTGCAGCGCATCGGCAGCGATCTGCACGCTGCCGTCGGTGCCGTTCTTGAAGCCCACCGGGCACGACAGCCCCGAGGCCAGCGTGCGGTGGCTCTGGCTCTCGGTGGTGCGCGCGCCGATCGCGCCCCAGGCGATCAGGTCGCTCTGGTATTGCGGCGTGAGCAGGTCGAGGAACTCGGTGCCCGCGGGCAGCCCCATCGCGGTGATTTCAAGCAGCAGTTGCCGCGCCAGGCGCAAGCCCTCGTTGATGCGGAAGCTGCCGTCGAGCCGAGGGTCGTTGATGTAGCCCTTCCAGCCCAACGTGGTGCGCGGCTTCTCGAAGTACACCCGCATCACCACGATCAGCTCGCCGGCCAGCTCGCGGGCCAGCGGCAGCAGCTTGCGCGCGTACTGCAGGGCCTGGTCGTGGTCGTGGATCGAACACGGGCCGACCACCGCCACCAGCCGGTCGTCCTGGCCGCGCAGCACCCGGCCGATGTCGAGGCGGCTGCGCTCGACGGTGGCCTCCACCTGCGGCGTGACCGGCAGTTCCTCGAGCAGCACGGCCGGCGACACCAACGCCCGCACCGCCGCAATGCGCGTGTCATCGATGCGCGTGGTGTCGAGCGTGGCGTCGCGGGAGCCGGCTTCCCGGTCGGTCGTGGGGTCGTCGATGCGGGGCATGGTGCGTCAGTCGTCCTTGTACTCGATCGGGCCCGCGGCGCCGTTGCGTCGGCTCAGGCCGCCGGCTGCGGATTGCGCAGGCGGATGTGCAGCTCGCGCAACTGCTTTTCGTCGACCAGGCTGGGCGCGCCGGTCAGCAGGCACTGCGCGCGCTGGGTCTTGGGGAAGGCGATGACATCGCGGATCGAGTCGGCGCCGGTCATCAGCGTGGCGATGCGGTCCAGGCCGAAGGCCAGGCCCCCGTGCGGCGGCGCGCCGTACTGCAGGGCGTCGAGCAGGAAGCCGAACTTGACCTTCTGTTCCTCGGGGCCGATCTTGAGCGCCTCGAACACCTTGGCCTGCACGTCGGCGCGGTGGATCCGCACCGAGCCGCCGCCGATCTCCCAGCCGTTGAGCACCATGTCGTAGGCCTTGGCCACGCACTTGCCCGGGTCGGTGGTCATGAACTCCTCATGGCCGTCCTTGGGCGCGGTGAACGGATGGTGTACCGCCACCCAGCGGTCGTCCTCGTCATCGTGCTCGAACATCGGGAAGTCGACCACCCACAGCGGTGCCCACTTGTCTTCGAACAGACCATGGTTGCGGCCGAATTCGCTGTGGCCGATCTTCACGCGCAAGGCGCCCAGCGCGTCGTTGACGACCTTGGCCTTGTCGGCGCCGAAGAAGATCAGGTCGCCGTTGGCCGCACCGGTGCGCTTGAGGATCTCCGCCAGCGCCGCGTCGTGCAGGTTCTTCACGATGGGCGACTGCAGGCCTTCGCGGCCCTTGGCGATGTCGTTGACCTTCACCCAGGCCAGGCCCTTGGCGCCGTAGATCTTCACGAACTCGGTGTAGCCGTCGATCTCGCCGCGGCTCATCTCGCCGCCGCCCGGCACCCGCAGCGCCGCCACGCGCCCGCCGGGCGTGGTGGCCGGGGTCGAGAAGACCTTGAAGTCGACATCGCGCATCAGCTCGGTGAGTTCGGTGAACTCGAGCTTCACCCGCAGGTCGGGCTTGTCCGAGCCGTAGCGGTGCATCGCCTCGGCATAGCTCAGCTGCTCGTAGACCGGCAGTTCCACGCCCATCGCCTTGCGGAAGACGGTTCGGATCATCGCCTCGGTGATGTCGCGGATCTCCTGCTCGGTGAGGAACGAGGTTTCGATATCGATCTGCGTGAATTCGGGCTGGCGGTCGGCGCGCAGGTCCTCGTCGCGGAAGCACTTGGTGATCTGGTAGTAGCGGTCGAAGCCGGCCACCATCAGCAACTGCTTGAACAACTGCGGGCTTTGCGGCAACGCGAAGAAGGCGCCGTCGTGCACCCGGCTGGGCACCAGGTAGTCGCGCGCGCCCTCGGGCGTGCTCTTGGTGAGCATGGGCGTCTCGATGTCGACGAAGCCCTGCTTGTCGAGGAACTTGCGCACCTCGATGGCCACCTTGTAGCGCAGCATCAGGTTCTTCTGCATCGTCGGGCGGCGCAGGTCGAGCACGCGGTGCGTCAGGCGCGTGGTTTCCGAGAGGTTCTCGTCGTCGAGCTGGAACGGTGGCGTGACGCTGGGGTTGAGCACTTCGAGCTCGAGGCACAGCACCTCGACGCTGCCGCTGACGAGGTTGGCGTTGTGCGTGCCCTCGGGGCGTGATCGCACCTTGCCGACCACTTTCAGGCAGAACTCGTTGCGCACGCCCTCGGCGGTCGTGAACATGTCGGGCCGGTCGGGGTCGCAGACGATCTGCACCAGGCCCTCGCGGTCGCGCAGGTCGATGAAGATCACGCCGCCGTGGTCGCGGCGGCGGTGGGCCCAGCCCATCAGGGTGACGGTCTGGCCGAGCAAGGCCTCGCTGACGAGGCCGCAGTAGGTGGTACGCATGAATAGGTCCGTCTATCGAAAAGGGTACTGGCCGGTTTTCCGGCGGGGCCTGCGGCAGCGTAAACGCATGCCGGGCCGGCATGGGGTGGGGCGGGTCGGGGCCGGCGGGGCCCTCCGGGCTGGG
>JABWBN010000263.1 GCA_013360485.1 Burkholderiaceae bacterium | reverse complement strand
CGACTGCACCTGCGCGCCGCAAGGTGCCGTGTGCCGCGCGGGCGTCGTCGCGCACCGGGTCCAGCACCTGGCGGCCGACACCGCCGTCGCCGTGCAGGCCAACGTCGGCTCGATGGTCTTCGACCCGCTCAAGGGCACGGTGACGCCGACAGCGACGATCCGCGTCGAAGGCCCGCGCACCTCGATCCGGCAGATCGTCAACATCATGGGCCGCATCCGTTCGTGCTCGCCCGACGGCGCGCTGCCCGGCTACAAGGACTGCTGAGCCCTGCCCACCCCTTGACCGTGGGAGCGCCGGCGACGACCGGTCGCCGGACCCCGACAAGCGGTGTGGACCGCCCCCGGCCGGCACGCCGAGAATGCCGGCCCATGAAGCAAGTCACATCGCCGGCCGGATCCGGGCGCGAGCACTTCACGCGGCGCGGTCGCGGCTTCACGACCATCGAACTGCTGATCACCATCGTCATCCTCGGCGTGCTGATGGCGGTGGCGCTGCCGAGTTATCAGGGTTCGGTGCGCAAGAGCCGGAGAGCCGAGGCGTTCGCGGCGCTCAGCAACGTGCAACAGGCGCAGGAGCGCCATCGCAGCACGAACGCGACCTTCACGACCTTGATCACCGCGGCCACCACCGCCACGCCGCCGGGGCTCGGCCTGCCTGCGACCCGTACGCCGAACGGTTATTACGACCTCGCCATCGGGTCGGCCGACGCCACCACCTACGTGGCCACGGCCACGGCCGTGACCGGCACCTCGCAGGCCAATGACGGCGACTGTGCGGTGCTCGCCGTGCGAGTGGCGGGCGGCAACATCCGCTACGGGGCCGGCGCGAGCATCGACTGGACCGCCGCCAACACCGACCCGCAACGCTGCTGGGCGCGCTGAGCGCGCCCCCATCGAAACCTCGGGCCCGCCGATGAAACCTCTTCGTCACTTCAGGCGCTCGGTACAGCGCGCCTTCACGCTCATCGAATTGATGATCGTGATCGCGCTGCTGGCGATCATCGCGATACTCGCTGCGCCCAGCTTCACCGAGATGATCGGCATGCAGCGCCTGCGCGGCATCAACGACCAGCTTGCCACCGATTTGCAGTACCTGCGCACCGAAGCGGTCTCACGCAACCAGTTCATGGGCTTTCTGACGCGCAACGTGTCCGGCGAACCCATGTCGTGCTACATGATCTTCTCCAGCAGCGATCCGCTGAACCTTTCGTCGATCGACCGTACTCAGTGCAACTGCACGAACGCCGTCGGCGCTGCCTGTTCCGGGTCTCAGCGCGAGTTGCGCACCGTTCAGATTCCGCGCAATCTTTCGATCGAGTTGCGGTTCCCGGCCGATCAGTCGGATTTGATCGTCGCCAGCCCCGTCAACGGCGGCATGCGGATCATGCCGTCGACGACTTTGACGACGCAGGGTTACGAGTTCTGCATCGAGGTTCGCCGCTCGCCGCGGGGTCGCCTGCGCACCGGCATCGGATTGAGCGGGCGAACGAGCGTCTGCTCGCCGGACGGATCGGTCCCGGGCGTGCCGGTTTGCGCCGCGTATGACGCGACCCAGCGCAACTGCAAGGCCACATCGTGAGTACGGCCCGCGACCACACGATTCGCTCGGCTACGCCGGCCGGCTGCGGCGCACCGCGCAGGCCGGCCCGCGGCTTGTCGCTGGTCGAGTTGATGGTCGGCATCGCCGTCGGCCTTTTCATAGTCGCCGCGGCAATCGTCCTGGTCACGGGCCAGTTGGGCGAGAACCGGCGCCTGATGCTCGATACGCAGTTGCAGCAGGACATGCGCGCCACCGCTGACATCATCACCCGCGAGCTGCGGCGGGTCGGCGCCTGGCGCGAAGCCCAGAACGGCATCGCCTATACCGACACGACGGCATCGAAGAACAATTTCGCCGACATGACACCATCCGCAGCCGGCACGGTCAGCGACGTCACCTTCTACTACGACCGCACGCCCAGCGAGCAAGGGCCGTGGGGCTTCAGGCTGAATGCGGGGACGGGCGTCATCCAGACGCGGCTGGGTCCGAGCGTGGCCTGGCAGGACCTGACCGACCGCAACGTGATGGAGGTGACGACCTTCACGATCACGATCGAGCGCGAACCCGGGCAGGAACTGCCCTGTCCGAAGCTGTGCCCGACGACAAACGACACTAGTTGCTGGCCCGTCCTGCAGGTGCGCAACTTCGTCGTCAACATCGAAGCCCGCGCGCGCAACGACACCTCGATCACCCGCCGCATCCGAAGCGTCGTGCGCGCCCGCAACGACTGGATCGAATTCCGGACCACTGGCGGCCTTGCGGCGTGCCCGAGCTGACAGCGAGTAGGCGACGACATGACGAGTCTGTTCCGACCTTCGAGGGCCGCGCATCCGATCCGCCGCGGCGCCGCCTCGCTGGTGGTGGTGATGGTGCTGTTCTTCATCATCACGCTTGTCGCCGCCTACATGAGCCGCAACCTGCTGTTCGAGCAGCGGACCTCGACGAATCAGTTCCGGTCGACGCTCGCCTTCGAGACAGCCGAGGCCGGCGTCGAGTGGGCGCTGGCGCGGCTAAACGACGCGCGCATGAACGATGACTGCACGCCGCTCACGTCCGCCGCCTCGGTCACCACCGAGGTGACGTTTCGCGAGCGGTACCTGGACATCAACTCGACGACGGGCGTGATCTCGCCGGTCGCGGGCGGCCGCATCGCTGGATGCATCTTCGATGGCGTCAACTGGGTCTGCGACTGCCCTGCCACCGGCAACCCCAACCCCGCGGTGACGTACACGGGCAACGGCCCCTTTGCCGCCTTCTGGGTACGCTTTCTCGACGTGACGCCGGTGGCGGCCGGCGTCACGGGCATCGTGCGCATGCAAGTCAACGCCTGCACGCGGGCCGACGCCAACTGCCTCGACTTCGCTACCCGCGCGCCCGAATCCGGCGATGGCATGGCCACGGTCTGGGCGCTGATCGCCCTGCGCAGTGCATTGCCGACGCTGCCTGCCGCCGCGCTGAGCGTGAGCGGCACGTCGTTCACCAGCGACCCTGCGGCCACTCCCACGATCTCCAATTCCGATCCGATCTCGGGTGGCATCACCGTTCATAGCGCCGCGCCGGTGCCAGCGGGGCTGAATCTCGTCTCAGTCCCTGGGTCGCCGCCCGAGTTGTCGACGCGCCCGTCGGACGCCACTCTTTATCTCGGCGACCTGTCGATCACGCCGGCGACGCCAGCCAACCTGGGCACGAACCGCATGTTCAACGCAGTGTTTGGTACCTGGCCGGCCACGTACTTCGCGCAGCCGGCGAGATCGGAGATCGACTGCTCGGGCGGCTGCACGCATGCCAACATCAACGACGCCGCGCGGCTCAGACCCGGTCAACCCATCTGGGTGAAGGGCAGCGCCGGGCTCCTCGACATCGGCGGGAACATCGGCTCGACGACGGACCCGGTGCTGATTCTGGCCGAAGGTGACGTCGAGTTCTCCGGCGGCACGCCGACGGTAGTCGGCGCGATCTACACGCGCGAGGCCGCGGCCTGGACGCTCGAAGGTGCCGGAACAATCCAGGGCGCCGCGATGGCCGAACGCGACTTCTCTTTCGCGGCCGGCAGCCCTTCGATCACGTATGACCGCGACGTGCTGCTCAACTTGAGGCACCGCACCGGCAGCTTCGTCAAGGTGCCTGGAGGGTGGAGGGACTTCCAGCCGTGAGCGCATCGCCGAGCCTGATCATGACCACTGCACGCCGACCAGTAGGCCGCGGCATCTCACTCATTGAGGCGCTGGTGGCGATGGCCATCATGGCCTTCGGCATGCTCGGCGTGCTCGGCATGCAGGCAACGTTGCGTGCCAACGCGGACGCGGCCAAGCAACGCAGCGAGGCCACGCGCCTGGCGGAGGAGAAGATCGAACAGTGGCGCTCGTTCTCGGTGCTGCCCACGACCACCGGCGTCAAGGCCTACGCGGACATCGCCACCGCTGCGGGCGAATCGCTGACGAGCTTCGTCAGCAACACGACCTACACGCGCACGGTGACCGTCACCGATTCCACGCCGGCCGGCCTGAAGACTCTGGTCGTGGACGTCGCCTGGGCCGACCGGGCAGGCACGGCCCAGAACGTTCGCCTGTTCAGCGCCGCCACCGCAGTGGCCCCGGCGCTCGCGGCAACGATGGTGGCGCCGCAGATGAACGCGGGAGGTGTCCGCGAGCCGGGAGGCCGCCGCCGCGGCATTCCGCCGCAGGCGAAGAACTTCGGTGACGGCACCAGCGGCTTCCGGCCGCCGCAGCCGGCAGGCACGGCAGTGGTGTGGGTGTTCAACAACGTGACCGGCCTCATCACCTCCGTGTGCAACACGACCGAGATCAACAACGCCGATCTGACGCTGGCGGCACTGACAGGCTGCACGACGGCCCAGGCCTATCAGCTGATCAGCGGCTACCTGCGCTTCCACACCGCGCTCACGCAGCCGACGGCGGCCGAGATGGCCAATCCGATCCCCGGCGCCAGCGTCGCGACGAGCACGATCGAAGTCGAAGTGGATCAGACCGCCCCGACGACCGGCGTACGCAGTTGCTATCACGAGCGATCGGCCAACTACGTCGAGTACTTCTGCGCCGTCCCCGTGACCTCGCCGACGCCGGCGAGTTGGTCCGGCACGCTCAGGGTCCGTCCGGCCACAATGCCCGACCTGGCCGCGAACCTGGCCGTCACCGCGCCCACGCAGCGCAAGGTGTGCCGCTATCGCGCCCTTACCGGGGCCGAGCCGAACCCGGTCTACGTCGGCATCAACGTCCCACTGGCCAACGAGAACCTGGCGGTGATCCCCGCTGGCAACGCCATGGCCGCGTTCACGTGCCCCAACCCGCCCTCGCGCGCGCACCAGCCGAACACCTGATCAGCGCCTGATCACCCCGTTGCGCCGCGCATAGACTGCGGCGCATGTCCACGTCCACCGCCGCGCCGCCCAACCTGCCGCCGCTGGACTTTCAGCGCCTCACCGAAGCCCTCGCCCTCGCCGAGCAGGCGACCGGTCTGTCCGACCCCAACCCACGCGTCGGCTGCATCGTCGGCTTGGCCGACGGCACGGTGCTCGGGCGCGGCAGCACGCAGGCGGCGGGGCAGGCGCAT
>JABWBN010000037.1 GCA_013360485.1 Burkholderiaceae bacterium | reverse complement strand
GCCGGACCGAGGGTGGTGGCGGCGTGACGCTGCGCGGCGGCGTGGGCCGCAGGCCGATTCCGAGCGGGTGCGCGCCCACCTCGAGATGGCGGGTGATCATCAGCGCAAAGACCAGGCGCTTGGTCTCGACCACGTCGGCCACTCCCGAGTCGAGCAGCTCGGTCAAGGTCTGCGGTTTGGCGCGGATCACGTCGAGCACCGCCCGCTCGGAGTCGGCCAGAGCGAAGCGCGCGATCTGAGCCGCGGGGTGCAGGCGCAGCTGCCGGGCCCCGAGCCGCGCCAGCGCCAAATCCACCCGCTGCACGTTCTCGTAGCGCCGGATGCCGCGCCAGATCAGCCCCAGGGGTTCCAGCGTGACGGGCCCGCCGCCCCATTTGTCGAGGAAGTTCTTGCCGTCGTAATAGGCGTAGCCGGTCTTCGGGCTGAGCGAGAACATCCACACGACCTGCCGCAAGAGCTGCTCTGAGAGCGCCGCGTCGAGTGTGGGCTGATCGATGGCGCCGGCGTCGAGCAAGAGCTTTCCGTGGAGCGCGCGCTCCTTCGCCACGCGCGACAGGGTGGCGTTGTAGACGTCTTCGTCGATCTTCCCCAGCTCGAGCAGCAGGCGGCCCAGGTGAATCACCGGCTGGCCCGTCTTGGCGTTGGCAGGTGCGCCGCCCCGCAGATAGAGCGCGCTCTTCTGGCGGTCGGGCGACTGAAAGATGAACGAGCCCGTCAGCCCCTTGTCGAGCGCATAGACCAACAGCTGCGAGAGCGGCGTCGTCTCGAGCTTGCCGGTCGCAGTCGCCTCGGACATGGGCCGATGAGACTAGCAGAGCCGGGGCGGCGCGGGAGCGGTGCAGGACTTCCGGGGAAATTGGCGCATCGGCCGCGGCGCTTGGCGTCGCCCCGCGACCTTGGCAAGGTCGCGGCCCGATGCCGCGCGGCCAAATTCTCGTCGTGGACGACGAGCCCTCCATTCTGAGCACGCTGAAGAAGGCACTCTCGCTCGAGGGCTACACGGTGGACGTAGCCGGGGGCGTCGCGCTGGCGGAAGAGCGTCTGTCGAAGCGGAGCTACGACGTGCTCTTGCTCGACGTCTCGCTTCCGGACGGCAACGGCGTCGAGCTGCTCGAGCGCTTGCGCAAGTCGGGGGTCGAGACACCGGTCATCATGATGAGCGGGCACGCCACCATCGACACCGCAGTGCGGGCCACGCGCCTCGGGGCGCTCGACTTCCTCGAGAAGCCCGTGTCGACCGATCGCCTGCTGGTGGTCCTCGAAAACACGCTGCGCCTGATGCGCGCCGAAGAAACCGCCGCCGAGCTTCGGGCCGAGACCGGCTTCTTCGACGAGCTGATCGGGCACAGTCGTGCGATGCGCGACCTGCGCGAGCAGGTCACGCGGGCCGCCAAGGCCGCGGCCAGCGTGCTGATCACCGGTGAGCGCGGCACGGGCAAAGAGCTGGTGGCGCGGGCCATTCACCGCGCCTCGCCCCGAGCCAAGGGCCCGTACGAGAAGCTGAACTGCGCGGCGGTGCCCGCCGAGCTGATCGAGAGCGAGCTGTTCGGCCACGAGGCGGGCGCGTTCACCGGGGCCACCAAGCAGCGGCGCGGCAAGTTCGAGCGGGCCCACTCGGGCTCGCTGTTCTTGGACGAGGTGGGGGACATGCCGCTGGCGATGCAAGCCAAGCTCTTGCGCGTGCTGCAAGAGCGCGAGATCGAGCGCGTGGGCGGCAGCGAGGTGCTGAAGGTCGACGTTCGGGTCGTGGCCGCCACCAATCGGGACCTGGTCACCGCCTGCCGCGAGGGCGGCTTCCGCCCCGACCTGTACGATCGACTCAACGTGCTGCCGCTCGAGTTGCCCCCGCTGCGCGCGCGCCGCGAGGACATTCCGCTGCTCGCGGGTCAGTTCTTGACGCAGGCAGCCAAGGCCAACGCGCGCCCCGGCGTGGCGCTCGAGCCGTCGGCGCTCGAGGCACTGACGCGCCACTCGTTTCCGGGCAACGTGCGCGAGCTTCGCAACTTGATCGAGCGGCTCGTGATCCTCAGCCCCGACGACAAGATCACCGGCGAAGACGTCGCCCGCTCGCTGGGGCTCTCGGCCACCGTGGCACACACCGGCCTGTTTCGCTCGGGGGTGCCGTTTCGCGTGCTGGTGGACGAAGCAGAGCGCACCATCTTGGAAGAGGCCATGGTCCACCACGGCGGGCAGATGGCCGCCACGGCGCGGGCGCTGGGCCTGGAGCGCAGCCACTTGTACAAGAAGGCGAAAGCCTTGGGCCTGCGCGGCAAAGACGAGCCGGAAGAGTGACCTGCCCCTCGGGCAACGCTAGAGTACCGGGGTGAAAGCCGCCCGCGTCGCACTCGCGTCGATCACCCTCTGCGTCGTCGCGCTTCTGGCAGGCCCGGGCTGCGGCCGCAGCGGGCTCGAGCTCGACGACGTCGCCCGGTTCGAAGTCAACGAGGCGCAGGGGGCGCAAACCCTGGCCGTGGCACAGGAGCTCGGGCTCGAGCAGGCGCGACTGAACGTGCATGGCGGCGCCATCGCGCTGGGTCACCCGCTGGCGGCCACCGGCGTGCGGCTCACGATCACCGTGGCGCGCCAGTTGCGCCAGATCGGTGCCCGCTGGGGTGTTTCGTCGGCCTGCATCGGCGGCGGCCAGGGCATTGCGTTGCTGGTGGAGAACCCCGAAGCGACCTGAGGCAGCGGTTCGACCGGCCCCGGCCCCGTCAGAACACGTGGCCCACGTTGAAGAGCGTGAGCACGCCCAGCACCGCGAAGATGGCTGACGCAACGCCGTGCACCAGTCTCATCGAGACCCGCTGCGCAATCCTGTCACCCAGGAACACAGCGGGAGAGTTCGCCAGCATCATGCCCAAGGTGGTGCCCACCACGACGGACACCACATCCTCGTAACGGGCAGCGAGTGCGACGGTGGCAATCTGCGTCTTGTCGCCCATCTCGGCCAGGAAGAACGCGACCACGGTCGTGCCGAAAACCCCGAAGCGCTGCCGGCCTGCGGCGTTCTTCTCGTCGATCTGGTCGGGTACGAGCATCCACAGCGCCATGGCCAGGAACGACACCCCGATCAGCCAGCGCATCACGTCGGGACCCAGCGCGCCGGCCACCCAGCCGCCCAGTGCCCCCGCGGCGCCGTGGTTGGCCAGCGTGGCAACAAGGATGCCGGCAACGATGGGCCAGGGCCTGCGGAACATGGCGGCCAGCACGATGGCCAGCAGCTGGGTCTTGTCACCCATTTCGCCAAGGGCCACGACGCCGGTGGACACGAGAAATGCTTCCAAGTCGAACTCCACGGAACGGCGCAAGTATCAGAGACCAAACGGCATCCCCGGCCCGAACCGAAGGCGTGCGGTCAAAGGTCTGGCTCAGCACCTGCCCATGCCGCCAGCGCGCGAGCCCCGACCGGCGCTTCGCACTGCCAGGCGATCAGCGCACATCGACGTGCAGACTCGCGCACCACGCGCTCGATGTATGGCACCTCGTAGTGGCTGCGCTGCAGCAAGACCGGATCGCGCGTGTGGCTGGCCAGCAGGCATTGATTGATCACCCAGGCATAGGGCTCGATGCCGGCGCGCCGCAGGTCGGCTTGCAACCGCTCTGCCTCATGCACGGGGGTCGCCTCGGCGAGCGTGACGATGAGCACCCACGTGTAGTCGGGATCCCGCAGCCGTGGCAGCAGGCTGCGGACGGCCTGGGGTGCGTCACCCTGCGTGCGACTGACTTCACGGTGATAGGCCTCGGCTGAGTCCATCAGCAAGATGGTGTGCCCGGTCGGCGCCGTGTCGAGCACGACGAAGGCGTCGCGCGCCTGGTCGACCGTTTGCGCAAATGCACGAAAGACCGCGATCTCCTCGGTGCAGGGCGAGCGCAGATCCTCCTCCAGCATCGCGCGGCCCTGGGCGTCCAATCCTGCACCCGTCTTGGCCATGACTTCGTCGCGATAGCGCTGCACTTCAGCGGCTGGATCGATACGCGCGATGGACAGGCCGGGCACCGCCTCGTCGATCGCCCAATCCACATGCGCCGCCGGGTCGGTGGTCGACAGCACCACACGATGGCCACGACTGGCCAGGGCCACCGCCATCGCCGCCGCCACGGTGGTCTTGCCGACACCGCCCTTGCCCATGGTCATCACCAGGCCATGGCCGGCTGCCTCGACGTCGTCCACGATC
Organism: Burkholderiaceae bacterium; assembly: GCA_013360485.1. Lineage (GTDB taxonomy): Bacteria > Pseudomonadota > Gammaproteobacteria > Burkholderiales > Burkholderiaceae_C > Pseudaquabacterium. Next base: position 19,786 of record JABWBN010000037.1, on the reverse strand, counting down.
GCACCCAGGCCGCCCGGCACGTTGACAGATAGCGTCGGCATCGCCCGGACCAGTGGCGCGGCCGCGGGGTGCAAGAAGGCACGCAGCGACCCCAGTCCAACCATGCCACGCGGCAGGAAGCCCGTGGCGCTGCGTCGCAGCGCGGCCAGTCGCTCAGGCATGTGTTGCAGCGCCTGCGCCTGCCGGCTTGCCATCGCCAGCGCCACCGCATCCTCGGACGCGGGTTGGAAAACGCCGTTGAGTGCCAGGACCAAGTGGCGCACGCCCAGGTCGGCGAGTTCACAGCGCGTGCGCTCGGCTTCGCGCAGCGCGGAGAGGTCTGGGCGAGCCACCAGCACCACCGTGGTCAGGTCCTCGTCCGCCAGCGCCTGCACCGCTGCCCGATAGGTGTCCTTGTTCTTCTCCAACCCGGCCAGCGGCCCCAGGCATGAGGTGCCGGTCGTGTTGGCCACCAGGAAGTCGCTCCACGCCGAAGGCAGTGACAGCAATCGCAGCGTGTGGCCGGTAGGCGCCGTGTCGAATACGACGTGGTCGAACGCCCGGGTGATCTCGTTTCCCGCCAGCAGTTCTGCAAAGGCATCGAACGCCGCAATCTCGACGGTGCAACCGCCCGAGAATTGCTCCTCCATGCTGCTGATGGCGGCTGCTGGCAAAACGCCCCGGTAAGGGCCGACCATGCGCTCGCGGTAGGCTGCCGCGGCCGCCTCCGGGTCGACGTTGAGGGCACTGAGACCCGCAACACCCGTGACTGTGGTGGGCATGGTGCCAAGCGTCGTCTCGAGCACCTCGTCGAGGTTGGAAGCCGGGTCTGTGCTCACCAGCAACACGCGACGCCCCAGTTCGGCCAGGCGCAGCGCGCTGGCGCAGGCGAGTGATGTCTTGCCGACCCCGCCTTTGCCGGTGAAGAACGCGAACCGCGTCTCGATGACCGGCAGCCGGTCGCCCGAAATTGGGTCGATCATCTGCTGCAGCTCCCAGATCCGCACCCGCAACCACCCGTGCCTGTGTCTGGCGTCGGCGCGATCGCAGCTTGCTGGCCCAACGCACCCACCAGCTGCGTCCTCGAGGGATATCGGCCGGTGGATACCACGCGACCGTCGACGGTGACGATGGGCAAGCGGTCCATGCCCGCCTGCATCTGTTCGATCACGACAGGATTGGCGGCAAACGCGGCCGTGTCGTGACCGAGCCGGTGGCGCACGATCTCGACGCCGGTCTCTTGCAGCCCCTGCACGTCGGCCGCGAACTGCGCCAGCGCGGGGTCGACGTCCACTCCGCACACGCCGGTCGAGCAGCACATGGCGGGCTCGAACACTTCGATCTTGCTCATCTTCAGGACTCCTGTTGGGCTGACGCAATCGAGGGCTTCGCGCCCAGTCCCGCGTGCAGCGCAGCGCCCAGAGCGGCGCCGATCAACTGGGCGAACACGAAGCCTGGCACGCTGGCCGGCGCGATGCCGGCGAAGCTATCGGAGAACATGCGCCCGAAAGACGCGGCCGGGTTGGCGAACGAGGTGGACGCGGTGAACCAGTAGGCCGCGCCGATGTAGCACGCCACCATGGCCGCAACCCGGCCGGGCGGCGAGCGCAGGATGACCAGCAGCAAGCCAGCCGTGGCCACGGCTTCGGCAATCCACTGGCCGGTTCCGCTTCGCACCTGGGTGGCGAACTGGAACACGGGGGCATCGAACATCGCATGCGCCAGCCACGCCCCGAGCATGGCGCCGAGCGACTGGGCGCCGATGTACGGCGCCAGTGCCCGCCAGGGCAACTCGCCGCGCGACGCCATGACCAGCGACACGGCCGGATTGAAGTGCGCACCGCTGACCGGCCCGAGCGCTTCGATGAGGATGTAAAGCCCGCCCACGGTGGCAAGGGCGTTGGCCAGCAGCGCAATGGCGGCGCTGCCTCCGGCCAGGCGCTCGGCCATGATGCCCGAGCCGATGACCACGGCCAGCAGCCCCATCGTGCCGAGCGCTTCGCCCAGCAGCTTGCGAGCGGTGTCGACCTGCATGCTCAGTTCCGGCCAGCGTCAACCAACGCAGCCCGCAGGTCATCGTTGCTCATCGCATCGATCGGCAGCGACAGCAACTGCAGCATGCGATAGCCGATGGCTTGCCGGGTGAGCTCGAATGCCTGGAGCCTGTCGGCCTCGGGCGCAAGCGACGGATCCGGGTAGCCCCAATGCACCTGCACCGGGCTGCCAGGCCAGAAGGGGCACGGTTCGGCTGCGGCGTTGTCGCAGACGGTGATCACGATGCGCATGGCCGGCGCGCCAGCGGCGGTGTACTCGTCCCACGACTTGCTGCGTACCGCGCTGGTGTCGATGCCAGCAAGCTGCAATGCCTCCAGGGCATGCGGGTTCACGCGTCCGCTGGGGGTGCTGCCTGCGCTGTGGCCGCGTACATCCCTGTCCAGCTGGCGGGCCCAGTGGTTCAGCATGCACTCGGCCAGCACGCTGCGGGCCGAGTTGTGGGTGCACAAGATGAGTACATGTGTGGTCATGGCGGGCAGTGGCAGCTGGGTGTGTCGAGCTCGCACGGTTGCCCGGCGCAGCAGTTGGCGGTCAAGAAGCCCATCAACTCGTTCATGCGACCGAAGGCCGCACGGTAGATCAGGTGGCGTCCGTCGCGGGTCTGGCTGACCAAGCCCGCGATCGACAACTCCTTGAGGTGGAACGACATCGACGCCGGCGAGATGCCGAGCTGCTCGCTCAGCACGCCGGGCGTGAGGCCCTCAGGCCCGGTCACGACCAGCGCGCGCAACGCACGCAACCGGTGCACCTGCGACAGCGCCCCGAGCGCTCGAGCGACTTGTTCGTCGTCCACAACATTCAAATTATCAACGAATCGTTTGATTGTAATGCCCGAAAGCAGTCAACCGTAAGCGCACCGTGGGTCGCTCTCGCTTCAACAGTGCGCACGCTGAGCCCATTCGGCAATCTCGTCCAACTGCGACACGAAGAGATCGGGCGGCAATGCGCTGAAGTCGGATTCCTTGCACTCGCCATTTCGAACGATGGCCACGCGCATGCCGGCAGCGCGCGCGGCCAGCACGTCGGCGCGGCTGTCGCCGACGAACAGTGCGTCAGGGGCGGTAACCCCCAACGCAGCCAGCGTGCGCAACGTGCCCTGCGGGTGCGGCTTGAGCATCGTGACATCGTCGCGGCTGATCACCGGCGCCAGCCAACGCGCCAAGCCGAAGCGCTCGAGTGCGGCACCCAGGGCGAGGCGCCCGACATTGCTCACCAGGGCGGTGCGGATGCCCGACGCCGCGAGCCGCTCGAGCAAGGCGACCGCACCGGGTCGCGGCGCCCAGCGGGTCAGCGCATCGGCGTCCCAGCGGTCGTAGATCGGACCCAGCGCCCGGCGCAACTCATCGACTCGCCCCTGCGGCTCGAACGAGTGCGCCGCTGCATTCCACAAGTCCGCATACGAACCCGCCGTTGGGCAACCGATGACGGCGCAGGCCTGGCGCAGCTCGGCCTCGGCCTGCGATAGCCGCCATTGGAAGTCGACCAGAGTGCCTTCGAAGTCGAACAGCACGGCGTGATGGGGTCGGTGCATGGAATGACTCCGGGGTTTGGGACGACGCACAGAGTGAGTCTCGCAGCGAAGACCGGCTTGACGTGTCAATCGTCAGCGGGGGCTTCGATCCAGCCGTCCACTGTATAGGCACCGTCCAACCAGCGCACCACTTCCTCGGCCATGGGGTGGGACACGGCAGCATACCGAGCGCGCAGAAGTGGGAGTTCTGCACCCAGGCCATCTATACCCCGGTCCTGGAGCGCGTACAGGTCCTCCTGCAGCATCGTGGCCAGCCGCTCACCGGCCAGCGTGCATGCGGCCTCGTGAAATGCGCGACCGTAGTCATAGGCATCGCCCCCGTGGTAGCTCTGCACCAGCGTGGCGGCGGGAATCAGGCTCAGATGCGGCTGCAGTGCCGGGTTGATGGCGTGTCCCGCAATGTGAGCGGCCGCTGCGTGGCGCCGTCCCGTGAACCCGCGCAGATGCAGGAATCGGGACATGCGGGGTCCATCATTGACAGGGTAGTTGTCCCACAGCGTCGGCTTGCGCTGCAGCGCGTGCGCCACCCGCGCCAGGTGGCCGCAACTGAACTCCCGGGCGCAGATCTCCTCGCCGGTCCAGTACACACCGACGGCCGGGTCCAGTCGGCGGCCCAGTTCTTCCAGGTAGTCGCTGGGGCGCTCGCCGAAGACGATGTCGAGCATCCGGTCGTCGCTGTAGTACGTGGGGCACATCATCACCCTGCTGGCACGAGTCTCGGCGCTGGCGGCGTGGGTGATCTCGACTTCACGGGCAGCCAGGTCGGGCAGGTCGCCGCGGGTGTCGTCGAAGAGGATCGCCAGCTCGTCGATTCCGATATCGTCCAGCGATCGGACCTTGTCGATGAAGGCGCGTCGGGCCATGCCGCTGAAGTCGCGGTAAAGCTCGTACGGGCTCAATCCCACGCCAAACCGCAACCCCACTGCGCGGCAATGTTCCGCCAGATCGGACAACACGGCCTGTGCTGCCGGCGGATGTGGTTCGCGCCAGCGTCGACGCAAGTAGGCATCAGCCTTCGGTGCGTAGTGGTACCAGGAATACCCCAGCGCGCGCAGCTGCGTCAGCACGGCCTTGCGGTCTTCATGCGGCCATGGCCGGCCGAAGTAGCCCTCGATCACGCCCAGCTCGGGTGTCATGGCCGACCCCACAATGGCTCTGTCCGGGAACGACGGAACGCTCAGAACACCAGCACCTTGCCGGCGCCGGCGGTCCAGTCTGCCAGCTGGGCGAGTGTCCCGCGCTTCGCACCGTCGATCAGTTCGTCGTCGCGCAGGCCCCGCGCGTCCATGCAGGTGCCGCACAGGCCCACCTCGCCATTGCGTGCCACCTTGCCCAGCATGATCTGCACGTTGTAGTAGCCCTCGGGCACCTTCTGCCCGCTCTTGGCACAGGTGACGGCATCGGCCATCAGGAACAGCCGCACGGGCTGCCCGTCGCGAGTGGCCAGTGCCCCTGCCAGGCGCAGCGCGTTGTAGGCGCGTTCATTGCCGTACGGCGCGTCATTGACGATGAATAGGGTGTGGGACATGGCGCACTCCAGGATCGGTCTAACGGGCCCGGCGGCGCGTCACGGGCAGGCCCGCCGCCTGCCATTCGCTGACACCGTCGGTGGTCTTGCACGCACGAAACCCGTGCTTGCGCAGCAGATCAACCGCCTCGTCGGACATCAGGCAGAACGGCCCGCGGCAGTACGCGACGATTTCCGCGTCGCGCGGCAGCTCTGCCAGGCGCTGCGCCAGTTCGGCCAACGGCATCGATCGCGCATGGGGCAGGTGCGCGGTGTCGAACTCCTGCAGCGGGCGCACATCGAGCACCACCACGTCACCGCGCTTGGCCTGAGCCAGCAACTCCTTGCGGCCGACCTGCGTGAGCCGCTCGGGCTCGGCCATCATCTGCTGCAAGGCCAGCCGCAACTCGACCAGGTGTTCCTCGGCCACGTCGCGCAGCGTCACGCCGAGCTGTGCCACGTCGCTGCCGCTGAGCCGATAGATCATTCGCTTGCCGTCGCGGCGCACCTGCACCAGCCGCGCCTCCCTCAGCGCCTTCAGGTGGGCACTGGCCAGCTTGACATCGATGTCGACCTCCGTTGCCAGCGACTCGACGGCCTTTTCGCCCTGGGCCAGCATCTCGAGGATCTCCAGGCGCTTGGGGCTGGCCAGTGCCTTGCCCACGCGGGCGACCTGCTCATAGAGAAGGTTCTTCAGGGAACGACTCACTTCCATGCCTTTCATTCTAACATCCATTAGAATGAATGGCAAACATCACGACCCCATCGTTCCACGCCATGCACAACCCCGTCTACCTGGATCACAACGCCACCACGCCGGTGGCACCCGAGGTGTTTGCCGCCATGGCTCCATGGTTGCAACAGCACTTCGGCAACCCATCGAGCCACCATGTCTACGGCCAGCGTGCGGCGCAGGCGGTGGACGAGGCGCGCGCGCAGGTCGCCGCATTGATCGGTGCACGACCCGAGGAGGTCGTGTTCACCGGCTGCGCGACCGAAGCGAACAACCTGGCGCTGCTGGGCACGGCGCTTGCGGCGCCCGCAAACCGGCGGCATCTCGTGATCAGCAGCATCGAGCACCCGGCGGTGGCCGCGCCGGCGGCGGCCTTGCGCGAGCAAGGTTGGGAAGTCACCACTGTCGATGTCGACGGACACGGCCGCGTTTCGGCTGAAGCCATCGGGCAGGCGTTGCGCGACGACACGGCACTGGTGTCCGTGATGCACGCCAATAACGAGGTGGGCACGCTGCAACCGATCGCCGAGATTGCAGCCCTCACGCGTTCGCGCGGCATCCGGCTGCACACCGACGCGGCGCAATCCGTCGGAAAGCTGCCGGTGGACGTGCAGGCGCTCGGCGTGGATCTGCTGACCATCGCCGGTCACAAGTTCGGCGCGCCCAAGGGCATTGGTGCGCTGTATGTGCGCACGGGCATCCCCGTGCGGCCGATACTCCACGGCGCGAGCCAGGAGCATGGGCTGCGACCGGGCACCGAGAACGTGCCCTTGATCGTGGCACTGGGCGCCGCCGCAGCGCTCGCGTCGCTGGAACTGCCCGGCTTCGCGGACCGCCTGCGCGCCCTGCGCGACCGCCTGCATGAGCGTCTCGCCGCAGGTGTCCCTGGCCTGCAGCTCAACGGCCATCCTGAACAGCGGCTGCCCAACACCCTACATGTCTCGTTTCCCGGGATCACCGGGCGCACGCTGCTTGCCGATGCGGCCGACGCCGTGGCTGCGTCACTGGGATCGGCCTGCCACTCCGCGCACGATCAGGTCAGTGGCGTGCTGGCGGCCATGGGCATCGAGCCCTCTCGCGCCAGCAGCGCCGTGCGGCTGTCCGTCGGCCGCACGACACGTGCCGACGAAGTCGACCGAGCCGCCGACGCGTTGGTTTCGGCATGGGCAGAGTTGGCGCAGCGACAGCCGACACAGAGTGGTGAATAGCCGGCAGGCACGCCGGCTGTGCGCGAAGGGTCACCATGCATCCCAGCGGGCCTGACGCCCCTCAACCCGGTGCCACGCCGCTCGCGCTACGCTGAGCGACCGCCCCTCGTCTGCATCGAATCGGGGCACCACCGCACTGCACACCCATCGCCCATGCGTCCCGCGAGCCTGCTTGCCCTTGCATTTCTCAGTTTTGCCTTCGGTCCTGTTCACGCCAAAGAGCCTGATGCGCCCGGGTGCCGCGACCCCGGCCTGCTGACGCGGTTCCCCGGGTTTCGCATCAGCCGTTGCACGAACCACGACTTCTCGACCCACACCTTCCTGGCCGGCAAGAAGGAGACGGCGGTCGAGGGCCGGTACACCGAGATCATGTATGCGCTGGACGAAGGCGCCAAGGCGCCCGGTGCGGTCGCCGTTCATCGCAACATCCAGAACGCCCTGGTCAAGGTCGGTGGCGTCCAGGTGGGCAACAACGGTGAGGGCGACCAGTACTACCAGGTGGTCAAGGACGGCGCCGAGGTCTGGGTCCATGCCAATGCCACCATTGCCGAGCAGTACCTGCTGCGCATCGTCGAGAAGGGCACCATGCGGCAGGACATCGTGGCCGATGCCGCGGCGCTGGGCGCCGGCATCCAGGCAGATGGACGCATCGCGGTGTACGGCATCCAATTCGACACCGGCAAGTCCGACATCAAGCCCGAGTCCGAGCCTGCCCTGGTGGAGATCGCACGACTGCTCAAGGCCCAGCCCACGCTCAAGCTGCACGTCGTCGGGCACACCGACAACGTGGCCAGCCTCGAGCTGAACATGAAGCTCTCCAAGGCCCGCGCCGAAGCCGTTGTTGCAGCCCTGGCGACCCGACACGGCGTTGCAGCAGCGCGGCTCGTTGCCCACGGCGTGGGTCCGATCGCGCCGGTGGCCTCGAACCTCGTGGACGCCGGCCGAGCCAAGAACAGGCGCGTGGAGTTGGTTCAGCAGTAGGCCTCGTACCCACAAGTCTGCCGCGCGCCCGTGCTGGGGCAGACCTGCGCGCGCCCCCCGCGATCACCGCTGCGCGCGCCGCGCTACGGGCGCCGGCTGCGCAACAGCCGCAGGCCGTTGAACACCACCAGCAGGCTGGCACCCATGTCGGCGAAGACCGCCATCCACATGGTGGCGGTGCCGAAGATGGCCAGGGCCAGAAAGGCCACCTTGATGCCCAGCGCCAGCGTGATGTTCTGCCACAGCACGGCATGGGTTGCGCGCGACAACATCACCATCTCGGCGATGCGGCGCAGGTCGTCGTTCATCACGACGACGTCGGCCGCTTCCATCGCGATATCGGTGCCGGCGGCGCCCATCGCCACGCCGATGTCGGCCTGCGCCAGCGCCGGGGCGTCGTTGATGCCGTCGCCGCTCATCGCGGTCGGCCCGATCTCGCGCTGAAGTGCCTTGATCGCTTCCAGCTTGTGCTGCGGCAGCAGGTTGCCGCGCGCGCTCTCGATCCCGGCCCGGTGCGCCACCGCATCGGCCGTCGCCTGGTTGTCCCCGGTCAGCATGACGGGCGTGATGCCCAGTGCGCGCAGCGATGCGACCGCCTCGCGCGAGGACGGCTTGATCGAGTCGGCCACCGCAAACAGCGCGATGACCTTCTGCGCCGTGGCCAGCAACGTGACGGTGCGACCAGCGTCTTCATGCTGCTTCAGGCGGTCCTCCAGCGCCGCAGAACACAGGCCGCGCTCCTCGATCAGCCGGTGGTTGCCGAGCACGTAGGTCACGCCGCCCACATCGGCCTGCACGCCACGGCCGGCGAGCGCCACGAAGTCCTGCGCCTCGACACTGTTGGGCTCGAGCCCGGCCGCGATCGCCTTGGACACCGGGTGCTCGGAGTGGGTCGCCAGCACAACGGCGACGTGCTCCGCCATCGATGGCTCGGTGTAGGGATCGACGACGGACCAGTCGACCAGCCGGGGCTTGCCCTCGGTGATCGTGCCGGTCTTGTCCAGCGCGATGGCCTTGAGCCTGCGCGCTTGTTCCAGGTAAATACCGCCCTTGATCAGGATGCCGCGACGCGCCGCGGCGGCCAGACCGCTGACGATGGTCACCGGCGTCGAGATCACCAGTGCACAGGGGCAGGCGATGACCAGCAGCACCAGCGCCTTGTAGACGGACTGCTGCGCCGTCCAGCCCAGCAGCCACGGGCCCAGCAGCCCAACGGCCAGCGCGACGACGAAGATGGCCGGCGTGTAGACCGCGGCGAAGCGGTCGATGAAGCCCTGCATCGGCGCCCGCGTGGCCCGCGCCTGCTCGACGGCGTGGATGATTCGAGCCAGTGTGGAATCCGACGCGAGGGCCATGGCCTCGAACTCGAACGTACCCGAAGCGTTGATCGTGCCGGCGAAAACCGGATCGCCTTCGACCTTGTCAACCGGAATGCTTTCGCCGGTGACGGGGGCCTGGTCGATGCTCGTCCGGCCCGAGCGGACGACACCGTCCATCGGCACGCGTTCGCCGGGCTTCACTCGCAGCATCGCACCCGTGCCGATCTCGCGCACCGGCCGGCTGGCCCAGCTGCCGTCGCCCTGCCGCACCGAAGCTTCCTGCGGTGCCATCGCCAGAAGGCCTTGGATGGCGTTGCGTGCGCGGTCGACGGCGCGTGCCTCGATGGCCTCGGCGATGGCATAGAGCGCCATCACCATCGCCGCTTCGGGCCACTGGCCGATCACGAAGGCGCCCGTCACGGCGACGGTCATCAGGGCATTGATGTCGAGGCGCCCATGCCGCAGCGACTTGACGCCGAATTTGTAGACATCGAACCCTGCGAGCCAGATCGCCACGGCCGCAACGGCGAGCCCCGCCCCACGCCATGCGGTTGTCTCAGGCGCGAAGTACCCGATGAGCTCAGCGCCGACGGCCAGCAGCAGCGCCCCGGCCAGCTTCGGCCATGCGCCGTGGGCGCCCCCGTGGTCATGGCCGTGGTCATGGCCGTGGTCAGCACCATGGCCGGCGGCGGGTTGGCGCGGCTTGTCGCAACACCCGCCGCAGGCATGATCAGGTTGCTTGCCCGGGTGACCGTGGCGAGCTTGGGAGTGCTTCATCGAATGAGTTCCGTTGACCATCCTGCCATTGCAAACCCTGTAGCAGGCTTAGAGTCAAGCTCCGCCATCATCGCGGCACGAGACGAGGACCGCCCATGAAGATCGGAGCGCTTGCCCAGGCAACCGGCACGCCGGTGGAAACCATCCGCTACTACGAGCGCGCGGGCCTGCTGCCCCCTGCGGCCCGGGCAGACAACAACTACCGGGTCTACCTGCCGGCGCACGTCGAGCGGCTCGCGTTCATCCGCCAGTGCCGCAACCTGGACATGACACTCGACGAAATCCGCGCGTTGATCCATCTACGCGAAGCACCGGCCCAGGACTGCGGCGAGATCAACGCGCTGCTCGACGAGCACATCGGACACGTGGCTCGGCGCATCCGCGACCTGCGCGCGCTGGAGAGGGCCCTGAAGGCGCTGCGCGCGCGGTGCACCGAGCCACACTCAGTGTCCGAGTGCGGGATCCTGGACGGACTGGATCGGGCAGCCGCAACCCGGCCAACTGGCGCCGCGACGCGACGTCATGTGCATGGCGCGCATTGACACCGACATGACCCGGACATGACCTCGATGGCCCATGTCGCAGTCGATGCTCGCGGGCCCCGCACCGCGTCAGATCGCCGCCGCGGTGCTGCGACACGCGCGCCATGAGTACGCCAAGTTCACGCCGTACCGCCGCAGCCGCCCTGCCTGCGGGCGTGGGCGCTGCGCTGCTCGCCGCGGTGCTGTTCGGGGCGAGCACCCCCCTGGCAAAGGCGCTCGTGCGCGATGTGGGCCCGTGGATGCTGGCCGCGCTGCTTTACCTGGGCTCGGGCCTCGGTCTCGCACTGTTGCGTGCTCTGCGCCGCACGGTGTCATCCCGGCTGGCCGCGCGCGAGTGGCCCTGGCTGATCGGCGCCGTGCTGGCCGGTGGCGTCGTCGGGCCGGTGCTGCTGATGTTCGGGGTCTCGGGCATGCCCGCCTCGGGCGCATCGCTGCTGCTCAACGCCGAGGGTGTCTTCACGGCGCTGCTGGCCTGGTTCGCCTTCAAGGAGAACTTCGATCGGCGCATCGCGATCGGCATGCTGGCGATCGTGGCGGGCGCCCTCGTGCTGAGTTGGTCCGCCGACGCAGAGTTCGGCAGCTTGCTGCCGGCGCTCGCCGTGCTGGGGGCTTGCCTGGCCTGGGGCATCGACAACAACCTCACCCGCAAGGTGTCGCTCGCCGACGCGACCTGGGTGGCCATGGTGAAGGGACTGGTAGCAGGGTCGTTCAACCTGGCCATCGCGCTGGTGCTCGGCACCAGCGTGCCACCAATCGGTGTGCTCGTGGGTTCGGCCGTTCTGGGCTTCTTCGCCTACGGCATCAGCCTGACGCTGTTCGTGGTCGCGCTGCGCCACCTGGGCACGGCCCGCACCGGGGCCTACTTCTCGGTGGCGCCGTTCTTCGGCGCACTGCTCGCGGTGCTGTGCCTGGGCGAGCCCATGACCCCGCCGCTGCTGCTCGCCGCGGCCCTGATGGCCCTGGGCGTGTGGCTCCACCTGAGCGAACGGCACGCACATCCGCATCCGCACGAGGCGATGGAACACGAGCACGAACACGAGCACGACGTGCACCACGAGCACCACCCATCGGGCGAGTGGGTGCCCAAGCGCCACACGCACCGTCATCGGCATGAGCCGATGACGCACACCCACGAGCACTTCCCCGACGAACACCACCGACACTCGCACTGAGGCACGGCCCTTGGGCTGCGCCCTGTGGGGTCCGGGGCCCCGCCCGGTTTGCCCCCGTCGTGGACCCGCATCGGCACCAACAAAAAAGCACCGGGCGTCGCCGCCGGGTGCTGGGTCTTGCTACCGAATTTGGTAGGCGCGATTGGACTCGAACCAACGACCCCCACCATGTCAAGGTGGTGCTCTAACCAGCTGAGCTACGCGCCTGCGAAGCGCAAGACTGTAGCATGGTTCTGGCGTCGCCACTTACCGCCGGCGCGCTCGGCGCACCCCGGCGACCTGCCCCACCTGGCGCAGGACCGACTCCAGCCGGGTGGCGCTGTCGACCTCGACGGTGAACGTCATGTAGGCGGTGCCGCCGGTGGCATCGCGCACCGATTGGGTGTGCACGCCGATCACGTTGGTCTTGTCCTTGGCGAACACCTCCGAGATATCGCGCAGCAGTCCCGAGCGGTCGGCGGCCTCGACCAGCACGTCTACGGGGTAGGCGGCCTCGCGCCCCGCAGGCGCCGCACCCCAGGCCACGGCGATGACCCGGTCCGGCTGCTGCTGCTGCATGTGGCGGAAGTTGGTGCAGTCCAGCCGGTGGATGGCGACGCCTTTGCCGCGGGTGACGTAGCCACCGATCGGATCGGGTGGCGCGGGGCGGCAGCAGCGCGCCAGTTGCGTGAGCAGGGACTCCACGCCCACCACCAGAACGCCGCCCTCGCTGCCACGGGCGCGCTTGAGCGGCACATGCTCGTCGGCAGGCGCCGGCGGGGGGGTGGGGCGCAACAGCAGCTCGATGTTGCGCAGCGAGTATTCGTCCTTGCCGACCACCTCGAACAAGGCATCGGCGCCCTTGAAACCCAGCTGAGCGGCCAGGTCGTCGAGCTTGAGTGCGGTGCGACCCTCGCGCTGGAGCAGTTTCTCCACCAGCTCACGCCCCCGGGCCACCGTGGCGCTGAGGGCTTGTGCGTTGAACCAGGCGCGCACCTTGGCTCGGGAACGGTGGCTGCGCAGATAGCCGAGTTCGGGATTCAGCCAATCCAGCGATGGCCCCCCGTCCTTGGCGACGGTGATCTCCACCGTCTGCCCGTTGGCCAGCGCGGTGTTCAAGGGCACCAGGGCGCCGTCCACGCGGGCGCCGCGGCAGCGATGTCCCAGGTCGGTATGCACGCAGTAGGCGAAGTCCACCGGCGTGGCGCCAGCGGGCAGCTCGATGACAGTGGCCTGCGGCGTGAACACGTAGATGCGGTCGTCGAACGTGGCCGTGGTCGAAGACTCGGCCTGCGCGCCGCCTGGGGCATCGGCCGGTGCGTTGGGCTGGCCGACGAAGTCACGCTCCCAGGCGAGCAACTGCCGCAGAACTGCCTTGCGCGCCTCGGCCAGTCGCTCCTCGAAATCGCCGGCCGCGCTCACGCCCGCATAACCACGCGTGCCGGCCTCCTTGTAGGCCCAGTGCGCGGCCACGCCGTGCTCGGCATGCTCGTGCATGGCCGCGGTGCGGATCTGCACCTCCACCGGCCGGCCGTCATCGCCCAGCACCACCGTGTGCAATGACTGATAGCCATTGGGTTTGGGCCGCGCGATGTAGTCGTCGTACTCGCCCGGTACCACGCGGAAGCGCTCATGCACGCGGGAAAGCGTCGCATAACAGGCGGGCACATCGGCCACGATCACCCGCAGCGCGCGTGCATCGAACACCTGCTCGATCGTGAGGTTCTTGCCTTGCATCTTCTTCCAGATGCTGTACAGATGCTTGGGCCGCCCCTGGACCTCGGCCGTGATGCCCACCGCGGCCAGCTCCTGCCCGAGCTGGCGCCGGACCGCCTCGACACTGCCCTCGCGCTCCACACGCGTTTGCGCCAGCTGCTGCGCCACGCGGCGGTAGACCGCGGGCTGCAGGAAGCGAAACGACAGGTCTTCGAGCTCCCACTTGATCTGCCAGATGCCCAGCCGGTTGGCCAGTGGTGCGAACACCTGCTGGGACTCCTGAGCCAGCAGGCTCGGGCACGGTGTCTTGCTGGTGGCATGCCAACGCAGCGTCTGCAGTCGCGAGGCCAGCCGCAGCAGCACGACCCGCAGGTCGCGCGAGAAGGCCAGCAGCATCTTGCGCACGCGCTCGGTCTGCAGCGCGCGCTGCTCCTCGCCCACCTGGGCCTCGCGCGCGGCACGCTGGATCTGCACCAGCTTGCGGGTGTGGCTCACCAGGCCGGCGTAGCTGGCGCCAAACGCCTTGGCCACCACCTCCTCGGGGCGCTGCAGGTAGTCGCCGGCGTAGACGAGATAGGCCGCAGCCTGCATCGCCGGCGCCGCGCCGATGTCGCGCAGGATGGCGGCCACGCCGTCGGCGTGGGCCATCGCGTCCTCGCCGGTATCCAGGCACTGGCCCTGCAGCAACGGCTCGGCAAATGCGCGGGCACGATCGCGCACGGCCCATGCATCGGCATCGCCCGCCTCCGGCACCGGCCGTTCTGCCGGCGCGCGGCCGGCCAGTTGCACGATCGCCGCCGCATCGTGTTGCGGCGCCACTGCCCCCGTCTTCATGTCTGCAGCAGGAAGCTCCGCACCGCATCGACCTGGTCGGGTTGCACCAGCATCGGTGCGTGCCCCACGCCGGCGAACTCGACCAACCGGGCCCGCGGGCCACGCTGTGTCATGGCCTGTGCGGTGCCTGCCGACAGCAGGTCGGACTGCGCGCCACGCAGCAGCAGCACGGGTATGCGCAACGCATCCCAGCTGTGCCACAGCATGGCTTCGCCGGCCTGCGCCAGCTCGGGCGTGATCAGGCGAAACGGGACCGCGATGCCAGGGTCATAGTGCGGCTTGTATCCGTCGCCGTCGGGCTTGAGCTGTGGTCGCGTGAGGGCAAGCCATTGCTCGCGGGTGTGCGGTCCGAACCCCTGCGAGATGACCCACAGTGCGTCAGCGGCTTCGTCCAGGGTGGCCCAGTGAACCGGCAGCCCCAGGTAGGTTCCGATGCGCTGCAGTGCCTCGGGCTCGATGGTCGGGCCGACGTCGTTGAGCACCAGCTTGCGCACGGGAGACCCCGGCAACGCCGCCAGCCCCAGGCCGATGAGCCCCCCCATGGAGGTGCCGACCCAGTCGACCTGCGCAGCGTCCAGGCGCGCCAGCAGCGTGACCATGTCGGCCACGTACGTCGGGATCGCATAGCCCATCGGGTCGGCCAGCCAGTCGGACTGCCCTCGACCCACCACATCCGGGCAGACCACCCGGTAGTGGCCGCACAGCGCTTGCGCCAGCGTATCGAAGTCGCGGCCCTGCCGCGCCAGCCCGTGCACGCAAACGAGTACGCGCTCGTTGAGCGGGTCGCCCCACTCCCAATACGCCATGCGGTGCAGGCCCTTGCCGCCCAGGCATCGCACGTGCCGCAGCCGTGGTTCAGTCACGTTTCAGGCTCCTTGTCGATAATCGTGGCCGGTTTGCCGCCACCGTACACCAAGTGGAGATTCTCATGCTCAAAGGAAAGACCGCCCTTGTCACCGGATCGACCAGCGGCATCGGCCTGGGCATGGCCATGGCCCTGGCGCGCCAGGGGGCCAACGTCATGCTCAATGGCTTCGGCGATGTCGAAACCGCCCGCGCCGAGGTGTCGCGCCTGGGCACCCGGGTGTCCTACCACGGGGCGGACATGAGCAAGGCCATCGAGATCGAGGCCATGGTGCGGGCCTGCGAGGCCGAGTTCGGCTCGCTGGACATCCTGGTGAACAACGCCGGCATCCAGCATGTGGCCAAGGTGGAGGATTTCCCGGTCGATCGCTGGGATGCCATCATCGCCATCAACCTGACCTCGGCCTTCCACACCACCCGGCTGGCGCTGCCCGGCATGAAACGCCGCAACTGGGGCCGCGTGCTCAACATCGCGTCGGTGCATGGCCTGGTGGCCTCGGCCGAGAAGTCGGCCTACGTGGCCGCCAAGCACGGCATCGTCGGCTTCACCAAGACCGTGGCGCTCGAAGCCGCCACCACCGGCGTCACGGTCAATGCCATCTGCCCGGGCTGGGTGCTCACCCCGCTGGTGCAGAAGCAGGTGGATGCGCGCGCCGCGCAGGCCGGCATCAGCAACGACGACGCCAAGCGCCAGCTGCTCGCCGAGAAGCAGCCCTCGCTGCAGTTCACCACGCCCGAGCAGTTGGCTGATCTGGCGGTGTTCCTGTGCTCGCCGGCAGCCGACAACATCCGCGGCGTAGCCTGGAACGTCGACGGCGGCTGGGTGGCGCAGTAGCCGCTCAACGTGCCGACATCTGGATGCTGCCGTTGACGGTGACCACGACCTGGGTTTTACCCGGTTCGATGGGCTGAGCTTCGTCGCTCGGCGCGACCGACATTGCGCGGGCCCTGTACACCGGCGCCGGTGCATGCATGGGCGCATCGCCGTGGTTCACGCTGATCTCACGGATTCCCCAGCCGCCAAAGCCGAATTGCTTGGCATAGGCGTCGGCGCGCGCACGGAAACGGGTGATGGCCTGGCCGGCTGCATCGCCCTCGACCTTGTCGCGAGCCTCTCGAGACAGCGCGAAATTGACGCGCGACACCGTCATGCCCTGCACCCGGCCGGCGAGGTGGCTGATGGCGGTCATGTCGCGTCCCTCGATCACCAGTTCGGCCATGCCCATCCAGCCGCTGATGCCGCCCTTGGACGTGTAGCGCGGCGACAGCGAGAACTGCCCGGTGCGCACCTCCACCTGGCCCGGCTTCACCGCCTTGCGGGCCTCGGCCAGCCCGGCATCGAGCACCTGCCGCAGTTGCGACTGCACGGCAGAGGCATCGCTGCCGTCGCGGGTGATCCCGAGCGTGAGGATCAGCAGGTCCTGGGGTACTTCCACCGTGGCCTGGGCCGACAGTGTGAGCACGTTCTGCGGCGGCGGGTTGAGCACGGCCTGGGCCCGGGCCGGCAACGCCGCCAGCGCTGCCAGCGCGATGCAGCAGACCGACAACGGAATCGCGACGAATGGCTTCATGGGTCGATGGGTGAGCAGGGTGTCAAGGCGGCCATGGTAGCGCCCGGATCGACACTCGCCCACCAGCACGCCAGAGCGCCGCAAGAGTTGTAACAGTGGGTCAAGGCGATGTGTAACAGCCCCGGATTCGCCCGCACAATGCCGTTGTTACAAATTCGGAGTCCGGCATGAACGCCTCCAGCAACCGCGCCGACCGCATCGTGGTCGTCGACGACGACGCCCGCATCCGCGACCTGCTGCGCCGCTACCTCACCCAGGAGGGATTCGAGGTGCTGCTTGCCGAGGACGGCAAGGCGCTGAACCGCCTGATGACGCGCGAGACCCTCGACCTGATCGTGCTGGATCTCATGCTGCCGGGCGAGGACGGCTTGTCGATCTGCCGCCGCCTGCGCGCGGCCAACGACACCACGCCGATCATCATGCTCACTGCCAAGGTCGAGGATGTCGACCGCATCGTGGGGCTCGAGGTGGGGGCTGACGACTACCTGCCCAAGCCCTTCAACCCGCGCGAGCTGCTGGCGCGCATCCATGCCGTGCTGCGCCGCCGCCCCGCGCCCGAGGCCCCGGGGGCCCCGTCCAAGGACGCGCAGGTGGTTACCTTCGGGCCATTCGAGTTCGACCTGTCGTTGCGCCGCCTCACCAAGAACGGCGAGCTGATCTCGCTCACCACTGGCGAGTTCAGCATGCTCAAGGCGCTGGTGCGTCACCCGCGCCAGCCGCTGTCGCGCGACAAGCTCGCGCAACTGGCGCGCGGACGCGAGTTCGAGCCGTTCGACCGCAGCCTCGACGTTCAGGTCTCGCGCCTGCGCAAGATGATCGAGCCCGACCCCTCGCAGCCGCGCTATATCCAGACGGTGTGGGGCGTGGGCTACGTGTTCGTTCCGGACGGCGCGGCCTGACCGGTTCATGGCCCGGAAAAAGCGGGTTGCGCTCAGCCTGTTCTGGCGCACTTTCGTCTTGCTCGCGCTGCTGCTCGGTGGAGGCATCTTCGCCTGGGTGCAGACGCTGCGTGCGCTCGACACCGAGCCACGCGTGGTGCTGGCCGCCCAACAGATCGCCAGCCTGGTGAACCTGTCGCGCGAGGGGCTGCGCCATGCCGACCGCATCCAGCGCGTGGCGCTGGTCAAGGCGATGACGGCACGCGAGGCCATACGGGTGGCGCCGCGCGAGCCGGCCGACAAGTGGGAGCCCTTCGAGGAAGACCGCTTCACCGGTCGCGTGGCCGGCGAAATCCGCTCGCGCCTGGGACCCGACACCATCGTCGCCAGCAGCGTCAATGGCATATCGGGCCTGTGGGTGGGTTTCACGATCGAAAGCGACCCCTGGTGGCTGCAGGCCGAGGCCGCGCGCATTCACCCGCTGACCCGGGGCACCTGGGCGATGTGGGTGGGCATCGCGCTGCTGGCCACGGTGATCGGCTCTGTCGCGATCGCGCGGCTGATCAACCAGCCGCTGCGCGAACTTTCGTTTGCCGCCAGCCGCATCCGGGGCGGCGAATACGATTCGCGCCTGGACGAGAACACCCTGACCAGCGAGATCCGCGAAGTCAACATGGGCTTCAATCGCATGGCGCGGGAACTGGCCAAGGTCGAGGAAGACCGCGCCGTGATGCTGGCAGGCATCAGCCACGACCTGCGCACGCCGCTGGCACGCCTGCGCCTGGAAGCCGAAATGAGCGTCACCGACGAAGAGGCCAAACGCAACATGGCCGCCGACATCGACCAGCTTGACGCCATCATCGACAAGTTCATGGACTACGCCCGCCCCGGCGAGACCCATCTCAAGCCGGTGATGCTGGCGCGCCTGATCGACAAGGAGGCGGCCGCTTTCCGCGACCCCACCGAGATCCAGATCGTCTCCAAGGTGGCGATCGACATCGCGGTGATGGCCGACGAAACCGAACTCGGTCGCGTGTTCGGCAACCTGTTCGAGAACGCGCGGCGGTATGGGCGCGGCATCGACACCGGCATCGCCCTGGTGAGCGTGACCTACGCGCGCTCGGGCCCGTGGGTGATCGTCACCGTGCGCGACCGCGGACCCGGGGTGCCACCGTCCAAGCTGTCGCAATTGACCACGCCATTCTTCCGCGGCGATGCGGCGCGCACGGCAGCCACCGGCGCCGGCCTGGGGCTCGCCATCGTCGACAAAGCGATGCAGCGCATGGGGGGCCACCTCGAACTGGCCAACGCCCCCGAGGGCGGGCTGGTGATCCACGTTCGGTTGAAGCGCGCGCCGGCCTGAGCCGGGCGGTGAAGGCATCAAGCCGGCAGGCGCTGCAACAGGCACACCGCGCGTGCCTCGATGGCCATGCCCTCCCCCACCGGGCCCATGCGCTCGGCCGTCTTGGCCTTGACGTTGACGCCCTCTGCTTCCAGTCCCAGCAACGCCGCGATCGTGGCACGCATCGCATCGATGTGCGGTGCCATCCTGGGCGCCTGCGCGACGATGGTGCAGTCGATGTTCACCGGCATCCAGCCGCGCTCACGCACCCGGCGCAGCGCCTCAGCCAGCAACTGTCGCGAGTCGGCACCGCGGAAGGCCTCGTCGGTGTCGGGGAAGTGCCGGCCGATGTCGCCCAGGCCGGCCGCACCCAGCAGGGCATCGGTGATCGCATGCAGCAGCGCATCCGCGTCGGAATGTCCCAGCAGGCCATGGCTGTGAGGCACCACCACACCGCCCAGCACCAACGGCCGCCCTTCGACGAGCCGGTGGATGTCCCAACCCTCGCCCACGCGCAGCGACAGGCTTGGGATTGTGGCAACGGGTGTGCGTTCGGTCATGACGAGGCAGCCATCCGTGTGGCCAGCAGGCGCTCGGCCAGCGCGAAGTCGCCCGGCCAGGTGAGCTTGAAGTTTTCAGGGTCGCCGCTGACCAACCGCGGCCGGTGGCCCAGCGCTTCCACCGCGCTGGATTCGTCGGTCGCCTGCGGCCCGGCAGCGGCCAGCGCGCCGCGCAGCAGGCCCAGGCGGAACATCTGCGGAGTCTGCGCGGCCCATTTACCGGCCCGCGGCACGGTGA
>JABWBN010000262.1 GCA_013360485.1 Burkholderiaceae bacterium | reverse complement strand
CCGCAGCGCGCCGCGTGGAGCCCGAGTTCGCGGCACCGGCGCCGCGCCGCGAGGTCCCCGTGCTGCGCGAGGAACTGCGCGTGGCCGAACCCGAGCCCATCCGCCTGGACCAGGCCGCGCAGCGTGAACGCACCGAGATGCTGGGCGAGCTGCGCTCGATGAAGTCGCTGATCGAAGAGCGCTTCGGCATGCTGGCCTTCATGGAGAAGCTGCAGCGCAACCCGCGCCAGGCCGAACTGTCGCAGCGCCTGCTCGACAGCGGGCTGTCGCCGGCGCTGATCCGCAAGCTGGTGGCCAGCCTGCCGGCCGATGCGGCCGACGAGATGGCCTGGGCCGCCGGTGTGCTCGAGCGCAACCTGGTGACCGACGAGGGCGAGCCCGCCCTGGAAGACCAGGGGGGCGTGTACGCGCTGATCGGTTCCACCGGTGTGGGCAAGACCACATCGACCGCCAAGATCGCCGCCGCGTTTGCCACCCGGCACGGTGCTGCCAACCTGGGTCTGATCACGCTGGATGCCTACCGCGTGGCCGCGCACGAGCAGTTGCGCACTTACGGTCGCATCCTGGGTGTGCCTGTGCATACCGCACACGATCGTGCTTCGCTCGAAGACCTGCTCGAGCTGCTTTCGGCCAAGAAGATGGTGCTGATCGATACCGCCGGCATGGCCCAGCGCGACACCCGCACCCGCGAACTGCTCGAAATGCTGCAGCACCGCTCGATCCAGAAGCTGCTGGTGGTCAATGCCGCGGCCCAGGGCGAGACGGTGGAGGACGTGATGGTGGCCTATGGCGCCGCCTCCTGCCGGGGCGTGATCATCAGCAAGCTCGACGAGGCGGTGAAGCTCGGGCCGGCCCTGGACGCGGTGATCCGCCACAAGGCCAAGGTGGTGGGCGTGGCCAACGGCCAGCGCGTGCCCGAGGACTGGCATCGGCTGTCGGCGCAGGCGCTGGTGCAGCGCGCCCTGCGCGGCGGTGGCGGCTCGTCCTGGCGGCTCGATGCCACCGAGGTCAACCTGCTGTTCGCAGGCCGCCATGCGGTGACGATGGCGCCGGCGCACGCCTGACGCATCGGCATCTCACGCCACCGCAATCCCCATCCACTTGCCGCCCCGATCCCACGCCATGCGCGATCGCCCAGCCTTCCCCAGCGTGCCGCAAGACCAGGCCCATGGCTTGCGCCAGCTCTTCGCTGCCACCCATCAGCGGTTCGTGCCGCTGGTGCACAACCCGCACGTGGCCTTTGGCGGCGTGGCGATGGAGCGGCTGTGCGCGGCCTTCGGCGAGCAGCGCCTGCACACCCTGGTGGTCGATGCGGCCGACACGGCCTCGAGTGCGCATGAACTGGCCCAGGTCGACCTGTCGGCCTGCATCGAAGGGTTGTCGCCTTTGGTGTCCTACCTGGCCGCACGCGGGCTGCCGATGCGCCACCTCGATGCGCGCGGCACGACCGGCGGCTTCCTGGACGCGTTGGCCGAGGCGGCCCCGCGTGCCGACGTGGTGGTGGTGCATGCCGGCGCCAGCGACATCGCGCGCCTGTTCGCGCGCCGCATGCCGCGACCGATCCTCCAGGCAGCCGATGCACCCGACAGCCTGACCCATGCGTACGCATCGATGAAGCTGCTGACGCAGCGGCTCGCAGTGATGAGCTACGACCTGCTGATCGCCGCGCCGAGCGAGTCGCCACGCGTGCCGCGCATCGCCGAGCGCCTGGCCGACTGTGCCGACCGCTTCCTGGGTGCCGCGCTGCACGACTGGGCACTCGCCGACCCCGCGGTCGACCCCGACCTGCCGCTGGCACCCGACCTGCGTCGGCTGGCTGGCGACCAGTTGCGCATCGGCGACGGATACGCCGACCATGCGCACACCTTCCCCGCCCCGACACACCGGGCCGCAGCCGCATGGGCGGCAACGGCCTGCGCGACCTGATCTGCCCCGGAGCCGCATCCATGTACACCGCCAAAGGCCGCCTCGACGCCAACGCGATGCTCAAGCAGTACAGCCCGCTGGTGCGGCGCCTGGCCCACCAGATGATCGCCAAGTTGCCGGCCAACGTCGAACTCGATGACCTGATCCAGGTGGGCATGATCGGCCTGTCCGATGCGTTGTCGCGTTTCGACTCTGCGCAGGGCGTGCAGTTCGAGACCTTTGCCACCCAGCGCATCCGCGGCGCCATGCTCGATGAGCTGCGCGGCAGCGACTGGATGAGCCGGGGCGATCGGCGCCAGCAGCGCTCCATCGAGTCCGCGGTGCACAAGCTCGAGCAGCGGTTGGGCCGTGCACCCAGCGAGGGCGAGATCGCCAAGGAAATGGGCCTGACCCTTTCGGACTACCAGGAGCTGCTGCACAAAGTGCGCGGCACCCAGCTCGTCTACCTCGAGGACATGACCGGCGACGACGGCGACGACGACTATCTGGACCGACACGTGGCCGACGAGGGCTCCAACCCGCTGGCCATGCTCAACGACCACCGCATGCGCGCCGCGCTGGTGGAGGCCATCAAGAACCTGCCCGAGCGCGAGCAGTACGTGATGAGCATGTACTACGAGCACGACATGAATCTCAAGGAGATCGCCGCCGTGCTCAAGGTGACCGAAAGCCGAGTGTGCCAGTTGCACAGCCAGAGCATCGCCCGACTGCGCAGCCGCCTGCGGGAGTGGTGAACGCGTTGCGCGCAGGCGCCCTCAGCCGACCGCCGGCAAGGGATGCGGCGCCTCGCCACGGGGCGTCGGCTGCACAGGCTCGCTTTCGCCGGCCTCGCGCTGGCCGAGCGTGAACTCGAACACCGCACCCACGCCCGGCGTGCCGCGTGCGGTGATGGCGCCGCCATGGCGCTGCACGATGCGCTGGACGATGGTCAGGCCGATGCCGGTGCCGTGAAACTCGGTGTCGCGGTGCAGGCGCTGAAAGGGCTGGAACAGGCGTGCTGCCAGGGAAGGCTCGAAGCCGGCGCCGTTGTCTGCCACGCGAATCAGCAATTGCCCGTCGGCGTTGTGCTGGCCGCTGACCGAGACGATCGGCTGCGAAACGTCGCGGGTGAACTTGGCCGCGTTGCTCAGCAGATTCTGCAGCACGATGCGCAGTTGTGGTGCAGACGCGTAGACATGCATTTCCGGCTGCACCTCCCACTGCACCGGGGCCTGACGCACGGCCAAGGGCAACGCGGCGATCAGTTCGTGAACCAGCGCACTCAGATCGATGGCCTGGCGCTCGATCGTGGCTGTGGATGACCGGGCCAGCTCGAGCAGCGCTTCGAGCGTGGCCAGCATGTCGTGCGCCGCGTTGGACTGCAGCGTGAGCATCTGGGCCTCTTCGGGCTGCAACCGCGCGCCCAGCCGCTGGCGCAGCAGTTCGGCGAGCCCCTGCACATGACCGATCGGCGTGCGCAATTCATGCGCCAGTTGCCGGGCAAACGCATCGAGGTCGCGGTTGGCCAGTTCCAGCTCGCGGGTGCGTGACGCCACGGCCGATTGCAGTTCGCGGTTGTGCTGCACCAGCATCTGCTCATGCATCTTGCGCAGCGTGATGTCGCGGCCGACGCCGTGGTAGCCGATGAACTGTCCGCGCTCGTCGAAGCGTGGGGCGCCGGCCAGCGAGATCCAGATGGTGCGGCCGTCATCGCGCTGCACCGCGAACTCCAGCGCGCGGAAGGGTTGCAGCGAACGCAGTTCTTCCTGATGCACCGCCCATTGCGTGGGGCTCAGCGCATCGGCGAAGGCTTCCCAGCGCGTCTTGCCCGCGTTGCGAACAGCCATCTGGCCGAAGCGGCGCACCATTTCGGCATCCGGGGTGGGAATGCGGTGATGTTCGTCGGTGCTCCAGTACCAGTCGGCAGACAGGCCGGCCATCACCGCATAGCGTTGCTCGCTGGCCTGCAGTCGGCGATAGGCCTCCTTCGCGGCAGACACGTCACGGGCCACGCCCTCATAGCCGGCGAAGGTGCCGTCGCGGTGCATGCGCGGCCGACCCGACAAGGCGATCCACCCATGTGGTCGGCCGCCAAGCCCGCGCACCGCGAGCTCCAGATCGCGAAACGATTCCTGGCGCTCCAGCACATCGTGGAACGCATCCCAACCGATGGCAGGCGGGTCGCAGAACCCCAGTTCGTCGCAGCGCCGTCCCAGCACGTCGCCCAGCGCGCGGCCGGCCGGCTTGACGATGGGCGCATCGGCCGACAGGTTGGACAACTTGAAGCGCGCGTCCATCTCCCAGTACCAGTCGCTGGACAACTCGGCCCGGGCACGCCAGCGGCGGTCGGACTCGCTGATGACGCCTTCGACCTGGTTGGCCAGGTCGCCGAAAGCCGACGGCACGGCACGTGCCGGCTGGCGCAGTCCGGCGACCGCGGATTCCCAGGCGCCGCGTCGCAGCTCGTTGGCGGTGGCTCGCAACGTGCGTGAAGCCAGCTGCCGCGCGTGCCACTGCGCCAGGGCGAGCAGAGCCAGCAGGCCCAGGCAGGCAGCGGCGGCGACCAGGCCTTCGAGCAGCGGGCCGCGAGGTACCGACCCGTTGGACGAGTTCCATACCGCGGTGGCAAGTCGAAACGCCGCCCACAATCCGGCGCCTGCAGCGGCCACGCCGACAACTGCCAAGCTGGCCACGCGTCCCCTGGGTGCGGGCTGGGGTGCGGCAGCCGCGCCCGGGGCGCCGGTGTCGCACCATGGCAAGGTGTCACCGACAGCCGGGCGCCCCTGGCCCGCCGCCGACCCCCGCGACTTCAGTACTGCGATTCCCACGCGACGACCTCGTTGCGTGCCGGATCAGCCCCTCGCCGTCCGGCGTCTTGGAGTGAACTGCGCCCTCTACGCCCCAGCTGTGCGCCGGCTCGTCCCGTGGGTCAGCGAAACAGGGGAATACCCGCCCATTCCGTGCAAGGGTTGGGCGCAAGTGTGCCGTCGCTTCGCAGGCGCGGCAACTGTTAGTTGGCTGGGGGGTGAAATGGGCGCGCGATGCGGCAGGGCGCCGCGGTCGTCTTCAGGCGCAGATCGAGCCGCCGCGTGCAGCCGGTTCGTGCATGCCGTGGCTGCCGTACAAGGCGTGGCCACGCGCTTGTTCGGGCATCAGCACGTCGATGGCGCGGTCCAGGGCGGCCGTGGCGCGGGAGAGGGCATCACGCTGCGAGGCCACCTGGGC
>JABWBN010000036.1 GCA_013360485.1 Burkholderiaceae bacterium | reverse complement strand
TGCGCCCGGTGATCTGGATCAGGCCGCGCCCGCGATAGCGCCAGCCGTCACCTGGCTCGGTGTTGCCCATGCGCCCGGCGTAGACGTAATTGGCCAGCTTTTCGGGGTTGTGGGCGTAGGGCCTGGCGCGGTCAGCGTTCGGAAAGCGCTTGGGCCATACCGCGCACAGGCGCTCCGCGCTGTAGTTCAGGTTCTCGGCCAGGTAGCGCAGCCCACCCGACTCGTGCAACACCTGCGAGACAAAGTGCGCCGTGGTGCGCGGCCCCATGCGCGGCACCGGGCTCGGCCTGCGGCACGCCCTTCATGGCGTGAACCTGGCCGACGGCGAACTCGACATCGATCTGCAGGGCGATACCGCCCGCATCCAGCAGTTGCGTCTGCGTGGAGGCGACGGCTGGCTCACCGCTCAAGGCGGCGCCGAGCTGGGTGCGCAGCCGCAGCTGCGGCTGCAACTGGCAGCCGAGCGTTTCCGATTGCTGGGGCGCGTGGACAGGCGCATCGTCACCTCGGGCAAGGCCGATGTGCGCCTGAGCCAACGCACCCTGCAGGTTGGCGGCGAGCTCCGCGTCGACGACGGCTGGATCGACGTCAGCCGCGGCGATGCGCCCACGCTGGACGCGGACGTGCGGATCGCAACGAGTGGCCAGGGCACGACCCCGCCCGGACAGCCGACACCAAAGACCGTCGACGGGCGCCCCCCAGAGGACGCCTCGACAGAGGTGCGCGTGAACGTGGACCTGGCGCTCGACCTGGGCCAGGCACTGCGCCTGCAAGGGCGCGGACTCGAAACGGGCCTGCGCGGCCGTTTGCGCCTGACCAGTCCCGCCGGCCAGGCGGCCCTGCACGGCACGGTCCGCACCTCGGGCGGCACCTACGCCGCCTACGGCCAGAAGCTGGACATCGAGCGGGGTCACCTGCGTTTCGACGGCCCGTTGAACGACCCACGACTGGACGTGCTGGCCATCCGGCCCAACCTCGATGTGCGCGCCGGGGTCAGCATCGCCGGCACTGCCCTGAGCCCGCGCGTGCGCCTGTACAGCGAGCCCGACCTGCCCGAGATGGAGAAGCTGTCCTGGCTGGTGCTCGGCCGGGGTCCCGACGGACTGGGGCGCACCGACACGGCCTTGCTGCAACGCGCAGCCGTGGCCCTGCTGGCCCGTGACGGCGCGGCGCCCACCGATGCCCTGTTCGGCGCCCTGGGCCTGACCGAATTCTCCGTGCGGCAGTCCGACGGCGACGTGCGCGACACCGTCGTCACCCTGGGCAAGCAGTTGTCGCGCCGCTGGTACGTTGGCTACGAGCGCAGCGTGAACGCCACGGTGGGCACCTGGCAACTCGTCTACCGGGTGGCGCGGCGATTCACGCTGCGGGCGCAGACTGGGCACGAAAACTCCCTGGACGCCATCTGGAGCTGGCGCTGGTAGGCGCGAGCTGTCATGCGTCGCAAACGTGGCGGCGTTGCACATGCGGCGCCCGGGCGCGACGTCTGAAATAATCGTGTACCCCGCCGCCGTAGTTCAATGGATAGAACGAGCGCCTCCTAAGCGCTAGATGCAGGTTCGATTCCTGCCGGGGGCGCCATGTGATGCGCCCACGTTCTCACGGCGGCCGCGCATTTGCGGGATTCGGCGTTGCAACTTTCGTCCTTATGGGCACTCTGATACGGTGGCCGGTTCTATACTGGCCGCGTCAATCGAGATGGCCGGGACATATCGGCCGAGAAGGCAGGGTCGTGATGGGTCGCAAACTGAGAATGGCCGGGTTATTGGCGTTGGGCGCCGTGGCCGGGGCGTTGACGACGATTCAGTTCCAGGCCATTGCGCGCAGCACCACGTTGTCATCGCTCCCGCTCGAGGAGATGCAACAGCTGGCGGCGGCTTTCGACATCGTCAAGACCTCCTACGTCGAACCGGTCGACGAGAAGAAGCTCATTTCCGACGCCATCGGCGGCATGGTCGCCGGGCTCGACCCGCACTCGACCTACCTCGACCGCAAGGCCTTCAAGGAATTCCGCGAGTCGACCACCGGCAAGTTCGTCGGCGTGGGCATTGAAATCGGCATGGAAGACGGCCTGGTGAAGGTGGTCTCCCCGATCGAGGGTTCACCGGCATTCCGCGCCGGGCTCAAGCCCGGTGACCTGATCACCCGCATCGACGACACCGCGGTGAAGGGTCTCTCGCTGGATCAGGCCGTCAAGCGCATGCGCGGCGAGCCGGCCACCAAGGTGGTGCTCACCATCTTCCGCAAGGATGAGAGCCGCAGCTTCCCGGTCACCATCGTCCGCGAAGAGATCCGCGTGCAAAGCGTGCGCGCCAAGCTCGTCGAGCCCGGTTACGGCTGGGTCCGTGTGAGCCAGTTCCAGGAACCCACGGTCGAAGACTTCGTCCGCAAGGTCAACGAGCTGTACAAGGCCGATCCGCAGCTCAAGGGCCTGGTGCTCGACCTGCGCAACGACCCCGGTGGACTGCTCAATGGCGCGGTGGCCATTTCGGCGGCATTCCTGCCCAGCGGCGTGACGGTGGTCTCGACCAATGGCCAGATGGTCGAGTCGCGCTCCACGCTCAAGGCGGTGCCCGAGCATTACGCCATGCGTGGGCCCGATCCGCTCAAGCGTCTGCCTGCCGCCATCAAGAATGTGCCGCTGGTGGTGCTGGTCAACGAAGGTTCGGCCTCGGCCAGCGAAATCGTGGCCGGCGCACTGCAGGACCACAAGCGCGCCACCATCATGGGCGCCCAGACCTTCGGCAAGGGCTCGGTGCAGTCGATCCAGCAGCTCACCGCCGACACCGCGCTGAAGATGACGACCTCGCGGTACTACACCCCGGCCGGGCGTTCGATCCAGGCCAAGGGAATCGTGCCGGACATCTGGCTCGACGAGACGGCCGAGGGCAACGTGTACGCGGCGCTGCGCATGCGCGAGGCCGACCTCGAGAAGCACCTGGTCGGCAGCGAAGAGAAGAAAGACCCGGTCCGCGAGCAGGCCCGCGAGGAAGCACGCAAGAAGTTCGAGGACCAGGCGAAGTCCAAGGAACCGCCCAAGCCCCTGCCCGAGTTCGGCACCGCGGATGACTTCCCGCTGCAACAGGCACTCAACCAACTCAAGGGCAAACCGGTTGTGGCCAGCAAGACCATGGCCGAGCGCCGAGCGGCGCTCGATAGCGCGGCGACCAAGTAGCATCACGGGCGCCACGCACATGCGCCCGGCCCGCGAGCCATGGCGGGCCCTGGTTCGATGGGTCGCAGCCCCGGTTGCCTTGGCCGCACTGCTGCATGGTGCGGCCGCGGCAGGGCTGGAGACGCCCGACCTGGACGAGCCGCAGTTCCATACCGTGGGCGGCCCTGGGTTCATTCCACAGGATGTGGTCTCGACCCTGGCGCAAGACCGGCAGGGCTTCCTGTGGCTGGGCACCAGCGCCGGCTTGATGCGCTACGACGGATACCGGCTCGATCCGGCTGCGCCGCGGGCCGAGGGTGAGGCCGCCCGGCAGGCGCGGGCATTCATTCGGGTCGTCATGGTCACGCGTGACGGCCGACTGTGGTTCGGCACCGAGTCCGACGGCCTGGGACGCTATGAGCCCGATACCGATCGGCTCGAGGTCTTCCGCCATCGCCCCGGTGACCCGCATGCGCTGGCCGCCGGCACGGTGCGAGCCCTGGCCGAAGACACCGAAGGCGGTGTTTGGATCGGCACGATCGGGCACGGGCTCGACCGGTTCGACCCGACCAGCGGCCGATTCCAGCACTTCCGCGCCGGGCCAGATGGGCAAGTCGCCGGGTTGCCTGACGACCGCGTCCAGTCTCTCGCCGTGGACCGCCAGGGCACCCTTTGGGTGGGCACCTGGAACGGACTGGTGCAGCGCCGCGCCGGGCAAGCCTCATTCGAGCCGCCACCCGGTGACACAGGCCGTTCGGCACTGGCTGGTCGCACGGTGACCCGGATCATCCAGGCCGACGACGGGCGGCTGTGGATCGGCACGCAGCAAGGCGATCTCGTGGTGCTGGATCCTGCCACTGGGCAGTCGTGGAGCGGCGCACCTGACTCCGGTGGCCGCCGACAGGCCATCTACGACATCGCCCAGGGACCGGCGGGCCAGATCTGGGTGGCCCGTGCCGACGGCATCGAGGTACGCGACGCCCGCGAGCTCACGGTGCTGCGCCACTTGCGCCACGTTCCCGGGCAGCCCGCCAGCCTGGCATCCAACGAGGTCCGTGCATTGCTGCGAGACCGCGGTGGCTGGATCTGGGCTGGCGGCTACAGCGGCGGCCTGCAGCGCCACGATCCCGCCAACCGCGGCATTCATGTGCTGCGCAGCCGTGGCGGCCACGGGGGCGTGCTCGAAGAACCCAACGTGCGCAGCGTGCTGCAACTGAGCAACGGCGAGATCTGGCTCGGCACGCAGGAACGCGGTCTGGCGATTCTGGACGCGCGGATGCACCTCGCGGGTGCGGTTCATCCCGAACCGGGCCGACCCGGTGCGCTGGGTGCCGGGCGCATCGGCAGCCTCGTGCAGGCTGCCGACGGCACCGTGTGGGTGGGCAGCGACTCCGGGCTCTACCAGATGAGCACCGATCGGCGCGTGCTGCGGGTGCACAGTCTCGGGGCCGGCCGCGCGCGGCGCATGCTTGCCACCGGTGATGGTGCGGTGTGGATCGCCACGCAGGACGGCCTTCACCGCTACGACCCGGCGGCCGACACCGTTTCGCGCGTCGCGGCCGAGGGCGCGCGTGCGGTCAAGGGCGATGTCAACGCGCTCGTTCAAGCCAACGATGGTCGGTTGTGGGTGGGCACGGAGAGTGGGCTGTATACCGTCGCGCCCGGATCGGTCGTGTTGCAGGCTGTGGAGCCCGCCGCCGGAGAAGGACCTGCGCATGCCGCCGTGTTGGGCCTGCTGCTCGACCGCCAGCAGCGGCTGTGGATCGACACCCCGGCCGGACTGCACCGGTTGTTGACCTGGGACGGCAAGACGGCGCGCTATGAACACACGGCGCGGCGGTACGGCCTGCCGACGCAATCGATGGGCGCGAATCTGCTGGAGGACAGCCGCGGCCGTCTGTGGACGCACCTGGGCGTGTTCGACCCTGCCAGCGGGAGATTGCACGGATTGACCGCTGCCGATGGCGCCGACATCGGCACCGGCTGGTTTCGCGCCTACGCACAGCTCGACGACGGACTCATGCTGTTCGGCGGCAGCAAGGGCCTGCTGGTGGTGCAGCCCGAGCGCTTCGAGCCCTGGGCCTACGATCCGCCCCTGGTCCTGACCGGCCTGCGCATCGACGGCCAGCCTCAACCGGTGGCCCTGGCCAACCCGGGCCTGGTGCTGAAGCCCGGTCAGCGTGACATCGCTTTCGAGTTCGCGGCGCTGGACTACAGCGATCCGGCGCGCGTGCGCTACGCCTGGCAGCTCGAAGGCTACGACGCGCAATGGTCGAGCCAGGGCGCCGACTACCGCGTGGCCAATTACAGCAACCTGCCCCCGGGCAGCTACACCCTGCGCATACGCGGCACCAACCGCAGCGGCACGACCAGCCGGCACGAGTTGGCGGTTCCCTTGCAGGTGATGCCCGCATGGTGGCAGACCTGGTGGGCACGGGGTCTGGCATTGGCACTGATGGCGGTGGCACTGATGGCGGTGGTGCAGCTGCGCACGGCGTGGCTGCAGCGCCAGCGGCTGGCGCTCGAGCGCAAGGTGCTGGAGCGCACGGCCGAGCTCGAATCGGTCTCGGAGGCGTTGCGGCGCCAGTCATTGGCGCTGGAGGAAGCCAGCCTCTCGGACCCACTCACCGGGCTGCGCAACCGGCGCTTCCTGGCCCAGCACATCGAGTCCGACGCCGCCCTGGCCTATCGCCAGCACGAAGGGCCGCCCAACACCGCCGGCGATGCCGTCCAGACTGGTACCGATGCTCACCCCGACGCGACACCGGCACCGCCGGAGACCGACCTCGTGTTCTTTCTGGTCGACCTGGACCACTTCAAGCAGATCAACGACCAGCACGGACACTCGGCCGGCGATGCCGTGCTGGTGCAGACCGCGCAGCGGCTGCGCGAGGTGTTCCGCGATGCCGACTACCTGGTGCGCTGGGGCGGCGAGGAGTTCCTGATCGTGGCACGGGCCACCGGGCGCGGGCACGCGCCCGAGCTCGCCGAGCGCGCACGCGCCCGGGTCGGCGGCACACCGTTCGAGCTGCCCGATGGCAGTCGGGTGCCGTGCACCTGCTCGGTCGGCTTTGCCGCGTTCCCGCTGTCGCTGCAGCACCCCCGCGCACTGAACTGGAGCCAGGTGATCGACGTCGCCGACGGCGCGCTCTACACCGCCAAACGCGCCGGCCGCAACCAGTGGTGCGGTGCACTCGAGGCCACCAGTGCCAGCCCGCAGGCACTGCGCCAGGGCGCCCGCGGCGCGTTCACCCAGTGGGCCGAGAGCGGCGAGTTGCGGCTGGTGCGATCGGTGTAGCCGCGAACGGACCCCAAGCCATCCGCTTGCCAAGCGCGCACAGCCGGCGCATGCTGTGGCCCGCCATGTCGCCCACCCTCGACTTCTATTTCTTCATCGGCAGCACGTACAGCCATTTGTCGGTCTGGCGCGCGGCGGCCCTGGCGCACGAGCGCGGGGTCGAGCTCGTGTGGCGGCCGTTCAGCGTGCGCACGCTGATGCGCGAGCAACAGAACCCGCCGTTCGTCGGCAAGCCGGTGAAGATGCGCTACATGTGGCGCGATGTGGAGCGCCGCGCCCGCCGCTTCGGCGTGCCGTTCGCAGGGGAACCCCCCTACCCCATCGACCGGGACGAGCGCGCCAACCACCTGGCCATGCGTGCCGCGCTCGACGGCTGGTGCCCCGAGTTCGCACGCGCGGCGTACCACGAATGGTTCATCGAACGCCGCGACCCGGGGGACGAGGCCACGCTGCGGGCCATCATCGCTTCGACCGGCCACGACCCCGACGCCGAGCTGACGCCTGCACGCATGGCCGAGTGCATCGCCGCCTATCAACGCCAGACCGACCGCGCGCGCGAGCTCGGTCTGTTCGGCTCACCCACCTTCGTTTGCGGCCGTGAGATCTTCTGGGGCGACGATCGCCTGGAGGATGCGCTGGACTGGGCGGTGTCGGCGGCGCACTGAGGCGGCCGCTCGCCTGCCCTGGGGCTACAGCTTCACCGGGCCATCGAGTGCCGAGCCGCCGGCGGCCTCGCGGGCCTGCTGCTGGCGGGTGCGATCGACATAGGAGTCGGCTCGCGCGATCTGCTCGCGGATGATCTGGTTGTTCTGACCCATCACGTCGATGGCCTTGGCGCGAAACGTGTCCATCGCATCCATGGCCTGGAAGGTCTGGTCGAACATCTCCTTCATCTTCTCGATGCCCAGCATGGGGTTCTGCGCGAACTGCGTGGTCTGGTCCACATGCTGGTTCAAGGCACGGCCGGTCTCGCTGATCAGGTCGCCGATGGTCGCGTTCACGCCCTGCAGCATCTCCATCACGCGGATCTGGTTGCCGGTGGCGCGCGCCACCGTCTGCGCCACGGCCAGCGCGCTCATGCCGGTGGTGGCCACGCGGGTGCAACCGTTCATCATCTCGCGGCCGGTCTTCTTCAGAACGTCGAGCGCGAGGTAGCCGTTGATGCACACCGCCTGCTGGGTCTGGATGTCCTGCAGGTTCTGGCGCGCGTAGAACAGCACCTCCTGGCGCAACGCCTGTGCGCGCGTGGGGTCGGTGGGTTCGAGCGACTTCACCTTCTCCTCGAGCCGGGCATCGAGCGTGGTGGCAAATCGCGCCGCGGCGGCGAGCTTGTGCATCGCCTCCCAGAGCTTGCCGCGGGTGGCCTCGATGTCGACCACGTCCTTCTGCAGGTCGTCGCGCGCGGTGTAGAGCTGGCCCATGCTGGTCTTGAGCTGCTCGGCCGCGCTTTGGTATTTGCGGAAGTAGGCCTCGAGCTTGCTGCCGAAGGGGATGAGGCCCAGCAGCTTGCGCGGCTGCATCAGGTCGCCGTCCTTGCCGGGGTTGAGTTCGTCGAGCTGCGCACGGATGTCGGCGATGGCCTTGTAGGCCGGCGAGTCCTCGACACCGACGAAATTGCGCTGCATCAGCCGGCCTTGCATCAGCGCCGAGGCGTTGGAGATTTCCTCCTTGCCCAGCGCGAAGGCGCTGTCCAGCCGCTGACGAAAAGCGTCGGAGTGCAGGTCCTCGCTGGCCAGTGCATCGATGAAGCGCAGCACCTGGGCATCCACCTGCTGCTGCACCTCGGGCTTGAGCGGCACGGCCTCGCGCGCCTGCTCCACCTGCACAGGATGGATGACCTCGGGCGGCTCGAGGGTGAACACCGGCACGGTGGTGGTGGCCGTGGCGGTGGCTGTGGCGGTGGCTGTGGTGGTGGCGGGAGCGGGCGACGCGGAGTCGGTCATGGCGTGTCCTTCGGTTCGGGGCGGGTCATACGGGCGGGCTCGTGCGGCAGCGACACTGCAGGCGTGCCGAACTTCTCCTTGAGAAAGCGCGAGTGAACGAGGAAGGCATGGGCATCCTGCGCGGCCAGGTCGTCACCCAATTCACGCACCTTGCCTTCGAGCTCGCCGATGGTGTCGCGAAAGGTATCCTGCGCCGTCTTGCCGTTGTCGAGCACGCGGGTGGCGGCAAACGAGGCCGGTATCGACAGGTAGGTGTTCAAAGCCTCGGGCAGGTAGCGGATGGCGATGTGGCGCGCATGAAAGCTGTCCTGCAGCGACAGCGTGCCCTTGGACCGCTCCCATTGGTCGAGCAGTCCCTCGAGAGCCTTGCACAGATCGAGCACCCGCGCCTGCAGGCTGGCCGGGATGCGGTTGTTCGGGTTGTACTCGGTGAGTCGGCGCACGCCGTCGAGCGCCCGTTCCATGGCTGCACGCGCGTCGCCTTCATCGTTGAACTGCAGCGCTTCCCACTCCGGTTCCTGGGTCGTCGGCCAGCCGAACCACAGGCCACCGATCACGAACCCGGCGACATAGCCCAGCACCGCGACCCCCAGGCCGAGCGTGCCGAGCAGGCCCAGCCCCTTGAGCACCAGCACCGCGGCTGCCAGGCCCAGGCCGCACCACTGGGCCGGCGCGGCGATCAGGCGCAGCAGCTTGGTTCCCACGTCAATGGACCCCGGCGCTCGACGTCACTGGAATGCCCGGATGTCCTTGAACACGCCGTACAAGGGCGTCTTGCGGGCATCGAACACGCGCCCGCCGGTCACCTGCACCATGCTCTTCAGCGCAGCTTCGTTGGCTTCGCCGAACAGCACCAGGAAGACCGGAATGCCACGCACGTCCTCGGGTAGGGCGGCGTAGTCGCGCTTGAACTGCTCGAGCGTGCGGCCCTTGTTGTTCTCACCGTCGGTGAAGGCCACCACCGAGTATTGATAGCGCGGGTTGGCCTTCCTCTCTTCGAGCATGCGCTGCAGCGACACCAGCACGGCATCGTAGAGCGCCGTGCCGCCGGTCATCTTCAGGTTGTCGGCAAAGTCGCGCACCTCGGCCAGCACGGCCTGCTTGGCCTCGCTATCGGCCTGCAGCGCCACGCCCTTGCCGCTGTTGCTGCCCGCCGGCACTTCAAAGCGGGTGAGGCCATAGGGCTGGTCCGCAAAAGGCTGCAGCCAGATTCGCTCGCGGTTGGTGAGCTTGGCGATGCGTCCGGTGAGCGAGGCATCGGCGCCGGCGATGTAGTGGATCGCCTGCACGAGTTGCTGACGGCGACCGCCGCCCTGCATGCTGCCGCTGGTGTCGAGCACGAACGTGCTGGCGATCGGCGCGCGGAACTCGTTGAGGTAGGCCGCGATCAGGCCGTCGGCAAGCGCCCGGTCGGGCGAGAACGGCAGTTCGACCTGCAGGCCCTGCTTGGGCAGGATGTCTTCCACGCGAGCGGCGAACTCGGCCACGATGGGCCGGCGCAGCGTCTGACGCGCCAGCCACATCTGCGCCGCCTCGCCCTTGAGGTATTCCACGACCTTGACGTAGTCGGCACGCCGTTCGTCGTTGAGCAGCATGAACGGGTAGTCGGCGTTGCTCACGCCCTCATGTGGATAGATCAGGTGCAGCCTTTCGCGCAGCTTGCCCGATGCGTTCAGGCTGAGCAGCCAGCTCTCGTAGTTGATGAACGCGTTGGCGCGGGTACCCTGGTGGGCAATGAACTGCTCGGACAGGTAGGTGGAGTTGTCGCCCGGGATCTTGTAGCCGCGAAGGAAGTCGGCGATGGCGCTGCGGTCGACGTCGGCCGCCGTGAGCGCTTCGGACTTCTGGCTGGCCGCGGCCACCACGCCCATGAGCGACATGAAACCCTGATTGGATGTGGCGGGGTTCGACAGCGCGTAAGTGAGCTTGCCCGCCCGCGCCGCGCTGGCGATGTCCTTCCATGTGAGCTTGGTGCCTGCAGCCGTCCAGCCATGGCGCTTGGCATCGGACTCGCTCACGCCCACCGCGATGGGCGAGAGCATGATCTTCTCCTGAAGCTTCACGCGCGACTGGCCCTGCAGATCACTGAGCAGGTACTTGGCGTTGGCGAACCAGGCGGCATCGGCCTTGGCATTGCCGGTGAGCACGGCTTCGGTGCTTTCCATCGTGCCGCCGAAGCGGAACTTGAGCTTCACACCGGTGGCATCGAGCACCATCTTCTCGAGAGGCTCGATGTCCTTGAGGTCGCTGGTGGCCAGCACCTTGAACTCGCGCTGCTCAGGTGCCGGCGCCGCTGGCACCACCGTCTTCGGCGCCTCGGGTTCGCTGCGGCCACAGCCGGTCAGCCAGCCCATCGAAGCCAGCCCCAGCGCCAGTACGGCGCGCCCGAATGCCCGTCGCAACATCATTGCGTCATCTCCCGTGCCACCACGTCGATCATCTCGGCCATCAGCTCGAACGCCGGTGGATCCACCACCTGCGTCACCCGCGGCTCCACCGCCAGCCCGGTGGGTTGCACGGCCTGCACGAAACGCTCGGTGTCGGCCACGCGAAAACCGTATTCCACCGCGATGGCCTGCAGCTGCGCATGGCTGCCCAGCAGGTCGGCCAGCGCCTTCGAGCGCTCGTTGAAGGCAATGAACACCACCTTGTTGACGATGGTGGGCTGCGGATACAACAGCACCATGTCGGCGCCGATGCCCTTCTTCTGCAGCGCGTAGTGCACCAGCTGGTTCTCGTAGATGAAGGCCATCGGTGTCTTGCCGATGCCGATGGCCACGTAGTCGTCGAAATTTCCGTTGACGTAGTTTTCCTGGTAGCCCTGGCGCTTGAACAGCTCAGCCAGCTTCGCCGCCACCTGCTGCGCTGTGGCGCGGTCGGTGACCAGGTCGCCATGGAGCGCGTGGCTGGTCAACGCCAGGTACATCGCTGCTGAGTTGCTGCGCCGCACGTCGGTGGTGGAAACCAGCACGCTGCGCGTGACGTCGTAAGCCTGCGCCCCCTTCAAGTCCTTCCAGCGCTTCTTGGCCAGCATCGCCTCGGTGAGCCGGGCCATGTCGACGCCGTAGGTGCGCGGCCCGAGCGACCGCGCCATGCCGTTGCCCACCAGGATCTTCGCGATCGGCTCCCACGAGGCGATCACCATCGGCGTGTGAAATGGCGCGCTCTGCGCGACGGAGAGATTGGCCTTGCGGGCGGCGTCGACGACCTGGTTGGCGGCCACCACGCCCGAGGGAAAGAAGAAGTCGGGCGAGGAGCCGGCGGTGACCTTGCCCGCCATGTCTCGGCTGCCGACGCGGCTCACGGCCACCGGCAGCTTGTGTTCGGCCAGGATCTTCGCGACCCGCGGGTCCTTGAAGAAGGGCTCGACATCCAGCGCGATGAGCCCCTTGAGCGGCACGGCCTGCGCCACCTCGGCGGCCTCGATCTGTTGAGCCTGTTGCTCGTGCTGCCCGCGCAGTGCGTAGTACAAGGCGCCGCCGAATATGGCCACGAGAGCCAATGTGATCACGGCGCGCTTGGGGGTGGACAGGCCGGTCATGGTGCGGTGCGGTGCCTCCAGGTGGGTGGCGCAAGGGAGTTTCGGCGCGCGGTGCGCAGGGCGGCGCGTGCATCATAAGGGCGACGGCTGCCCCGCGCCGCGTCTATGCTCGCACCCATGAACGATGACCAGCTCCTGCGCTATTCGCGCCACATCCTGCTCGACGACATCGGCGTCGAGGGCCAGCAGCGGCTGTTGCAGGCCCACGCCCTGGTCATCGGCGCCGGCGGCCTGGGCTCGCCGGTGGCACTTTACCTGGGCACCGCCGGCGTGGGCCGGCTCACGCTGGTGGACCACGACCGCGTGGACCTGACCAACCTGCAGCGGCAGATCGCCCACAACCTGTCGCGCGTGGGCCAGCCCAAGGCCGAGTCGGCGCGCGCCAGCATCGCGGCGATCAATCCCGACGTGCAGGTGTGCGCCATCACCCAGCGTGCCGATGACGCCTGGCTGGACCAGGCGGTCGCCGGTGCCGACGTGGTGATCGACTGCAGCGACAACTTCGCCACGCGGCATGCGGTGAACGCGGCATGCGTGGCGCACCGGCGGCCACTGGTGGCCGGCGCCGCGATCGGCTTCGACGGCCAGATCTCGGTGTACGACCCCCGCGACGCGGGCTCGCCCTGCTATGCCTGCGTGTTCCCGCCTCAGGCCACATTCGAGGAGGTGCAGTGCGCCACGATGGGCGTGTTCGCACCGCTGGTGGGCATCATCGGCACCGTGCAGGCCGCCGAAGCGTTGAAGCTGCTGGCCGGCGTGGGCACGTCGCTGGCGGGCCGGCTGCAGATGCTGGATGCGCGGTCGATGGAGTGGACCGAGATCCGCCTCGCGCGCCTGCCGCAGTGCCCCGTCTGCGGAACCGGCCTCAGCGAACCCAGGTCAGCGCACTGAGCACGCGGGCGTGTCCCTGGTATGACGACAGCATGACCTCGCGATACGTGCCGGTCTCGCCGTCGTAGGCGGGTATGCGCCCGCCACTGCAGTTGGCATCGGCGGAGGAAGTGGGCACCACCATCAGCTGCGCACTGGGCACGCCGCGCGTGGCATAGGCGCCCGGAACGCTGGCGCGCACCAGGATGGACTTGGCAGCATCGGTCGGCCGGGACGGGTCGCGCTCCTCGGCGTAGAGAACCGTGGTGCTCACCGGCGCCGCCAGCGGCGAGTTCTGCCAGTTCACGACCGCCGCCATGCCCGCCGGAATCATCGTCGCGCCTGGCAATACCAGCGGCAGCGATGCGGTCACGTCATTCAGCGGCCGCTTCAGCACCGATTCGGGGGGCATCAGCGGGGCCAGGATGCGGGCGTACTCCACGGCATCGGGCTGTGTGTTCCCGGCATTGCCCTTGAGAAACACTTCGAACGAGTACTGGCTGTAAGCCCGGATCGGTGAGAAGTCGGTGAGGTAGGGAATCCGATTGATGGCGATGTCGCGCGCAGGCCAGTAGGGGCCTGGCGTCGTGAAGCGGCGGCCATCCAGCATGGCCGAGGCCAGGCGGAAGTCGTTCTGCACATTCGCGGTTGTCGTGCTGGAAGCGGGCACCTCACCGGTCTTGTTGAGCACCGCCAGATAGCCCTGCGCACCGCAAGCGGTGCTCGGTGCCAGCACCATACCGGCCGCGGGAAGGCCCGGCCCGCGCACGCGAATCGCGCGGATGCCGGCGTCCACCCAGGCCTGGCGGCTGCGGTCCCAGCGGTAGGACAGCGCCACCATGCGCAGCGCCGAGTGCACATAGCTGGGAGCCGACTCCTGCCGGGCCGGATTGGCCTGGGTCAGGCGGTAGTAGCTGGGCTCGATGCCCATGCTGTAGACCTGCTGGTTGCCATACAGCCGCCAGTTGCCGGCCACGGCCTGGCCACCGCCGCCATCGCGGCGGAACACCTTGACCACCGGATACTCCACGGCGCCGGCGACCGGTCCGTTCGGGCCTCGCGGCCCGACGTACGGCTGCAGCACGGTGAACTGCACCCAGGCGAGATCATCCACGCTGCTGCCCGGCGTGCGCGAGACGAACAGGATGCGCGGGTTGCGCAACTGGCTGCCCGCCACCGGACTGCCGTCATACTCGCTGAACAGCATGCGCATGTCTTCGCGCAGGTCCATGCCGTTGTGCCGGTAGTCGGTGCGCACGAGCCGCGTGCCGTCGGTGTCCGTGCAAGCCGCATCGGCGCCGTAGCTGGCTGCCGGCAGCGCCAGGCAGCGGTTCATCTCGTCGGTCCAACGCGTGAGCTTGTCAAAGGTGAGCGTTTCGGTTCCGGGCAGCGCCAGCAGCGATGTGGACAACGGCGCCGCGTCGGTGACCAGCCGCGGCTGCTCGGTGCCGGCGGCATCCTGCGCCACCGTGGACAGCTTGGTGCGCAGTTGGGTGACGCCCGTGGCAGGCTCGCGGGTGTGGTCGAGCGAGTCGAGGATGGCGTCCAGTCCGGTTCCATCGTAGGCATAGCGCGACCGAACGACGTCGAGCCGAGAGGCATCGGCCACGCCAGCGGCTGCCAGGGCGGGCTTCAACGCCGTGACCAGGCTGGCCAACGCCGTCGCCACGCGGTCGGACCGGATACTGCTGCCGGCGAAGAGCTTGTCGGTGCCTCCGATGGCAGGGTCCAAGGCCTGCGAGACCACCCAATCGGTCAACGGGTTGATGTTCACCCACTGGGCCTGGCCTGCCGCCACTGCCTGGGTCAGAACCGAGGCATAGATCTGCCCGCCGCCGTCGACCGCGCGCAGGACGTACGGTGGCTTGAACTGGGCCGCCGGGAAGCGCAGCAGGAACCGCCCCTTGCCGTCGGTGAAGCCGGTGACACTGCGGCCATCGACATCCGTCAGCGCCACCCGAGCGCGAGCCAGTGGCGCACCGTCCCCGGCTCCGCCGCCCACGCCGCCGTCGGCACCACCATCGGCTCCGCCGACGAAATCCTCCGCCCGGGAAATCGCACTGGAGTCGATCGCATAGACCGCGCCGGCATCGGTCAGCGGCACGGGCTCTTCAGGTGCCAGCGGTCCGTCGCCAGGACCGCAGGTGACAGCGGGTCGTGCACCGCTGTCGCCCACGCGCCCCGTCCCGTTGAGCATGGTGCAGGTCATGCCTTCGGGCTTGGCCTGAACCATGACGTCGTAGCTCGCGCCCTTGGACAGCCAGACGGGGAACTGAAAATCGGTGGCACCGGCCGCTACCGAGAGAACCTGCCCTGGAAGCGTCAGCACGAGACCGGGATTGGTCAATCCGGTCACTGTGCCCTGCACTGCACCGATGTAGTCGGAAACCGACCCCACCTGCACCACCTGGTTGCCGAACGGGCCCCCGATCACGAACACCTGCTGGGCCGCATCGACCAGAAGATAGGCCTCGGTCTGCGGGTAGTAGCGGTAGGTCAACCCAGCCGAGAACTGCGTGCTCTGCGGGCCGGGGAAGTACTGCGGGTAGGCACTCTCACCATAGTCGAGCAATTGCGTGGCCGGGTCCGACACGGTCTGCGCCTCCAGCGCCCGGGCACGACTCGGCACGCCGGCGGTTGCCTGCGTCTCGAGAGTCGCCATCGTCGCGACCTGCCCGACATCCGCGGCCATGCGTCGGGCCGCCTCGGCGACCGGCCGGCTGTCGTCGCCACCGCCACAGCCAGCCACCGCCAAGACCGCGGCGATCAGGACCGGGCGGCAAAGCGCCCACGTATTGGGTGTCGACATGCGGTGTGATCCCCACGCGCTAAGCAGTTCAAGCGCCATCTTCCAATGCGTCCGTGACCGACGCACACGCAACTAGACCGCGGCCAGCGCCTGGTCGAGATCGGCGCGCAGGTCGTCGATGTGCTCGATCCCGATGGACAGCCGCACGGTATCCAACGTCACGCCGGCCAGGGCCAGTTCGGCCTCGGACAGCTGCCGGTGGGTGGTGGACGCCGGGTGGCAGGCCAGCGACTTCGCATCGCCGATGTTCACCAGTCGCGTGATCAGCTTGAGCGCGTCCTGGAATCGCGCCCCGCCCTCGCGTCCGCCCTCCACGCCAAAGGTGAGGATGCCCGAAGCACGCCCGCCCATCGTGCGCTTCACCAGTGCATGGTCGGGGTGGTCGGGCAGGCCGGCGTAGTTCACCCACTTCACCTTCGGGTGCCCTTGCAGGTGGCGCGCGACCGCCAGCGTGTTCTCGCAGATGCGGTCCATGCGCAGCGCCACCGTCTCGATGCCCTGCAGAATCAGGAATGAGTTGAAGGGGCTGATGGCGGCGCCCATGTTGCGCAGTGGCACCACGCGGGCGCGGCCGATGTAGGCCGCCTCACCCAGGGCCTGCGTGTACACCACGCCGTGATAGCTCACATCCGGCTCGTTCAGCCGCTTGAAGCGCGCCGCATGCTGCGCCCAGGGGAACTTGCCGGAGTCGACGATGGCCCCGCCGATGGAATTGCCGTGGCCGCCCAGGTACTTGGTGAGCGCGTGCACCACGATGTCGGCACCGTGTTCGAACGGCCGGCACAGGTAGGGGCTGGGCACGGTGTTGTCGACGATCAGCGGCACGCCGTGGCGGTGGGCGATGTCGGCCAGTGCCCGGATGTCGGTCACGTTGCCCAGCGGGTTGCCGATCGACTCGCAGTAGACCGCCTTGGTGCGCTCGTCGATCAGCGGTTCGAACGACGCCGGGTTGCGCGGATCGGCGAAGCGCGTGGTGATGCCCATCTGCGGCAGCGTGTGCGCCAACAGGTTGTAGGTGCCGCCGTACAAGGTGGACGACGACACGATGTTGTCGCCCGCCTCGGCGATGGTCTGGATCGCGTAGGTGACCGCAGCCATGCCCGAGGCCAGGCCCAGCGCGCCGATACCCCCCTCCAGCGCGGCCAGGCGCTGCTCCAGCACCGCCGTGGTCGGGTTCATGATGCGGGTGTAGATGTTCCCGGCCACCTTCAGGTCGAACAGGTCGGCCCCGTGCTGCGTGTCGTCGAACGCATAGGACACGGTCTGGTACAACGGCACCGCCACCGACTTGGTGGTGGGGTCGGGCTGGTAGCCGGCATGCACGGCCAGCGTTTCGAACTTCATTCGTGCTCCTCGATGGGCGTTGGGGGGGTGCAGGCGCCGATGATAGGCGGCGTGGCGCGCCCGCGCTTTGGGCGTAAGCTGCACCCATGAACACGCCGCATGATCCGCTCCACGCCCGCAACTTCCCCACGGCACAGGAAGAAGCCGAGGCACTGGCGCGCTCCAGCCGATACGGTGGCCCGGGCAGCAGCTACCGGCTGGCCTTCACCGACACCGAGTTCCTGCTGCGCGAGGAACTGCGCCCCGTGCGCATGCAGCTCGAACTGCTCAAGCCGGAAATGGTGCAGGCCGAGCAGGGCATTGAGTCAACCATCGTGATCTTTGGATCGGCCCGCATCCATTCACCCGAGGCCGCCGAGCGACGACTGCAGGCCGCCCGCGACGACGGCGACGAACAGGCCGTTCGCCGCGCGCAGATGGCCGTGCAGATGAGTGCCTACTACGACGAGGCGCGGCGTTTCGCT
Source organism: Burkholderiaceae bacterium (assembly GCA_013360485.1). Lineage (GTDB taxonomy): Bacteria > Pseudomonadota > Gammaproteobacteria > Burkholderiales > Burkholderiaceae_C > Pseudaquabacterium. The sequence continues at coordinate 6,598 of JABWBN010000036.1, read as the reverse complement.
GCGCTGGTGACCGAGCGCTCGCGCACGCTCGAGTCACCCATCTATGTGGTGACCGGGGGCGGTCCCGGCATCATGGAGGCGGGTAACCGCGGTGCGCACGAGGTGGGTGGCAAGAGCATCGGCCTGAACATCGTGCTGCCGCACGAGCAGGAGCCCAACCCGTTCATCACGCCCGAGCTGTGCTTCCAGTTTCATTACTTCGCCATGCGCAAGATGCACTTCGTGATGCGCAGCATCGCGCTGGTGTGCTTCCCCGGCGGCTTCGGCACGCTCGACGAGCTGTTCGAAACCATGACGCTCATCCAGACCGGCAAGAGCCGCCGCCGCCCGATCCTGCTGTTCGGCCGCGCATTCTGGGACAAGCTCATCGACTTCCAGCACCTGGTGGACACCGGCATGATCAGCGCCAACGACCTCGGCCTGTTCCACTACGTCGAAACCGCCGAAGACGCCTGGAGTCGCCTGGCAGAACACTACGGTTTCGACGCCACGCCCACCGAGACGGGGCTGTTCGCGGATGACATTTAGCCCTGCAATGCGGCGCGCTGCCTTGATGCTTTCGTGCGCAAGGACCAGTGGCATCCCTCTGCGCCTACGGCGATCAGCACAGGCACGAGTCGCCCGACAAGCAACAACCGCTGCTTGCCAATCAGTTAGAGCCCCTGACCGGCAAGATGGAACTCGGTTGCCCAGTTTCTGGCAAATGTCTTCGTACAAGCCACGTCGGTTTGGTCTTTGTCACTGAGCAACGCTCGCCGCATCTCAACGGCCTCGGCCTCGGTGATCGGTTCAACCGTGTCTGCCATGTGGGGTCACTCCTGTTCCGGGGGTTGAATAGTTGATATCAGGTCTAAGAACGCGCTGCGGTCGAAGCCCTCGGCAAGCCCTTGGATCACGGTGTCAGGCTTGTTGGCGTGAATTGCCGTGAACTTGTACGTCGTCCCGCTGCCATACACGTATACCGTCAACGTTCCCTGCACGAAGCGGACCCGATAGTCGTATCGTTCGAGGCCGGCCGTCTGCAGCAGCCTGCAGCCATCGGAAGTAGTGCCGCTGTACATCCCGCTCATCAACGGCCCTGCCTTGTCGTTCACGTCGTTGTGCCGATGCGCAAGCGCGCCATCGTCGAACATGAGCGCCAGTTTTCGCCCGTCGCTGAACGTGGCCCCGAAGCCTTGTGCGTCGATACCCATGCGCTGGATCGGACTGGGCACACCGATGCGCATCAGGTTCGTCACGCGCACTGGCACCCAACCGTTGGTGTCAACCTTGGGTTCGATGGCCGTGAACACGGGTGCCTGGCAAACCTGCGCTGACGCGATCGTGAAGCCAAAGCAGGCAATGGTGATGAGGACAATGCGCTTCATGAATCCAGTCTGGATGGTGTGATCGCTCTGGCGACGGCATTCGACGCCGGAGCACCGAACACCAACGGAGGGGCAACCTCTACCGCGAGCCCGACTCACGTGTGGTACTCCAATCGAGTCGAGACAACCATATCACTACCGCGTTAGCAACCGGGCGAACTGTGCATGTACAGGTGCCGCCAGGTCAACCCCAAATGTTTGGAATGCAATGACGCGTTCCATGCCGAACGATCCGACACGGGAGCCGGCCTCAGCGCTCGGCCACGTATATCCGCCAGCGTTGGCCGTCGCGTCGGTGGTAGTACAGCAGCCGCTCGTCGGGTGACAGTGCCGGCGCCTCGACAAAGCCATCGAGTCGTGACAGACGCAGCGGCGGTTGGAATGGTTGGTCATCGGAGCCGCGGTGGGTGATCCAGATCGATGGGGCGCCGCCGTTGGAGGAGTCGCCGGCGCGGGTGAACAGCAGCGTCCGCCGGTCGTTCGACCAGCAGGCGGCGTACTCCAGGGCACCGGTGTTGATCGCCGCCAGCCAGTGCGATGAGGCCGGCAGGCGCTGGAACTCGGCACCCTGCCTGCGTGCGATCAGCAGATCGGCCGTGATGGGTGCACCGGCGCCGACGAAGCGCCCTTCCGACAGGGCCAACCATTGGCCATCGGCGCTGACCTCGGCGTCGAACACGACCATGGCCAGGCCACTGCTGGCCAGGCTGTCCAGGCGCTGCAGTGACTCCACGCGACCGTCGTGCAGTCGACCTCGGTACACAGTGGCCCGCGTGCTGGCGTACTCGCGCGGCGACACGAAGTACAGCTGGCCCTGGTTGTCGGTGCTGGGCACGCCTTCGAGCGAGTCGGTGTTGACGCCCTGCAGCCGCCCGCGCCAGGCAAAGGTGGTGTCGTCGACGCGTTCGGCCCAATGCAGATCGGTCTGCGCTGCGGGGTCGTTCGAGTTGTTGAACAGCAGCACGCGGCCGTCGCGGGTGAGAAAGGGCTCCATCGCGTCGTCGTCGTAGCCCACCAGCGTGACCGGCCTGGGCCGCGAGTAGGCCGTCGACTCCGGTGCGGCGCTGGGGTCTGCACCTGGGCCGCTGCAGGCGCCCAGCGCGACCGCCAGGATCGGTACCCGCAACAGCGCAGCGACGCGCTGTCGACACAGTGAATTGGCGTACGCGTCATGTCCGGCAGTGGCGTTCATGCTGCCCCCGGTATGGCTTGCAGCCGAGCGCCGCGCCGGGCTGCGCGCGAGAGGCTACGCGCATGTACAGCGGCAGGCCATCCCCAATTCGATCTTTCGATCGCACCCCCCCGTACGCGGCCGCACAATCTGCGCCCCGCGGCCGGGCAAACCAGCAGCATCGACACCCGAAGCGCCGCGACAATGCGCGCCATGAACACGCGCGTCTCCCTGATCGGCGCCCCCACCGACATCGGTGCGGGCAGCCGCGGCGCCAGCATGGGACCAGAAGCCCTGCGGGTGGCCAACATCCAGTCCACCCTCGAGGGCCACGGCCTGGAGGTGATCGACCGTGGCAACCTGGCCGGGCCGGCCAATCCGTGGCTGCCGCCGGTGGATGGCTACCGGCACCTGCGCGAGGTGGTGGCCTGGAACCGTGCGGTGCACGAGGCGGTGCACGCCGAGCTTGCGGCGCAACGCCTGCCCATCCTGCTGGGGGGTGACCACTGCCTGGGGCTGGGCTCCATCAGCGCGGTGGCGCGCCACTGCCGCGAGGCGGGAAAGAAGCTGCGTGTGCTGTGGCTCGATGCCCATGCCGACTTCAACACCAACGTGCTCACGCCCAGCGGCAACATCCACGGCATGCCGGTGGCCTGCCTGTGCGGCCACGGGCCGCGCGAACTCATCGAGATCGGCGGCCAGGTGCCCGCCCTCAACCCGAAGTGGATCCGCCAGATCGGCATCCGCTCGGTCGACGCCGGCGAGAAGCGCTTCGTGCATGAAGTCGGCCTCGAGGTGTTCGACATGCGCTACATCGACGAGATGGGCATGCGGCACGCGATGGAGCTGGCGCTGGCCACGCTGGACGCCAACACCCACCTGCACGTGAGCTTCGACGTCGACTTCCTCGACCCCGAGATCGCACCCGGCGTGGGCACCACGGTGATGGGCGGCCCCAGCTACCGAGAAGCGCAGCTGTGCATGGAGATGATCGCCGACACCGGCCGCCTGGGTTCGCTGGACGTGATGGAGCTGAATCCGGCGCTGGATGTGCGCAACAAGACGGCGCTGCTGGCGGTGGACCTGATCGAGAGCCTGTTCGGCAAGAGCACGCTGATGCGGGCATGAGGGTGCAGGGTCTTGCGGTCTGTGCGCCGGGCCGCTCCCGAGCGCGAATCGCGCAGCCGGCTCCTTGATCACGCCGCCCGGCAGTCCAGTGGCGGGGCGTCGGCCGGCTCGCCCATGCGGGCGCGAAACAGCAGGTCGTCGGTGATGCGCAGGCGCCGGCTCATCTCGCGCGCGAGGTTCATCTGGATGAGCGCGAACTGCTCGGCATCGCGCTCGAACAACGCCAGCAAGTGTTCGGGGCGCAGTTCGATGGCGGCGCAATCGACATCGGCTCGCACCGATGCGCTGCGTGGCGCCAGATCGAGCAAGGCCATCTCGCCGAAGCACTGCCCCACGCCCAGCGTACCCAGTACCAGTTCGCGCCCCTGCCACAGCCGCAACACGCTGACGCGGCCGCTTTCGAGCACATACATGGCTTGGGCAGGCTCGCCCTCACGGAAGAAGTACTGGCCGCGTTCGACGCAGGTCTCGATGGCCGGCTCCAACAGTGCGGCCAACGCGTCGTCGCGGATGGCGCCAAACAGCGGCATCTGCTGCAGCAGTTCCACTCGCACGGCCTTCATGGCGCACCTCCGCAGCGCACCCACCGGGGTGCCGGCGACCGCGCGGCGCACGCCCGCTGGATGCGAGACCAGTATAGGAGCGCAACCCTCGGCGCGGTGCATGCAGTGCGGCCCCATGTGCCGATGGTCATGCCTCGCAGCGGGCGCGCCATCGGGACTGGCACAGCAGCGGCGGGCCGAAGCGGCCCGCGTGCGTCAGCGCACGGCCTCGATCGCGGTGATGGTCAGGCCGCCCGAACTGCGCTGGTACTGAAAGCGCACCTTGTCGCCGACCTTGAACTGGTCGAGCCAGACGGCTTCCTTGACCCGAAAGGCCATGGTCATCGGCCCCATCTGCAGCTGCGGCACGTCGCCATGCCAGATCGTCAACTTGCCTGCGCCCTTGTCCACCTTGCGCACCACGCCGTCGATGGACACCGCCGCCGGCGCGCTGGCCGCGGCCGGTGCGTGCTGGGCATGGGCATCGGCGGCCAGTGCGCCATCAGGCGCCGTGGTGAGCAGTACCGCCGCCATGGTCAGGGCGGCCAGCGGGGCGTGGGCAAGGCTGTGTGTCATGGCTTCAGGGCCTGAGTCCGGGAAAACCCGTATAGCTTACACCGTTCCGCCGAGCGCCTGGGCAAGGTTGCGATGGGCCTGCGCCTCCAGCCTCTCGCGCAACGGCGCGGTGGCATACAGCGGGACGCGCGCCGCAAAGCCGGCCAGCACGGCGCGGCGCTTGCGGCGATAGATCCATCGCGGCACGAAGGCATATTCGGCTCGGATTTCCCGTCCGTACTCGGCAAAGCGCGCCGGGTCGGCACCGAGGATGGCCAGGTCGATGTCGAGCAGCAGGTCGCGGTCGGGATCGGGGGGGTCGGCCGCGCCTGAAGTGCCAGCCCTGGACGGCTCGTGGCGGGTGGCCAGCACGAGGTCGTGCACGCGCTCGGCGGTGGCCGGCGCCACCGCATGCGCCAGCAGCGCGTCACGGGCCCAATCGGCGCTGCGTTGTTCGTTGTCGGCCCGCTGCGGGTCATAGACCGCGTCGTGAAACCAGAGCGCCATGGCCAGCACCTCGGGCCGGGAAGCGCAGGCGCGCAACTCACCCAGCCAGGCCAGGCATTCCGCCAGGTGACGCAGCGTGTGGTAGTGGCGCTGTGGCTCTTCGTGGCAGGCCAGCAGCGCATCGCGCAAGGCATGGCCGTCGCCGCGGGCACGCAGTGCCTGCCAGTCGACATCCCAAAGGTGTTGCAGCTGGTCGAGCGTCAGCAACGCGGGTGCATGGGCGGTCGGGGCGTTGTCGGCAGGCATGGTCGGTCTGGCTCAGTGCGTGCGAGGGGCGGTCGGTGCGCATCATTCCACGGCCGCACCGCGCGCACCACCCGCGGGGCGTCGCGGGATTGGTGCGAACGCTCCAGTGCGTTCGCTCGGGGCGCGGTTATGCTCGCAGTCCCCCGCGCGCAGGCGCCCTCGACCTGCGGCGCCGACCTGACTCCCGACATGATGACGACACCTGCCCGACAGATCCCCCGCACACCCCTCGGAGCACGCCCATGGTGAGCCGCCGCGCGTTCGTGCTGGGCACCGCCGGAGTCGGCGGCGCACTCGTCGTCGGCTGGTCGATGATGCCGCCGCGCCAGCGGCTGCTCACCGAGCAACCCCAGGCGAGCGTGCCGGGCGAGCACACGTTCAATGGCTGGGTGCGCATCGGCAGCGACGACCGCGTGACCGTGATGCTGGCCAAGAGCGAGATGGGCCAGGGCGTGAGCACCGCACTGGCCATGGTGCTCGCCGATGAACTCGATGCCGACTGGTCCAAGGTGCGCACAGAGCCCGCACCGGTCGACCGCATCTACAACAACCTGGCCATGGTGGCCGATGGCCTGCCGTTCCATCCCGATGACGATGGCACGCTCAAGCGCTTCCTCGGCTGGATGACCGCCAAGACCATGCGCGAAATCGGCGTCATGGCCACCGGCGGCTCGTCGAGCGTCAAGGACCTGTGGATGCCCATGCGGCAGGCCGGCTCGTCGGCACGGGCGATGCTGGTCAGCGCCGCGGCGCAGACCTGGAAGGTGCCAGTGGGCGCGCTGACCGTGAAGTCCGGCGTGGTGCACCACCTCGACAGCGGCCGCTCGCTGCGCTATGGCGAGCTTGCCGAGCGCGCCGCGCAGGAACTGATCCCCACGCGCACGGTGCTGAAGAAGCCCGCTCAGTTCACGCTGATCGGCAAGGCCACCCGGCGCATCGACGCGCCCGGCAAGATCGACGGCAGTGCCCGCTTCGGCATCGACGTGCTGCCGCCCGGCCTGCGCTATGCCAGCCTGGTGATGAGCCCCACGCTGGGCGGGCAGGTGGCCCGCCACGACGGTGCCGCGGCCGCGGCCATGCCG
>JABWBN010000261.1 GCA_013360485.1 Burkholderiaceae bacterium | reverse complement strand
CCCCGATGCGCACGGCGCCGTCGGCAACGCGGATGCCGCGCAGCTCGGGCAAGGCACCCAGGTCGATCACGGCCTGGGGCGCGGCCAGGCCGAGCTTCATGGCCGCCAGCAGGGACTGGCCACCGGCCAACAGCTTGGCATCGTCGGCAGTGGCGCGCGCGGCGGCGTCGGCCAATGTGGCCGCACGGGTATAGGCAAAGGCTTGCATCCTGTGTGCTCCTGGCTCAACGGGTGGTCAGACGCTCGGCATTGCGGGCGGCCTGCCAGACGGTGTAGGGTGTGGCGGGCATGGGCAGGTCCTTGATGCCCAGTGCATCGCAGATGGCGTTGATGACCGCCGGTGTGGAGCCGATCGCACCGGCCTCGCCGCAGCCCTTGACGCCCAGTGGGTTGTGCGTGCACGGCGTGCCGGCCACGGTGTGCACCGAGAAGCTGGGCACGTCGTCGGCGCGCGGCATGGCGTAGTCCATGTAGCTGCCGGTCAGCAACTGGCCGCTCTCGGGGTCGTAGACACCGTGCTCGAGCAGCGCCTGGCCGATGCCCTGCGCCAGGCCTCCGTGCACCTGCCCCTCGACGATCATCGGGTTGACGACGTTGCCGAAGTCGTCGCAGGCGGTGAAGCGATCCACCCGCACCGCACCAGTGGCGGTGTCGACCTCGACCTCGCAGACATAGCTGCCCGCGGGGAAGGTGAAGTTGCTCGGGTCGTAGAAGGCGTTCTCGTTCAGGCCCGGTTCGAGCTTGTCGTGCGGGAAGTTGTGCGGCACATAGGCGGTGAGTGCCACCTGAGCGAACGGCACCGCCTTGTCGGTACCGGCCACCTTGAACTGCCCGCCCTCGAACTCGATGTCGGCGTCGGAGGCTTCCATCAGGTGTGCGGCGATCTTGCGGCCCTTGGCGATGATCTTGTCCACTGCCTTGACGATGGCGGTGCCGCCCACGGCCAGCGAGCGGCTGCCGTAGGTGCCCATGCCGAACAGCACCTTGCCGGTGTCGCCATGCTCGATGCTGATGTCCTCCAGCGGCAGGCCCAGGCGGTCGGCCACCACCTGCGCGAAGGTGGTCTCGTGGCCCTGGCCGTGGCTGTGTGCGCCGGTGAAGATGGTCACCTTGCCAGTGGGGTGGACGCGTACTTCACCCGCTTCGAACAGGCCCGCACGCGCGCCCAGGGCGCCGGCCACCGACGACGGCGCGATGCCGCAGGCTTCGATGTAGGCCGAGTAGCCGATGCCGCGACGCAGTCCGCGCGCCTCGCTGGCGCTGCGCCGCGCTGCGTACCCGCCGACGTCGGCCTCCTCGAGCACGCGGCGCATGGTGGCGTCGTAGTCGCCGATGTCGTAGGTCAGCCCCACCGGGCTGGCGTAGGGGAAGGTGGTGATGAAGTTGCGGCGGCGGATCTCCACCGGGTCGATGCCCATCTCGCGCGCGGCGGTCTCGACGATGCGCTCGAGCAAGTAGGTGGCTTCAGGCCGCCCGGCGCCGCGGTAGGCATCCACCGGCGCGGTATTCGTGAACACCGCGGTGACCTCGCACCAGATGCGCGGCGTGCGGTACTGCCCGGCCAGCAGCGTGGCGTGCAGGATGGTGGGCACGCTGCTGGCAAAAGTGGACAGGTAGGCGCCGAGGTTGGCCGTGGTGTCGGCACGCAGCGCCAGGAAGTGGCCGTCCTTGTCCAGTGCCAGGCGCGCGGTGGTGACGTGGTCGCGGCCGTGGGCATCGGACAGGAAGGACTCGCTGCGCTCGCAGGTCCACTTCACCGGCCGGCGCAGTTGCCGCGTGGCATAGACCAGGGCCGTCTCCTCGCCGTAGAGGAAGATCTTCGAGCCGAAGCCACCGCCGACATCGGGGGCGACCACGCGCATCTTGTGCTCGGGGATGCCCAGCACGAACGCGCACATCAGCAGGCGCTCGACGTGCGGATTCTGGTTCGACACGTACAGCGTGTAGCTGTCGGCGTTGGCGTCGTAGGTGGCGTTGGCCGCGCGCGGCTCCATCGCGTTGGGAATGAGCCGGTTGTTTCGGAACGACAGCGTCGTCACATGCGCCGCATCGCGGAAAGCCGCGTCGGTGCCGTCCTTGTCGCCGATGCCCCAGTGGTAGACGCGGTTGTCCGGCGCTTCGTCGTGCACTGCGTCGGGCGCGCCCGCCGCGCGCGCCGGATCAACCACTGGCGGCAGTTCTTCGTAGTCGACCACGACCATCTGCGCGGCATCCTTGGCCTGCTGCAGCGTTTCGGCCACCACCAGCGCCACCCGGTCGCCGACGTAGCGCACCTTCCCGTCGGCCAGGATCGGGTGTTTGGGCTCCTTCATCGGACTGCCGTCCAGGCTGTGGATCAGCCAGCCACAGGGCAGCCCGCCCACGGCCTTGAAATGCTCCCCGGTGTAGATGCCCAGCACACCCGGCGCCGCGGCGGCGGCCGCGGTCGACAGCGAGCGGATGCGCGCATGGGCATAGGGCGAGCGCACGAAGGCCGCGTAGGCCTGTCCTGGCAGCGTGATGTCGTCGGTGTACTGGCCGCGACCGGTGAGAAAGCGCGCGTCCTCGCGGCGCTCGACCGAGCGGCCGATGAAACCCTGGGGTGCGTTCATGGTCAGGCTCCCTTCATGGCCGCCGCGCCTTGCTGCACGGCCTTGACGATGTTGTGGTAGCCCGTGCAGCGGCACAGGTTGCCCTCGAGCGCCTCGCGCACCTGCGCCTCATTTTGGACGCCGTGGTGTTCCACCAGGTCGACGGCGCTCATCACCATGCCCGGCGTGCAGAAGCCGCATTGCAGCCCGTGGCAGGTGCGGAATGCGGCCTGCATCGGGTGCAGCGTGCCGTCGGCGGCGGCCAGGCCCTCGATGGTGGTGACCTTGCGGCCCTGGGCCTGCACCGCCAGCATGTTGCAGCTCTTGACCGCGCGGCCGTCGAGGTGAACCGTGCAGGCGCCGCACTGGGCGGTGTCGCACCCGACGTGGGTGCCGGTCAGGCGCAGCGTTTCACGGATGAATTCCACCAGCAACGTGTGCGGCTCGCATTCGCGGGTCACGGTCTGGCCGTTGACCTCCAGAGTCAGAGGGATCCCCATGCCGTTGTCTCCTGTGTCGAGGGTTCGGGTCACCGATTGGCCGCACCGCGCGTGCCGGGGTGCGGCCGGGCTGGGTCACGATCGCGCGGACCACCGATGCATGCTAGGCGGGGTGCTGGCTTGCCGCATCGAGGTGTGATCCCCTATGAAGCGGCGACCATAAGGAGAGGCTCGTGGGTTGGCTCAACCCGGCGGTGCGGCCGGGACGGTATAACCCCCGGGTCGGAGATCGGCGCGGATGCGCGTTAAGGTGCGGCCATGGACAACATCGACCTCAACATCCTGCGGCAGGTGGCGCAATGGCGGGCGCAGGGCCACGGCGTGGTGCTGGGCACGATCACCCGCACCTGGGGTTCGGCGCCGCGTCCACCGGGGTCGATGGTGGCGGTGCGCGACGACGGCCTCATCGCCGGCTCGGCGTCCGGCGGCTGCATCGAGGACGACCTCATCGACAAGGCGCGCCAGGGCGTGCTCGCGCAAGGCGTGCCCACGGTCTTGCGCTACGGCATCGAGGCCGAATCGGCGCAACGCTTCGGCCTGCCCTGCGGGGGCCTGATCGAGATGGTGCTCGAGCCGGTGCAGGCGCACACGCTGCTCGAGGAGCTGCTGCAGCGTCTGGAGCGCGGCGAGCGCGTGCGGCGCGTGCTCACGCTGGCCGATGGCACGGTGCAACTGGGCGCGGCCACCGGCACCGACGAGCTGGTGCTCGACGACACGACGCTGGTCACGCACCTGGGGCCGAACTGGCGGATGCTGGTGATCGGAGCGGGCCAGATGACGCAGTACCTCGCCGCCATGGCCACCATGCTGGGCTACCAGGTCACGGTGTGCGACCCGCGCGACGAATATGCCAGCACTTTCGAGGTTCCCGGCGCTGCGCTGGTGCGCACCATGCCCGACGACACGGTGCAGGCGCTCAAACCCGATGGTCACATGGCGGTGGTGGCGCTGACCCATGACCCCAAGCTCGACGACTTGGCGCTGATGGAGGCGCTGCGCAGCGACGCGTTCTACGTCGGAGCGATCGGTTCGCGCCTGAACCAGACCCGGCGCAAGGAGCGCCTGGCCGAGCACTTCGGGCTGCAGCCGGCCGAGCTCGAACGGCTGCACGGGCCGGTGGGGCTGAAGAACGGCGCGCGCACGCCGCCCGAGATCGCGGTCAGCATCCTGGCCGAGATCACCGCCGTGCGCTATGGCTACCGGGTGCCCGAGCCGGTGGTGGTGCGCCCGCAAGCCGCGATGCCCGCGGGATGTGTGTCGGCATCCGACACCAAATAAACGACAAAACCGGAAAAACAGTTGTAAAGTGGCGCGCAATCGACTAGGATGGCGCCATGAACATCGAACAGACCGCTCAATGCATGGCCGCGCTGGGCAGCGTCGCACGGCTGCAGGTATTCGCCGTGCTGGTGCGCGCCGGCGATGAGGGGCTGACGATCACCGAGCTGCGCCAGGCGCTGGCGCTACCGGCGTCGACGCTGGCGCACCACCTGCGCGCAATGGTCGACGCTGGGCTGGTCGTGCAAGAGCGCATCGGCCGCGAAGTCTGCTGCCGGCCCGACTTCCGACTGATCAACGCCGCCTGGGCGCATTTCCGCGCCGAGTGCTGCCAGGGCGTCAGCGCGACACCTGCGGGCGCAGTGGCGTATGCCACGGCGGGCGGCTGCACGACGGCAGCCGCTGGCACCGCCGCCGACGTCGACGCGACGCCCGCGGCAACACACACTCCCTGAGCTCCAGCGAGTGGATGCGATTTGCGTGGAATACTTGAGTGAATTAAAACTATTTACCTAGGCATATCGTTTTAAAACATTGCGAGGTGCACTGATGGAAACGCCCCTGGGCTCCGCCGTCCCGATCAAAGGCCCTGGCCGCTGGCGTGTGGCGCTGCTGGATACCTGGCGCCGGCTGGACCGCGCTACCCTTGCGCTGCTCGGCCTGCTGGCACTGATCGCGCTGCTGGCGCCGGCGCAGTGGCTGTCCACGGTGCGCTTTGCCGGCGCCAATTTCGTCGCGTTGCTGCCGGTGCTGCTGCCGTCGGTCGCGCTGGCCGCGTCGATCAAGGCCAGCGGCGCGGAGACGCTG
>JABWBN010000260.1 GCA_013360485.1 Burkholderiaceae bacterium | reverse complement strand
GAAGGCGCCGCCTGCCTGGTACTCGAGCGGGCACCCCATGCCCGGGCCCGCGGCCGCGCGGCCCATGCGTGGCTCAGCGGCAGCGGCATCTCCTGCGATGCCCATCACCTCACCCAGCCGGATGCAGCCGGCCAGGCGCGCGCCATTCGGGCAGCGCTGGAGGCTGCCGGACTGAAGCCGTCGGACATCGGCTACTGCAATCCCCATGGCACCGGAACACCCACAGGCGATCCGGTCGAGTGCGCCGCGCTGCGTGCCGCATGGGGACCCGACGCCCCGACGCTGGCGATCGGCTCCACGAAGGCCGCGCACGGGCATCTGCTCGGTGCCGCCGGTGCGATGGAGGCCGTGTGGGCGACTTTGGCCCTGAAGCACGGCGAAATTCCCCCCACTGCCGGCCTGGGCGAGGTGGACCCGGACTGCGCCGGCCTGGACCATGTCGGGCCCGAAGGCCGCAGTGCCCCGGCACTGCGCCACGCCATCAGCAACTCGTTCGCTTTCGGCGGCACCAACGTGGCACTGGTGTTCAGCCGCTCGCGCGATCGCTGAAGCGGCCCGCCAACTGCGGCGGATGGGCCGGGCCAGGGGCGCGCGCCGGACGGCGATGGCACTGGCGGGCCCGCCCTGGCCCGGTCGCGCGCACCCTTGCGCCCCGGATCCGCTTACGATGCACCCATGTTGGACGACATCGTGGCGCTGCGCCGCATCCTGAAGGATTGCCGCACCATCGCAGTGGTCGGCCTGTCGGCCGAATGGCACCGGCCGAGCCATTTCGCCGCGAAGTACATGCAGGAGCACGGCTACCGCATCGTTCCGGTCAACCCGCGCTACGAATCGATACTCGGCGAGCGCTGCTATGCGCGTCTGGAGGACATCGCGTTTCCGGTCGACATGGTGGATGTTTTCCGCCGCGAGGCCGACGTGCCGCAGATCGCGCGCAGCGCCGTTGCCATCGGTGCCCGCTGCCTGTGGCAGCAGTTGGGTGTTGCAAGCGCCGAGGGCGATCGCATCGCCACCGAAGCCGGTCTGGACTCGGTGCTCGACCGCTGCGTGAAGATCGAGCACGCGCGGCTGTTCGGTGGCCTGAACTGGGTGGGCGTCAACACCCGGGTCATTTCCGCGCGGCGGCCGGTGTGAACGTGCCATGAGCGACCATGTCTTCCGACCCGAGACCCTGGCCATCCACGCCGGGCAGATCCCCGACGCGGCCACCGGGGCTCGTGCGCTGCCGATCTACCAGACGACCAGCTTCGTCTTCGACAGTGCGGAGCATGCCGCCAGCCTGTTCAACCTGCAGACCTTCGGCAATGTCTACTCGCGCTTGAGCAACCCGACTGTGGCGGCGCTCGAGGAGCGCGTCGCCGCGCTGGAGGGTGCCCGTGCCGCGGTCTGCTGTGCCTCGGGCATGGCGGCAGAGTCCATGGCGCTGACCACGCTGCTGCAATCGGGCGACCACGTCGTGGCCGCAGGCGCGTTGTATGGCGGCACGGTCACCATGCTGGCCGTCAACCTGCGCAAGTTCGGCATCGAGACCACCTTCGTCGATGCGCGCGATCCTCAGGCCTTTGCCGGCGCCATGCGCCCGAGTACGCGCGCGGTCTTCGCCGAGTCGCTCGGCAACCCGAGCCTGGTCATGCTTGACATTGCGGCGGTGGCCGATGTCGCGCACGCCCACGGTGTGCCGCTGATTGTCGACAACACCGTGCCGAGCCCGTTGCTGTGCAACCCCTGCGCGCACGGGGCTGACATCGTCGTGCATTCGGCCACCAAGTACCTCGCCGGGCATGGCACGACGCTGGCCGGCGCCATTGTCGAGGCGGGCCGGTTCCCGTGGGACAACGGCAAGTTCCCCGGCATGACCGAGCCCTCGCCGGGCTACCACGGCGTCAAGTTCTTCGAGACCTTCGGCGACTTCGGCTTCACGATGCGCTGCCGCATGGAGGGCCTGCGCGTGCACGGCGCCGCGCTGAGCCCGATGAGCGCCTGGCAGGTGCTGCAGGGCATCGAGACGCTGCCTCTGCGCATGGAACGCCACTGCAGCAACGCGCTTGCGGTGGCGGAGTTCCTGCGCGCACACCCGGCCGTGAGCTGGGTCAACTATCCCGGCCTGCCCGACCACCCGCAGCATGCGCTGATGTCGCGCCAGATGCGAGGCGCTTCCGGGCTGTTGTCCTTCGGTGTGAAGGGTGGCATGGCCAACGGCGTGCGCTTCATCGAAGGCGCCCAGTTCATGAGCCACCTGGTGAACATCGGCGACACCCGCACCCTGATCAGCCACCCCGCCAGCACCACCCATCGCCAGCTGGACGAAGCCCAGCAGCGTGCCGCCGGCGTATTGCCCGACATGATCCGCATCTCGGTGGGACTGGAGCACATCGACGACATCCTCTGGGACATCGACCAGGCACTCGCCCAGGCCAACGGTTAGCGAGCCGGCCCGTTTCCGGGCGCGGCCGGGCCGCGGCAGCGGCGGTCCTCACCACCCGGCGCGAGAGCGACGACATCAGGAGTCCAAGCCGTGAGCATCTACGAGCACCACCTCGATCCCAACCCGGCCAACCGCGTTGCACTGTCTCCGGTGAGCTTCGTGGAGCGCAGCGCGGAGGTCTTCGGCGACCTGCCCGCCGTCGTCCACGGCAAACGCCGATACACCTGGGCCCAGCTGCGCGAGCGGACGGCGCGGCTGGCGGCTGCGTTGCGGGCACTGGGCGTCGGCCGGCTGGACACCGTCAGCGTGATGCTGCCCAACACGCCTGAGATGATCGAGGCGCACTGTGCGGTGCCGGCGGTCAACGCCGTCCTCAACACGTTGAACACCCGACTCGACGCGACGCTGCTGGCCTGGCAGATGAATCACTGCGAAGCCAAGGTGTTGATCACCGACCGGGAATTCGCGCCGTTGATGAAGGAAGCCATCCGCCTGCTGCGCGCGCAACACGGCCGCGAGGTTCAGGTGATCGACGTTGCCGACAGCGAGTACGACGGTCCGGGCGACTTGCTGGGCACGCACGAGTACGAGAGCCTTCTGCGCAACCACCCGCCACTGGCGCGCCTGGAGGGCCCCGCCGACGAGTGGGACGCGATCGCGGTGAGCTACACCAGCGGCACGACCGGCGACCCAAAGGGCGTGGTCACCCACCACCGCGGCGCCTACCTCAACGCCGTGTGCAACGCCGTCACCTGGACGATGCCGCACTTTCCGCGCTACCTCTGGACGCTGCCGATGTTCCACTGCAACGGCTGGTGCTTCCCGTGGACGGTGGCGATGCTCGGCGGCGTACACGTGTGCCTGCGACGCGTGGAGGCCAAGGCCATCCTCGATGCAATGCGGGAGCACGGCGTCGACCACTACTGCGCAGCGCCCATCGTGCATGGTCTGCTCATCAACGCACCGCCTGCATTGCGCGAGGGCATCTCCCAGCGCGTGCGCGGCATGGTCGCCGCCGCCGCGCCGCCGGCGTCGATGATCGAGGGCATGGCCAGGATCGGCTTCGACATCACCCACGTCTACGGCCTGACCGAGGTCTACGGGCCGGCATCGGTGGCGGTCAAGCGGGCCAACTGGGCCGATGCATCGCTATCGGAGCAGACGCGCCTGAACGGCCGCCAAGGCGTGCGCTACGTGCTACAGGAAGGCATGGCGGTACTCGACCCGGCCACCCTGGCCGAACTGCCGGCCGACGGGCAGGCCATGGGCGAGATCATGTTCCGCGGCAACATCGTGATGAAGGGCTACCTGAAGAATCCGGCGGCCACCGACCAGGCCTTTGCGGGCGGCTGGTTCCACACCGGCGACCTCGCGGTCATGGAGCCCGACCGCTACGTCAAGATCAAGGACCGCAGCAAGGACATCATCATCTCCGGCGGCGAGAACATCAGCTCGATCGAGGTCGAAGACGCGCTGTATCGCCACCCGGCCGTCATGGCCTGCGCCGTGGTCGCCAAACCCGACCCGAAGTGGGGCGAGACCCCGCTGGCCTTCGTTGAACTCAAGGACGGCGCCGCCGTCACGGCCGAGGAGCTGGTCGCGCATTGCAAGACCGTGCTGGCCGGGTACAAGGTGCCCAGGGAAATCCGCTTCGAGGCCATACCCAAGACCAGCACCGGCAAGATCCAGAAGTTCCAGCTGCGCGAGCGCGCCCGCAGTTCCCGCGCAATCGAATAAGCGGGATGTGTCCGTGCCCGGCCGTGCTACGGCATCGGGTGCAGCGCCGCGCGCCGTCGGCGCGACTCGCTACTGGTAGGCCGTGCTGGACTTGAACCAGCGACCAAAGGATTATGAGGGCGCGACAGACGGTTGCTACGCAGTTGGCCATATTGCTACGCACTAGTAAAGCGTAGGGCTGACAGGCACTTACGAACGCGCTGAATTGCTACCCGTTAGCCATCCATGTGACCGGCGCTGCGTACAACGAACGTACACTGGCTCGGCGCTGGCGGCCGGGCAAGGCAGCCGGTGCGGGTGCACCCCGCGACGGCGGCAACCGTCCGAGGTGCGTGGTCAACCTTCCTGCAGAAGAGGACGGTCAACGTGTTCACTCTATCAGTCGCCCACCCTGGGCGGCGGCGCAGCCTCGCGCCGCTTTCAACCGCTACCCGTAGCGGCACCGATTATCAAACTCGCTCAGCCGATTCCCGAGAGACTGCACCGTGCAAGAGAGGTGCAGCATGAAGAGCGAGAAGCGAAAACTCACCGAGGCGGTCGTCGCCAAGTTCACCTGTCCGCCCGACGAGCGGCAGGCGTTCATGTGGGATACCGAGGTGCAGGGCCTGGGCGTGCGCGCGCTGCCTGCCCACGTGAAGGACGGCAAGACCCGGCCGGGCGCGAAGACCTGGATCGTGGCGGGCCGCGTCGCCGGCACAGGCCAGGAGCGGCGCATCGCGCTCGACGGTTTGGACGAGATCGAGCAGACGGGCGCGGCGGCGCTCATCGCGCCAGCGTTCGTCGAAATCCTTGGCGAGCCAACCCGGGCCTTCGATGCCGAAGACTTCAGCTTCGGTGAATCCGGCTTCCTGCACTTCCGAGAGTAGCTCTTCAGGACGGTGGAAGACCGAGGTGGTGAAATACTTGGCGATGCCTGTCTCGTTGCGGTGCTGGCCTTCGGCGAGGTCGCGGCTGAGGATCGGCCAGAACGCGTCGTCATCGACAAAGCCATCGACGAGGGAATGGAGCAGCGAGGCATAGCGCGA
>JABWBN010000259.1 GCA_013360485.1 Burkholderiaceae bacterium | reverse complement strand
CTCGGCCAGCCCGCCTGCAACGGCGGCGTCGGCGGCCGATGCCTCGCAGCAGGTGATCGTGGTCACCAGCCGCATCGGCCGCAGCGGCTTCACCGCGCCGACGCCGGTCACCCAGCTCGGCGCCGCCGACCTCGAGGTGCGCGGCGCCACCACGATCGCCAACCTGGTGTTCGAGTTGCCCGCGACCCGACCGGCACCTGTGGCGCCATTCACGCTGCAGTTCACCGGCGGCGCCTACATCGACCTGCGCGGCATGGGGCACAACCGCACGCTGGTGCTGGTCGATGGCCAACGCTTCGTGCCCACCACGTCCTCGGGCATCGTCGACACCAACGTCGTGCCCTCGGCGTTGATCGAACGGGTGGACATCGTGACCGGCGGCGCCTCCGCGGCCTGGGGCTCCGACGCCGTGGCCGGCGTGGCCAACTTCGTGTTCAAGAAGAAGCTCGACGGCTTCAGCGCCAATCTGCAGTACGGCCAGAGCGAGAAGGGCGACAACAAGGAGACCGCCGTCAGCCTGGGCTGGGGCCACAGCTTCGGAGGCGGCCGCGGAGAGATCATGGTGGCCGGCGAGTTCACGCAGCTGACCGACCCCGTGGCCCAGCGCGACCGCGAGTGGTCCAACGCACGCTGGGGCTTGGTGTCCGGTGCCGTCGACGGCGTGAACTACGCACGCATCGCCACGCCCGGTCTCACCTTGTCCGGGCTGACGACGGGCGGCGTGATCACCGCCGGCAACGGCGGGCCGCTGCCGGCCAGCAGCCCGTTGCGGGGCATCCAGTTCGGTGCCGGCGGCGCGGTGCAGCCCTACACCTACGGCACGAACCTGGGGACCACCTTGATGGTGGGTGGCAGCGGTGGCTGGCTGGCCGACAACACGCTGATGACTTCGCCGCTCGACCGCCAGAGCGTGTACGTGCGCACCACCTACGACTTCAGCCGCTCAATGCGAGGCTGGCTGGACCTGTCCTACGCGCGCTCGCACAGCGAACTGGACCGCAATCCGTTCACCAGCCCCGGAGCGCTGGAGACCACCGCGCTGACCATCGACCGCCGCAACCCCTACCTGCCGGCACCGGTCGCTGCGCTGATGGATGCGAACAAGCTCACCAGCTTCTCGATGGGGCGCATCAACGCCGAGCTCGGCCCGCCCCACAACGACGTGACCAACGAGGTGGCCCGCATCGCCGCCGGCCTGTCTGGAACGGTGGGGCAAGCGCGCTGGAAGGCCTACCTCACGCACGGGCGCACCGACTACCTGGGGCAACTGAGCAACCATTTGAACGTCGCCAATTGGCGAGCGGCCACCGACGTGATCACCGGCGCCGACGGCCAGGCCATCTGCAACCCGGCCACCGTCGCCCGCCTCGGTGCGGCGCCCGGCTGCGTGCCGGCCAATGTGTTCGGCCCCGGCGCGGTGTCGCCTGATGTGCGCGCCTATGTCACGGGCACCATGTGGCAGGGCATCACCATGCAGCAGGATGCCGGCGGCGCCTCGATCCAGGCCGACCCATTCTCGACCTGGGCCGGCAAGGTGTCGCTGGTCGGCGGTATCGAGGCCCGGCACGAGAGCATCCACGGCGATGTCGACGCCACCTCCAAGCGCAGCACCAGCAGCTATCGCCAGGGCGGCTGGCAGGAGGGCAACAACAAGCCCATCAACGGCAACTACACGGTCACCGAAGTCTTCGCCGAGACCGTGGTGCCGCTGCTGGCCAACGTCCGGGCGGCCAAGGCGCTGGACCTGAATGCTGCGTTGCGCGACACCGACTACTCCACCAGCGGCCGAGTCAACACGTGGAAGCTCGGCCTGAGCTACACCCCCACGGACGGCGTGCTGTTGCGCGGCACGCGTTCGCGCGACATCCGCGCGGCGAGCTTCAACGAGATGTTCCTGCAAGGCCAGAACAACAGCGCATCGGTCATCGATCACGGCTCCATGGTCAATGGCACGGCGCCCACCGTGCCCGTCGTGCAGGCACAAACCGGCAATCCGAATCTGCGCCCGGAGATCGCCAAGTCGGACACGCTGGGCGTGACGCTGCAGAACGTGGGCGTACAAGGACTGAGGGCGTCGCTGGACCTGTACCGGATCGACCTGGGCGACGCGATCGCGCAGGTCACGCCGCAGGCCGTGCTCAACGGCTGCTATGGCGTGGGTGCAACGAAGAACGAACAGCTGTGCGACTTCATCTCGCGGGATGCGAACGGCACGCTCAGCCTGATCCGCGTGCCCTACGTGAACCTGCAGCGCATCAAGACCTCGGGTGCCGACCTGGAGCTGGCCTACCGCTTCAAGCTGGCCGGCGGCGACATGATGCTGCGCCTGCTCGGGTCCCATGTGCGCGAGTTCATCATCAGCGACGGTGTCGCGGCCATCGATCGGGCGGGTGAAATGTCGGTGGGCACCACCCAGGGCGCGGCCAAGGGCGGACCGAAGAACCGCGCCACGCTCTCGGGCACCTACCGCCGCGGCCCATGGGTCGGCTTCGCCCAGGTGCGCCATGTGGGGGGCGGTGTGATCGACGCCAACCCGACGACCCAGCGCACCCTGTATGACAACAAGGTTCCATCCAAGACTTATGTCGACGCCTCGGTGGCCTACACGCTTTGGGAGGGCGGCGACCGCGGCTCGCTCACACTGTTCGGCAAGGTGAACAACTTGTTCGACGTGACGCCGCCCATCATCGCGGAGAGCCTGAACGCCCCGCGCGCCACCAACTTCGTGTTCTGGGACCTGGTCGGCCGCGCCTGGGCGGCCGGCCTGCGCTTCACTTACTGACCCGCGCGCAACGCCGGGCCTGGCCGCACCCAGGACTGCGCCGAACCGCCACGGCGCGGTGTCCACTCATCGCCGATCCGCAGCCCACTGGGGCGGGATCGGCGATTCGCCCGTCCCCTGACGTGCCCTTAACGCGTCTTAACGCAGTTCACAGGTCTATCCCCGCTGACGGGCGAGCCATGGATGCCAATCATCGGGCCGGTACACGCAACGCATGTCCAGCCCGAGGAGTACGGCATGAACACCCATCATCCATCGCCCATCCGTCGCATCGCCGCAGCCGCCTTCGCGGCCTGCGGCGCCCTGTGGCTGCACCCGGCCTCGCACGCCCAGACCGCTGCGGTGGCCGCGGACAGCCGCGGCGACGCACCCAAGGGTGAACTGCAGACGGTCACCGTCACAGCCGAGCGCAAGGCCAAGAGCATCCAGAAGACCTCGATCGCGCTGGAGGCGGTTTCCGGCACCGACATCGCCGAGCAGGGGCTGTCCAGCGGTGCCGAGATCCTGAAGAACGTCGCCAACGTCGAGATCCAGGGCGCCGCGCGCGGCAGCATGATCGCCATCCGCGGCATCGGCTCGGACCTGCCGCCGGGCATGGGCGAGTCGGCGGTGTCGACCAACTACGACGGCATCTACAACTTCCGCGCCGAGATGACCACGCTCGGCCTGTTCGATCTCGACCGGGTGGAGGTGCTGCGAGGCCCGCAGGGCACGCTCTACGGCCGCAACGCCGCCGCGGGCGCAGTGAACTTCATCACCCGCGATCCCAGCCTGAAGGGCGGCACTGATGGTCAGGCCGCGCTGGAGATGGGCAGCCATGGCCTGTTCCGCGGCGAGTTCGGTGCCAATGCGAAGCTGGGCAAGTCGGTCGCACTGCGCATCTCGGGGGCATCGATCAGCCGCGACGGCTTTCTCTCCGACGGCTTCAACGACGCCCAGGCCAGCGCGGTGCGCATCAAGGCGCTCTACCAACCCAGCGCGGACACGCGACTGGTGGCCGGGCTTGAGCACCTCCGCCTGGGCGGCAAAGGCCCGGGCTTCATCGCACAGGACAACTGGAACAACGCAGGCACCCGCCTGCAGGCCGCCGTGGCGCCCACGCCCGGTCTGGAGCAGGTCGGTTACCAGAACTACAGCGCCGACAAGACCTGGCTGCAACTGGACCAGAACCTCGGTTTCGCCACGCTCACCTTGATCCCGGCGCACCAGAGCGGTTCGGGCATCGTCTACCGCAAGTACGACTCCTCGCGCCCGCCGGGCTCGGAGGAGCAGTTCAATGCGGATCCTGCCGTGGCGCGCCAGAACAGCATCGAGGCCCGCCTGGCCTCGCGGCCTGGCGCGTCGCTCGAGTGGGTGGCCGGACTCTACGGCTACGACATGCTCAACGTGCAGAACTGCCTGGCCAACATCAGCTGCACCAGCAGCCTGGGTACGCGCGACACCACCACCTCGAAGGCGATATTCGGCCAGGGGAGCGTGCCGCTGCGTGCGGGCCTGCGCGCCGTGGCCGGCGTCCGCCACACCCGCGACCACAAGACGGCCATCGGCGGCCTGGACGGCCACTGGCGCAGCACCGACGGCAAGCTCGGTGCCGAGCTCGACCTCGGCGCCAACGCCATGACCTACCTCACCTATGCCACGGCCTATCGGCCCGGCGGCTTCAATTCGCTGCCGGGCGCCAGTGGCACCTTCAACTCGGAGAAGCTCAAGTCGATCGAGCTGGGCTTGAAGAGCCGCTGGCTCGGCAACCGCCTGCAGTTCAACGGCGCGCTGTTCCGCTACGACTACCGCGACTACCAGGCGGTCGACTTCGCGTTCACCGTCACCGGCCTGGCTGCCAACTTCCGCAACGTACCCAAGCAGACCATACAGGGCGCCGAGGGCGAGGTGCGCGCCGTGTTCGACAACGGCGCGAGCCTGCGGCTGGCACTGAACGTCCTGGACGCGACGCTGGGCGACCTGCGCGTGACCAACTTCGACAACAGCACCACCTCGCTGGCCGGCCTGCCGCTGCCGCATGCGCCCAAGACCTCGGTGAAGCTGGGCACCGAGTTCCCGATCGCCCTGCCCGGCGGCTCGACGCTCACCCTGCGCGCCGACGCCCGCTACACGGCGCGGCAGTACGTGTCGCTCAACGAGTCCGATGCCACGCTGCAACCGGCCTACAGCCAGGCCGACCTTTCGGCGCAATGGCGCAGCGCCGACGACCGCTGGGGCCTGAACCTCTACGTGAAAAACGCCACCGACTACGTGCCCAAGGTGGCCAACTTCGTGGGCTGGACCCTGGTGGGCAATCCGCGCACCTATGGCGCCGTGCTGACCACCCGATTCTGAATCCGTGATGATGATCCAACACACACTCCACCCCAGCGCGCGCGCCACCGTTCGGGTCGCCGCCCTGGCGCTGCTGCTGGCGACAGCGCTCGCGTCCACCGCCCAGGTGCC
>JABWBN010000258.1 GCA_013360485.1 Burkholderiaceae bacterium | reverse complement strand
CTCGGCCTGGGCGATGCGCTGTGCCTCGGCATGCGCCTCGGCCTCACGGCGGGCCGCCTCGCGCAACTCGGCATCGCGCGACTCGGTAGCGGTGGGCGCGGGCGCTGCGGCATCGCCACCTCCAGCAGCCGAATCATGCGCCTGGATCTCGGGCTGGCTGGTTTCACGCTGGACCTGTTCGGCTTCGCGCTGGGCCTGTTCGGCTTCGCGCTGGGCCTTCAGCCGCGCGATTTCTTCGGCCATGCGGCGAGCACCGGCGCGTTCGATTCGGCTCTCTTCCTCGCGCTCGGCCAGCGAATGCAGTGCCTCTTCGACCGCCTCGCGCTTGGCTGCCTCCTCGCGCTGCTTGCGCTCGGTGCGCCGGCGGGCCCAGCGGCCATGCAGCATCACACCCAGGCCCGCTACCACCAGCGCGGCCAGTGCCTGCCAGAGTCCGATCTCGTCCATCGTCGCCGTTCCCTTGCTCGCTCGGCGTGCCCACCTGTGGCGCGCCGGTGCCGGCGCTCACGCAGCGTCGGTCACTCTGCCGGTCAGCATAGCGGTGGTACGCGACAGCCAAGCGTCGAACAGCGGGCGCGGTGCGTGCCAAACTTCCCGCGATCGCACCGAACGTGCATCCCGAAGGCTCCCGCGCCTCAGGACACGGGCAGCGCCAAGCCGCCCTTGACCTCGCGCAACGAGAAGCTGGAGTTCATCTCCTTGACCCCGGGCAGCGTGCGGATCGTGGTGCGGGCGAACTCGCCGAAGTGCCGCAGGTCGCGCGCCACCACCTGCAGCAGGAAGTCGTACTGGCCCGACACGTTGTGGCAGGCGATGACCTCCGGGATGCGCAGCACCGCATCCTCGAACTGCGCTCCCAGTTCGGCCCGGTGGCTCTCGAGCAAGATGTGGACGAAGGCCATCACCCCCCAGCCCAGGCGCGCCGCGTCGAGCCGGGCGTGGTAGCCCAGGATGACGCCGCCGTCTTCCAGGCGCTTGAGCCGGCGCCAGCACGGTGAGGTGCTCAGCGCCACCTGGTCAGCGAGTTCGGCCGTGGTCAGGCGCGCGTCGCGCTGCACCGCTTCGAGCAGGCGGCGATCGATGCGGTCGAGTTCCGCGGCGAGGAGGTCGTTCATGACATGAGATTCGACTGGAGAGGCAAATTTTGCCCCAACCAGCTTGCTTTTGGGGCATGAACGCAAACCTTTTCCAAGGATCGAGGCCTACAGTGCCGTCATCCCATCACGCACCAGGAGCCACGCCATGAGCAGCAGCCCCCGTCCCGGTTTCGCCACCCGTGCGATCCACCATGCCTACGATCCGGCCCAGCACCAGGGTGCGCTGGTGCCGCCGGTTCACCTCTCGGCGACCTTCGCCTTCCCCAGCGTCGAGCACGGCGCGGCCTGCTTCGCCGGCGAGGCCCGCGGCTACATCTACACCCGCATCGCCAACCCGACGCTCGATCTGCTCGAGCAGCGCATCGCCACGCTCGAAGAGGCCCAGGCCGGCGTGGCCTTCGGCTCGGGCATGGGCGCCATCACCGCCACGCTGTGGACGCTGCTGGCCGCCGGCGACGAGATCCTGGTCGACACCACGCTGTACGGCTGCACCTTCTCGTTCCTGCACCACGGCATGGCGCGCTACGGCGTGACCGTGCGCCACGTCGACATGACACGGCCCGAGCGGCTCGAAGCGGCCATCGGCCCGAAGACGAAGGTCGTCTACTTCGAGACCCCGGCCAACCCGAACATGCGGCTGGTGGACATCGCCGCCGTCAGCGCAGTGGCGCACCGCCACGGCGCGCTGGTGGTGGTGGACAACACCTACTGCAGCCCTTACCTGCAACGGCCGATCGCGCTGGGTGCCGATGTCGTCGTGCACTCGGCGACCAAGTACCTGGGTGGACACGGCGACCTCACCGCCGGCCTGGTGGCCACCAGTGCAGAGCTGGCCGAGCGCATCCGCCTGGTGGGCCTGAAGGACATGACCGGTGCGGTGATGAGCCCGCACGATGCCCACGGCATCCTGCGCGGGCTGAAGACGCTGCACCTGCGCATGGAGCGCCACTGCGACAACGCCGAGGCCATCGCCGCACTGCTCGACGCGCACCCCGCGGTGCAGCGGGTCGACTTCCCCGGCCTGCGGCACTTCCCGCAGCATGAGCTGGCGCGCCGCCAGATGGCGCGCTTCGGCGGCATGATGTCGTTCGAACTGCACGGCGGCATCGAGGCCGGACGGCGCTTCATGAACGCGCTGCAGCTGGTGATCCGCGCCGTCAGCCTGGGCGATGCCGAGACCCTGGCACAGCACCCGGCGTCGATGACGCACTCGACCTACACACCCGAGGAGCGCGCCGCACACGGCATCGGCGAAGGGCTGATCCGGCTGTCGGCCGGTCTGGAAGCGATCGACGACATCCTGGCCGACCTGCGTCAGGCGCTGGACCGCGCCGCCGCGCCGGTGCGCATGGCCACCGCCGGTACGACCGCACCGGCACCTGCAGCCTCGCCGGTGGACGAATCCACCGCAGCCATCGCCTGAGCCTATCGACCCGGCCCCACTTGCCACACGACGCCATGGACCCTCGCACTCCCGCTGAAATCCAGCGCCCTGCGGGCCTGGACGACCCCGCCGCCCAGGACGCCGACCCGCAGGAAACGCGCGAATGGCTCGACGCCCTGGCGTCGGTGATCGCGCACTCGGGCAGCGCCCGCGCCGCATTCCTGCTCGACCGCCTGGTCGCCGCAGCGCGGCCCGCGGTGGGCGTGCGCACGCAGTGGTTCCAGACGCCTTACGTCAACACCATCGCGCCGCCGATGCAACCGGCCTATCCCGGCGACCTCGCGCTGGAGCAGCGCATCGTTGCCGCGGTGCGCTGGAACGCACTGGCGATGGTGGTGCGGGCCAATCGCGAGTCCTCCGAGCTGGGCGGTCACATCGCGAGCTACGCCTCGTCGGCCGAGCTGTTCGAGGCGGGCTTCCTCCACCATTTCCACGGCCCACGCGAGGGTGCGCCCGGCGACCTGGTGTTCTTCCAGCCGCATTCGGCACCCGGGGTCTATGCCCGCGCCTACCTCGAAGGTCGGCTGCGCGAGGCTGATCTCGCGCACTACCGGCGCGAGGTGCAGGCACCCGCAGCCGGCGCGCGCGGGTTGTCGTCGTATCCGCACCCCTGGCTGATGCCCGACTTCTGGCAGTTCCCCACTGGCTCGATGGGCCTGGGGCCGCTGCAGGCGATCTATCAGGCGCGCTTCATGAAGTACCTGGAGCATCGCAGCCTGTTGCAGGCGGGCGAGCGCAAGGTCTGGGGCTTCTTTGGCGACGGCGAGATGGACGAGCCCGAGTCCGTCGCCGCGCTCACCCTGGCCGCGCGCGAACGGGTGGACAACCTGGTGTTCGTCGTCAACTGCAACCTGCAGCGCCTGGACGGCCCGGTGCGCGGCAATGGCCAGATCGTGCAGGAGCTCGAAGCGTTGTTCGCCGGTGCGGGCTGGAACGTCATCAAGGTGCTGTGGGGCAGCGACTGGGACGCGCTGTTCGCGCGCGATGCCTCCGGCGCCCTGCCGCGCGCCTTCGCAGCCATGGTCGACGGCGAATTCCAGACCCTGTCGGCGCGCGACGGCCGCTACAACCGCGAACACTTCTTCCAGCGCACGCCCGAACTGGCCGCGCTGGTGGCCGACTGGAGCGATGCCCAGATCGAGCGATTGCACCGCGGCGGCCACGACCTGGCGAAGATCCATGCCGCCTTCGCCGCCGCGCGCAGCCACCGCGGCCAACCTACCGTGGTGCTGGCCAAGACGATGAAGGGCTACGGCATGGGCGCAGCCGGCCAGGGCCTGAACATCACCCACCAGCAGAAGAAGCTCGAGCGTGCCGAGCTGCTGGCCTTCCGCGACCGATTCGGGTTGCCGCTGTCAGACGAGCAGGTGGAGCGCCTGGAGTTCTGGCGCCCGGCGCCTGAGTCGGCCGAGATGCGCCACCTGACCGCCCGCCGTGCGGCGATGGGCGGTGCGCTGCCCGCCCGGTGCACGAACGCAACCCCGGTGCCGGTGCCCGGCGCTGCAGCATTCGACCGCTGGCGCGCCGGCAGCGGCGAGCGGGCCGTCTCCACCACCACAGCCTTTGTGCAGATGCTCACCCAGCTGGTGCGCGACGCGCAGCTCGGCCCGCGCGTGGTTCCCATCGTGGCCGACGAGGCGCGCACCTTCGGCATGCAGACGCTGTTCCGCGAGATCGGCATCTATGCCCCCGAGGGCCAGCGCTACACCCCCGAAGACGCGGGCTCGCTGCTGTACTACCGAGAGGAGCGCAGCGGCCAGATCCTCGAGGAGGGCATCTCCGAAGCCGGTGCGCTGGCCTCGTGGATCGCCGCCGGAACGGCCTACAGCACGCACGGCC
The DNA here is from genome assembly GCA_013360485.1 of Burkholderiaceae bacterium. Lineage (GTDB taxonomy): Bacteria > Pseudomonadota > Gammaproteobacteria > Burkholderiales > Burkholderiaceae_C > Pseudaquabacterium. The sequence continues at coordinate 852 of JABWBN010000258.1, read as the reverse complement.
TGGCCATGCTGCCGGTGTTCATCTACTACTCCATGTTCGGCTTCCAGCGCGTGGGCGATCTGATCTGGGCCGCCGCCGACCAGCGCGCCCGCGGCCTGCTGGTAGGTGCGACCTCCGGGCGCACGACGCTCAGCGGCGAAGGCCTGCAGCACCAGGACGGCACCAGCCACCTCATCGCCGCCACCGTGCCCAACTGCCGCGCCTGGGATCCGTGCTGCGCCGGCGAGCTGGCGGTGATCGTGCCGCATGCGGTGCAGCGCCTGATGACCGAGGGCCGCGACGAGTTCCACTACCTTACCGTCACCAACGAGAACCTGCCACAGCCCGCCGTTCCGGCCGACGCTGCCGACGACATCCTGCGCGGCATGTGGCGCCTGTGCCCGGCACCCGAAGGCATGCCCGCGGCGGTGCGCCTGCTCGCCTCGGGCGCAATCGTGGCCCAGGCGGTGCAGGCCGCGCGCTGGCTGCACGAGCGTCACGGCATCGCCGCCGAGGTGTGGAGCGTGACGAGCTGGAGCGAACTCGCCCGCGACGGCATGACCTGCGAGCGCCAGCATCGGCTGGAGCCGTCGCAGCCCGCGCCAGTGCCCTATGTTCACCAGCGCCTGGGCGGCAACCCGTTGCCGCTGGTTGCGGCCAGCGACTACGTGCGAGCCGTACCCGAGCAGATTCGCGCCTACACCGGTTCGCCCGCGATGGTGACCCTGGGCACCGACGGCTTCGGGCGCAGCGACACCCGCGCTGCCATGCGGGCGTTCTTTGAGGTGGATGCCGAGCACCTGGTGCGCGCGGCCCTGCAGGCCATGGAACTGGCCGCCGCGCTGCGGCCCGAGCAGCGCCGAGCCGCAGTGC
>JABWBN010000257.1 GCA_013360485.1 Burkholderiaceae bacterium | reverse complement strand
CCTGTCCCCTGCCGGGGGCGACATGCATCGGTGCTGTTGCCGGGTGCCCCTGGCCGCTGCGCGGCCTGTCCCCTGCCGGGGGCGACATGCATCGGTGCTTTGGCGGGCGCCCTGGTCACGTGGCGACCGTAAGATCGGGGGGTGGGGGTACCCTGGCCGGGGTGCGGCTCGTCCCTGGGTCGGGACATCGCGACAAGGAGAGACCTGTGAGCGGAAACATGGAGCGGGTGTTGCGGCTGATGAGCGAGCGCAATGCGTCGGACGTGTACTTGTCGGCGAACATGCCGATCCAGATCAAGATCCACGGGCAGGTGTTGCAACTGTCCGACCAGGTGCTCACGCCGCAGCAGCCGCGGCAACTGCTCGCCGAACTTCTGTCACCGAAGCAGATGGAGGAGCTGGACGAGACCGGTGAGTTGAACCTGGCCATCGGCATCGACAAGGTGGGCAGTTTCCGCCTCTCGGCGTTTCGCCAGCGCGGCACCATTGCCGCGGTATTCCGTCACATCCCGCACATCATTCCGACTCTGGAGTCGCTGAATGTGCCCCCGGGGCTGGGGCAACTCGTGCTTGAAAAGCGGGGCCTGATCCTGATGGTGGGCGCCACCGGCACCGGCAAGAGCTCGACATTGGCGTCGATGCTCGAGATGCGCAACAAGCAGATGCCAGGCCACATTCTCACCATCGAAGACCCGGTGGAGTTCCTCTTCACAAGCAAGAAGTCGGTGGTGAACCAGCGCGAGGTGGGCCGCGACACCGTGTCGCTGCAGATCGCACTGAAGAATGCGCTGCGGCAGGCGCCCGACTGCATCATGATCGGCGAGATCCGCGACCGCGAGACCATGACGTCGGCCCTGAGCTACTCGCTTTCGGGCCACCTGGTGCTGGCCACGCTGCATGCCAACAACAGCTACCACGCGCTGGGCCGCATCCTGTCGTTCTACACGCCCGAGGCACGACCCGTGTTGCTGGCCGACCTGGCAGCGGGTCTGCGTGCGGTCGTCTCGCAGCGGCTGCTGCGCGCCATTGCAGGTGGGCGCGTACCGGCCGTCGAGATGATGCTCAACACCAAACTGGTGGGCGAGATGATCGAGAAGGGCGACTTCCCAGGCGTGAAGGAGGCGATGGAGAAGTCGCTGGCCGAGGGCTCGCAGACCTTCGAGGCCGACATCGCCCGCATGATCAACGAGGGCATCGTCACCCGCGACGAGGGTCTCGCACATGCCGACTCACCGACCAACCTGATGTGGCGCCTGCAGAACGAAACCTCGCCCGTCTCGCGGACCCCGCCCAAGCGCGACGAACCCGACGTGCCGCTGTTCACCGACTTCACCGTGGACGTCATCCCCGAAGGCGCCAAGGTGCCGGGCAAGTCACTCATGTTCGGTGCGGTACCCAAGCAGTGAATCCGCAGGCAACCGCTTGAACACGCTGGAACTGCTGGAAGCGCTGGTCGGGCGAGCGTCGGTCACGCCGGATGACGCCGGTTGCCAGGCACTGGTGCAAGAGCTGCTCGAGCCGTTGGGCTTCGAGTGTGAACCCATGCCGCACGGCCCCGCCCAGGCCCGCGTGAGCAACCTGTGGGCCGTGCATCGCAGCGCAACGCCCGGCCCGCTGCTGGTGCTGGCCGGTCACACCGACGTGGTGCCGCCCGGCCCGCGCGAGCGCTGGACCAGCGACCCTTTCGTGCCCACGCATCGCAATGGCCAGCTCTACGGCCGTGGCGCGGCCGACATGAAGGCCTCGGTGGCCGCCATGGTGACGGCGGCCGCTGACTTCGTGCGCCAGCACCCGCGCCACGCCGGCGCATTGGCCATGCTGCTCACCAGCGACGAAGAAGGCGCGGCGGTCGATGGCACGCTGCGCGTGGTCGAGGCCCTCCAGGCGCGCGGCCTGCGGCCCGACGCCTGCATCGTGGGCGAACCCACCTCGGTGCAGGCGCTGGGCGACACCGTCAAGAATGGTCGCCGCGGGTCCTTGTCGGCCCGCGTGGTGGTGCACGGTCGCCAGGGCCACGTGGCCTACCCGAATCTCGCGCGCAACCCGGTACATGAGCTGGCACCCGCAGTGGCAGAGCTGGCCGCCGCGAGCTGGGACCCGGGCGACGCCCACTTCCCGCCGACCACTTGGCAGGTATCCAACCTGCACGCGGGTACCGGGGCACTCAACGTGGTTCCTGGCGAAGCGGTGCTGGATTGCAACTTCCGCTTTGGAACGGCCTCGACGCCCGAATCGCTGCAATCCCGGATGCTGGCCATCCTGAAGAAGCACGGCCTGGATGTCGATGTGCAGTGGACCCTGGGCGCGGAGCCCTTCCTCACCCAACCGGGGCGCCTGAGTGCCGCGTTGGCCGAGGCCATCGAGGCCGAGACCGGGCGCCGCCCGCAGATGTCCACCACCGGCGGCACCAGCGACGGACGCTTCCTCGCACGCGTGTGCCCCGAGGTACTCGAGTTCGGTCCGATCAACGCCAGCATCCACCATGTCGACGAGCACGTGGCGCTGGACGATCTGCCTCGCCTGACCGCCATTTTCCAGCGCACCGTGCGCACGATGCTGACATGATGCCGCCACTCTCGCCGCCCCTTGGGCAGGGGTGCGGTGGCTGCAGGCACCACTGACATGACCCTGATCGAAGCCGTCGAAGAGGCCCGAGCCCGCCTGCACGAGGCGGGCGTTGCGTTTGGGCATGGAACCACCAACGCCCATGACGAGGCGGTGTGGCTGGTGCTGTGGCGCCTGGGCCTGCCGCTGGACCAGCTCGATGAGGTGGCTGCACGCGAACTCGATGCGTCGCAGCTGGCCGCGGTCCGCGCGTTGGTGGACGAGCGTGTGCGCAGCCGCCGCCCGGCGGCTTACCTCACGGGCGAGGCCTGGCTGCAGGGCGTGCCCTTCACGGTGGACGAGCGGGTGATCGTGCCGCGCTCGCTCATCGCCGAGTGCATCGCCGACGGCAGCATCGACCCCTGGCTCGACGAGCGCACTCACGCCATGCTCGACCTGTGCACGGGCAACGGCAGCCTGGCGGTGTTGGCGGCCATGGCCTGGCCCGATGTACATGTGGACGCCGCCGACCTCAGCACCGACGCGCTGGCGGTGGCGCGCCTGAACGTGGAGCGCCACGGGCTGGGTGAGCGCATCAACGTGTTCCAGGGCGATGGCCTGGCGGCCGTACCGGGGCGACGTTATGACCTCATCCTGTGCAACCCGCCCTACGTGAATGCGGAATCGATGGCCGCGCTGCCCGCCGAGTTTCGCAGCGAGCCGGCGCTCGCTCTGGCCGGCGGCGCCGACGGCATGGACTTCATCCGCACGCTGCTGGCGCAGGCTGCCGCCGCGCTCACCGAGCACGGCGTGCTGGTGCTCGAGATCGGCCACGAGCGCATGCACTTCGAGCATGCCTTTCCCACGCTGAACCCGGTCTGGCTGGCCACCAGCGCCGGCGACGACCAGGTACTGCTGCTCGAGCGCGCTGCGCTGCTGCCGCTCGCCGCCCCTCCTGACTGAATTCATGATCACGCTGAAGAATCTCACGCTGCGCCGCGGTGCCAAGGTGGTGCTGCAGGATGCCAACGTCACCCTCAACCCCGGCGAGAAGGTCGGGCTGATCGGGCGCAACGGCGCGGGCAAGTCGTCGCTGTTCGCTCTCCTGGCCGGCCGCTTGCACGCCGACGCCGGCGACACGACCATGCCGCCGCGCTGGTGCCAGCCTGGTGGCGTGGCCGAGGTGGCACAGTCCATGCCCGAGACCGAGGAACCGGCCACCGACTTCGTGCTGGACGGCGACGTGCCCCTGCTGCAGGCCCGCCTGGCGCTGGCCCAGGCCGAAGCCTCCGGCGACGGCCATGCCATCGCCGAGGCCCACATGCACATGGAACAGGCGGGGGCGTTCGACGCCCGCTCGCGCGCCCAGGCCATGCTGCTGGGGCTGGGCTTCCGGCCCCAGCAGCTCGATGCACCGGTGCGCAGCTTTTCCGGCGGCTGGCGCATGCGGCTGCAGCTGGCACGGGCGCTGATGTGCCCGGCCGAACTGATGCTGCTCGACGAGCCCACCAACCACCTCGACCTCGACGCCCTGGTGTGGCTCGAAGGCTGGCTCAAGCGCTACGACGGCCTGCTGCTCGTCATCAGTCACGACCGCGAGTTCCTCGATGCTGTCACAGGCGTCACGCTGCATCTCGAGGACGCGTCGCTCACACGCTATGGCGGCAACTACACCGCCTTCGAGGAAATGCGGGCCGAGCGCATGGCGCAGCAGCAGGCCGCGTTTGCGCGGCAGCAGGACAAGATCGCCCACCTGCAGCGCTTCATCGACCGCTTCAAGGCCAAGGCCACCAAGGCGCGCCAGGCGCAAAGCCGGGTCAAGGCGCTGGCGCGCATGGAGCGACTGGCGCCGGTGCTCACCGCCAGCGACTTCGAGTTCTCGTTCCGCGAGCCGCAGAGCCTGCCCAACCCCATGCTGGTGATGCGCGAGCTGGCTTGCGGCTACCCGGCCGCGCCCGAAGGCGGCGAACCGACGATCATCGTGCGCCACGTCGACCGCACCGTGTTGGCCGGCCAGCGCATCGGCATCCTGGGTGCCAACGGCCAGGGCAAGTCCACGCTGGTGAAGACGATCGCCCGGGTGCTGCGGCCGCAGGGCGGTACCCTTACTGAGGGCAAGGGGTTGGCCATCGGCTATTTCGCACAGCAGGAACTCGACCTGCTGTCGGAAGACGACACGCCGCTGCAGCGCATGGTGCGGCTGGCTCGCGAGCTGCCGGCGGCCGATGCACGCGACACGCGCGAGCAGGCGCTGCGCGACTTCCTCGGCCAGTTCCGCTTCGTGGGCGACATGGTGCATCAGCGCGTGGGCACGCTTTCCGGCGGTGAGCGAGCACGCCTGGTGATGGCCACCATCGTCTGGCAGCGCCCCAACCTGCTTCTGCTGGACGAGCCCACCAACCACCTCGACCTGTCCACGCGCGAAGCACTGTCGATCGCGCTCAACGAGTTCGAAGGCACGGTGCTGCTCGTCAGTCATGACCGCGCGCTGCTGCGCGAGGTGTGCGACGAGTTCTGGCTGGTCACCTCCGGCGGCGTGCTGCCGTTCGATGGCGACCTGGACGACTACCAGCGCTGGCTGCTCGACGTGTCGCGTGCCCTGTCGCGCGGTGCGACGCCGCCGCCATTGCCCGGTCCCACCGTCGGCTCGGATGCCCCCGCACCGCGCGCCGCTGGACCGACCGCCCCCAGCAC
>JABWBN010000256.1 GCA_013360485.1 Burkholderiaceae bacterium | reverse complement strand
CTATCAGATGGACCCGGCGAACACCGACGAGGCCTTGCGCGAGGTCGCGCTCGACATCGCGGAAGGCGCCGACATGGTGATGGTCAAGCCCGGCATGCCTTATCTCGACGTGGTGCGGCGCGTGAAGGAGGGCTTCGGCCTGCCGACCTACGTCTACCAGGTCTCCGGCGAGTACGCGATGATGAAGGCCGCCGGCCTGAAAGGCTGGATCGATTGGGACGCGGCGATCCTCGAATCCTTGCGCGGCTTCAAGCGCGCCGGGCCGGCAGGCTCAGCACGAAGCAGGTGCCGCCGCCCTCGCGGGGCTCGCACCGCGCGTCGCCGTGATGCCGTTGGGCAATCTGGCGCACCAACGACAGACCCAGGCCTACGCCGCCTTCGCGCTCGGCATGGCCGGGCAACCGGAAGAAGGGCTCGAAGATGCGCTCGCGGTAAGCCGCCGGCACTCCCGGGCCACGGTCGCACACCCGCACGAGCGCACCACCGCCCGGCATGGCCTTGATCTCGACCGACACATCGTCGCCGCCGTAGCGCCTGGCGTTCTCCAGCAGGTTTCGCAAGGCGCGCCGCAGCAGGCGCTCGTTCCCGGTCACCTCCACCGAGTCACCATGCGCCTCGGCGCCGATGCGGGCGGCTTCCTCGGCCGCCAGCGCCAGCAACTCGATGGATTCGTCCTGCGGTGTCTCACGTGCCGCATCGAGTCGACTGGCGAGCAACACCTCCTCGACCAGCGCATCGAGTTCGGCGATGTTGGTGTCGATCTCCTGGCGCAACTGCCGCTGCTGCGGCGCCGGCGCGTCAGCCGACATGGCCACCGCCATCTTCAACCGCGCCAGCGGCGATCGCAATTCGTGGCTCGCGTTGGCCAGCAGGCTCTGGTGCGAGCGCACCAGGCTCTCGATGCGCTCGGCCGCGCGATTGAACGTAGCGGCCACGGCAGCCACTTCGTCGCGCCCCGCCTCGTCGACGCGCTGCTGCAGGTGGCCCGCCCCAAAGGCCTCGACGCCGTGCTTGAGTGCCTCGAGGCGGCGGGTGAGGCGACGAACCACGGGATAGGCTCCCGCGGCCACGGCCAGCAGCAGCAGCGCCAGCAAGGCAACCGGCCCCCAGGCCGACATCGCGCCGAACACGCCCAACAGCGGCGCCAGGGGCATGCGCGCACCGGGTGGCTCCATCATGCCGGGCCCTGGTCCGGGAAGCCCGGGGCGGTCCTGGCCAGCCATGGGCGGGCCGGTCTGCGACATCGGTCCGAGTCCTGAGCCAGGACCTGTTCCGGCCCGGCGCAACAGCCGTCGCACCACCCACAGGGTGCGGCCATCGTCCAGCGGCACGGCAATCGCGGCCATGCCGTCGGCCTCGCGACGCATGAACGCCGGCGATGCGGCGATGCGCTGACCCTGCGCATCATCCAGCGCCATGGGCACTCGCAGCCGCAAGGACCACTCACGCAGCGCCTCGGCCTGCTGCGCCGCCGGTGCATCGGATGGTGGCAACGATCGCTGCAGCAACTCGGCCCAGGCGGCAAGGCGCTCGGTGGCAGCCATCTCAAAGCGGGCGCGCTCCTGGTCGAGATGGCGTTGCCAGACCCAGCTCGATACCAGTGCGAACAGCACCAGTGTGGCGACCACCGTGAGCCAGATGCGCAGGTACAGCGACTTCAATCGTCGACGTCCTGCTTGCGGGCGAACACGTAGCCGGTGCCACGCACGGTGAGCACGCGCTTGGGTGCCTTCGGGTCGTCTTCGATGCACGCCCTGATGCGCGAGACGTGCACGTCGATGCTGCGGTCGAAGGCCTCCATCGGGTGGCCCTTGAGCGCATCCATGATCTGGTCACGCGTGAGCACACGCCCCGCGCTCTGTGCCAGCACCACCAGCAGGTCGAACTGGTGGCCGGTGAGGTCGCATGGCGCGCCGTCGATACGCGCCTGCCGGGCGCCCAGGTCGATCTCGAGGCGACCGAAGCGCAACACATCGTCAGGCGCCGCGTCGGGCTCGCTGCGACGCAACAGCGCCTTGACCCGCGCCAGGAGTTCGCGCGGCTCGAACGGCTTGGGCAGGTAGTCGTCCGCACCGAGCTCCAGGCCGATCACCCGGTCCAGGGGCTCCCCGCGAGCGGTGAGCATCAGCAACGGCATGCGCCGCAACCGCGGATCGGCCCGCAGTTCGCGCGTGAGGTCGAGCCCATCGCCGTCGGGCAGCATGAGGTCGAGCAGCAGCGCGTCGTAGCTGCCGGCACGCAGTCTTTCGCGACCGGCGGCGAGGCTGCCGGCGGTGTCCACGGCATAGCCGTTGCCACGCAGGTATTCGCCCACCATCGCGGTGAGGCGGGCATCGTCGTCGATCAGCAGCAGGCGAGCACTCATGGCGCAAGTATGCAAAAAGAAAAAGCGCTCCGGTGCGTTGCCGCCGCCGGAGCGAAGCCCTTGGTCAGAAAACGTGGTGTGCCGCACGGCCATGCCATGCGACCCTGGGTCCGGTCACTGGCGCGGGCCAGGGCCGTACATCTGCTCGCGCTCTCGGCGGTGGCGCTGCATCATCTCGCGGCCCTTGCCCATCTGCTCGGACAGCTTCTGCCGCTGCTCGGGCGTGAGCACGGCGGCAGCGTCGAGCATGGCCTGCGTCATGCGCTTGCTCACCGCGTCGTGCTGGGCCAGCATCTTCTGGCGCAGTGCCTCCACGGCGCGGGCATCGATCGTGGTCGCATTCATCAACTGCCGCATCTGGCCGCGCAGGTCACCGGAGGCCTCGCGGGTCTTGCGCACATCTTCGCGCGCGGCCTTCATGATTTCCTGGATCTTGGCCCGCTGCTCGGCGCTTGCACCTGCCGCGTCGAGTGCGCGCCCCATCGCCGGGCCGTGCCCGCCCGGTCCCATGCCGTGGTGACCCATGCCGTGCCGGCCCATGCCGCCTTCGGGCATGGCCTGCGCGACCTGCATCACACCGCCAGCCAATGCCAGCGCTGCCGTGGCCACCACGGCGCGCCACGGAAATCCCATGCGTGTCTTCGGAGCATTCATCGTCGTTACCTCGGTTGTCTGGGTTGCGATGGATCTGATTGTGGGAACGGGGGTTGAAGCGCCATCGTCGGGGCCGTAAAGATGGGTAAAGGGACCAAGCACCATGGCATGTCGGCTACGATCGCCACCCGCCCGGCCCTGAAACCCGTGCGCCCCCGCCGCCCCACCCTGCCGAACCAACGTCCGCCATGAGTCGCTCCACCGCCAGCCCTGCCACCACCGGAACCGATCGCGGCAAGGCGAGCGATGCGGCCGTAGAGGGCGATGCCGCGCAGACCGTCCCCGCGCAGCAGCCGACGTCGGTCAAGCCCAGCGGTGCTGGGGCAACAGCCGGTGCCCACAGCCCCACGCGACTGACCGCGCACCTGCAGCACCTGCGGCGCGGTGGTCAGCATGCCGCTGCACGGGCCCTGCTCGCGCGTGCGCTGGCCCGCATACCCGATCCGGCGTTGCGACAGCTCGCCTGGCAACACGAGCCCTTCTGGTGGGCTCCGCTGCAGGGGCCGCGCGTGCGCCTGGTGCGACGCGGACCCGGCGACATCGAACTGGTGCGGCGGTGCTGGGCCGACGCCGAGTTCATGCGTCACTTCCATCGTGGTGCCGCACCATTGCCTGCCGACGACACTGCACTGGCCGAATTGTTGCGCAACGAGCAAGCCGCGATACCGTCGGAGTCACAGGCGCTGCATTGGACGATCGAGGTCGGCGATACCAAGGCCGGCTTCGTCAGCATCGTCAACATCTCGCTGCGCCAACGCCGCGCAGAGTGCCTGATCGGCATCCACGGCGACCACGGCCCCTTCGCCTATGCCGAGGCCGCGCACCTGATGTTCGGCTTCCTTGCGGAACGCGCCCGCATCGAGCGTCTCACCGCCCACTACTACCCCGAGAACCAGCGCGCCATCGACTCCGCTGTGGCACTGGGCTTCGAGGTCGAAGGCACCCTGCGCGGCTACCTGCGCGAACCCGACGGCCGCCGCAGCGACCTGGTGGTAGCCGGCATGGTGCTCGACCCCGCGTTCTTCGAACGCACGGCGCGGCTGCGGCAGCGGGTGCTGGGCTGAGGCGACGACCTACCATCGCGCACCGAAGACGGTGTGCAACTCCGCCAGGCGTGCTTCGGGCAGCGGCGACACATCACGCCCGGCCAGCGCCCACACCCGCGCGGTCTCCTCCAGTTCTTCGAGAACCGCAGCCGCTTCGCCCAGCGTGCGGTGCCAGACCTGCGGCCCCAGCCGATCGAGCATCACCGCGCGCAGCGGCGTTCCGCGCTCGGCGTGTTCACCGATCAACGTCACCACGTGGTCGCCGACGACCGGATCACCCGGGCGGTGATAGGGAACCAGCGGCACGTGGCCGACCTTCATCACGTAGTAGGGCGTGATGGGCGGCAGGATGTCGGCCTGCGTCCACACGCCGCGCAGGGTCGTCGCGACCAAATGCGTGCTGCGCGTATGGATGATCGCGCCAGCAGCGGGGTCGGCATCGTAGATGCGACGATGCAGGCGCAACGACTTGCTGGCGGGCAACCCCCCTTGCTGCACACCCGCGGCGTCGACCCACGCCAGTTCGCTCGGTTGGATGTGGCCCAGGCACGCATCGGTCGACGTGATCAGGATGCCCTCGTCCAGCCGCACACTGATGTTGCCGGCCGTCGCGTGCACGTAGCCACGGTCGAACAGCGATCGGCCGATGCGACAGATCTCCTCGGCCGCCTTCGCATGGATGGTGCGATTCATGCGCAATCCCGGTCGAGGCACGCGAAGGCGCGATCGAAGAAGTCGGTGCCGCCGAAGTTGCCCGACTTCAGCGCCAGGTGCACACCAACACCGCCGCAACCCTCGGCGACCCCATGGCACCACGGCACACCGGGGTCGATCGGGCCGCCGATGCGCAGGCTGGCCACACCCAGCGCACGCAGGACCGCACCCGATGTCTCGCCACCGGCGACAACCAGGCGGCGTACGCCGCCGGCCACGAGGCCCCGCGCGATCGAGCTCATCGTGTCTTCGACGACGAGCCCGGCTCGCTCGACGCCGAGTGCCTGCTGGACGCGCTGCACCGCGTCGCTCGAAGCGGTGGCGTAGACCAGCGCGGCACGTTCGACCGGCTGCGCATTGAACCAGGCGATGACGTCGGCCACGGTTTGCGCCACGGACCCGATGCGCAGCGGATCGATGGCCAGCCCGGCACCGCCTGCCTGCAGGAAGTGCGCCAGCTGAGCCTGTGTGGCCGCCGAGCAACTGCCGGCGACGATCGCGG
>JABWBN010000255.1 GCA_013360485.1 Burkholderiaceae bacterium | reverse complement strand
TGGCGCGGTTCAGCGCCGCGGTGGCGCCGCGTGCGCAGCGCGTAGTGGGGCGCATCCAGGGCAGCTTCGAACGCAGCGGCCGCGGCCAGACCACGGCCGGCCAGCTGATCGCCGACGCCCAACTGGCGGCCACCCGCGACCCGGCCCGCGGCGGTGCGCAACTGGCGCTGATGAACCCGGGTGGGATCCGCGCCGACCTGGTCTGCCGCCAGGCGCCGCCATGCCCAGTGACCTTCGGCGAGGCGTTCACCATGCAGCCGTTCGGCAACAGCCTGGTGGTGATGAGCCTGACCGGCGCGCAGGTGCGCGACCTGCTGGAGTCACAGCAACGCCCTGGGCGCGCCGCGCCCACATGGCTGCAGCCGTCTTCGAACCTGCGCTACCGTTGGCTGGCCAGCCGGCCCCACGGCCAGCGCGTGGCCGATCTGCTGCTCGACGGCGCACCGGTGCGACCCGAGGCCACCTATCGCCTCACCGTCAACGGCTTCCTGGCCGAGGGCGGTGACGGCTTCGCACTGCTGGCCACCGGGCGCGACCGTACGGGCGGCGGACAGGACATCGATGCGCTGCTGGCCCATCTGGCCGGCGGCCCCGCCCCGCAGCCGCCCCGCAGCATCGAGTGGGTGGACTGAGAGGCGTTCCCACGAGGTTGTCATCGAACCGGCACACACCGCGGCGACACTGCGCCCTTTGCCCGAAGGGCCCCGCGGCGGCTGCCGGTTGTGGCGAAAACCCGCCATCCGGGGTTACCGCGGTTCACCGGAGGGCACAAATGCGCGAGATTGACCGATTGGTCCCGATCCCGGAGGAGTGAGCACAATGAATCCCCATCCCTTGCTGGCCCGCACCGTCATCAGCGTGGCCGTTGCCCTGGCCGCCGCCCCGGCGCTGGCCCAGAACACCACGGCCGCCATCGGTGGCCGCGTCACCAGCGCTGACGGCAAGCCGCTGGCCGGCGTCAGCGTGAACATCCGTCACATCGAATCGGGCTCGTCGAACACCGCCACGACCGACGCCGATGGCCGCTACGCTGTGCGCGGCCTGCGCGCTGGCGGCCCCTACACCATCAGCTTCGCCAAGGATGGCCAGACCGACCGCCGCGAAGGCGTGTTCCTGGCGCTGGCCGAGAGCACCCCCATTGACAGCGTGCTGGGCGCCGCCACGGCCCAGGTGGTCGTCACCGGCCAGGGCGGTGGCGGCCGCTTCGGCGCCGCCAACATGGGCGCCGGTACCAACATCGGCAGCCGCGAACTGGCCGCCTTTGCCTCCATCCAGCGCAACCTGCAGGACTACGCCCGCACCGACCCGCGCCTGGCGCAGACCGACAAGGACCGTGGCGAGATCTCGGCGCTGGGGCAGAACACCCGCTTCAACTCGATCACGGTCGACGGCGTCACCACCAACGACACGTTCGGCCTGGAGTCCAACAACCTGCCCACGCTGAAGCAGCCGATCTCCATCGACGCGATCCAGTCGGTCCAGGTCAACCTGAGCAACTACGACGTCACGCAGAAGGGCTACACCGGCGCCAACATCAATGCCGTCACCAAGAGCGGCACCAACGAATTCAAGGGCAGCGTCTACTACGTCTTCCGCGACGACAAGCTGGCCGGCGACCGCTACAACCGCACCAAGAGCACGTACTTCGCCCCGCCGAACTTCGAGGACACGACGAAGGGGTTCATCATCGGTGGCCCGATCGTCAAGGACAAGCTGTTCTTCTTCGGCAGCTACGAGCAGTACAAGAGCTCGCGCACCAGCCCGGTCTTCGGCCCACTGGGCAGCGAGAAGACGAACGTCGGCATCACCCAGGGCGCCATCGACCAGGCCATCTCGATCGCGAAGGACACCTGGGGCGTCGATGCGGGAACATCCGCGGTGCCCTCGGGGCTGGCACTGGATGTCAAGGACACGCTGCTCAAGCTCGACTGGAACATCAACGATGACCACCGGGCCAGCGTGCGCTACACGAAGACGCAGCAAACCGAGCCGATCCTGAACGGCTTCTCTGCTACCGGACTGTCGCTGAGCTCGTGGTGGTTCAACACCTCCAAGGAGGTCGAGAGCGTGGTCGGCCAGTGGTTCGCCGACTGGACGCCGTCCCTCAGCACCGAACTGAAGCTGTCCACGCGTGACTACCAGCAGCGCCACACGCCGGCCAACGGCACGCGCCTGCCGGCCATCGGGCTGCGTTTCAGCGGCGATCTGCCGGCGGGCACGCCGGCAGGGGTCAGCGCCAACAACCGCTTCCTGAACATGGGTACCGAGAACAGCCGGCACTTCAACGTGCTGGATACGTCCACGCTGGACGTGTACGCGGGCGCCACATGGACCGCGGGTGCGCATGAGGTGAAGTTCGGTGCCGACTATGCGGACAACGAGGTCTACAACGCCTTCGTGCAGAACACCAACGGAAACTACACGTTCGGTTGTGAGCCCGGCACCTACAGCTTCGGCACGTTCAGCAATTGCACGCAGATGACAGCGGCCCAGCGCGAGCTCGCGGTGCTGGAGAACTTCCGCAGCGGCAAGCCGTCCGCCTTCGTGGTCCAGGTGCCGCAGCCCGGCCTGGTCATCGGCGATGCGGCGGCCAACTGGAGCTACGGCAACATCGGCCTGTTCGTCCAGGACAGCTGGAAGCTCAGCAAGGCGTTCAACCTGATGTTCGGCGTGCGCGTCGACCAGCAGCAGGTGGACACCAAGCCACGGGCCAACGCCAAGGTGGCCGAGGCCCCGGTCGCCGGCAGCCTCAACGGCACCACCTACACCCGCGCTACAGGTGGCTTCGGCATGGACAACACCGTGACGCTGGACGGCAACAGCCTGTTCCAGCCACGCGTCGGCTTCAACTGGGACCTTTCGTCGGCCGCGCGCCGCGCGCAGCTGCGCGGCGGCATGGGGCTGTTCCAGGGTGCTGCGGCCAACGTGTGGCTGAGCAACCCGTTCAGCAACACCGGCAAGTCGGTGATGGAGCTGCGTTGCGCCAGCTACACCGCGTGCTCGACGGCCAACCTGATGTTCAGCGCGGATCCCGACGCACAGCCCAGCAGCCTGACCGGCACGATCCCGGCGGCGAACGTCGACTTGCTGTCGCCGGAGCTGGAGCAGCCCTCGGTTTGGAAGTTCAACCTCGCGTTCGACACCGAAACGCCTGCGCTTCCCGTCGTGGGCGTGCTGAGCCTGGGCGCGGAGTGGTTGCACACCAAGACTAACAAGGCCATCTTCTATCGTCACCTGAACCTGGGTGCGCCCACGGCGATGGGCAGCGATGGTCGTGAGCTCTACTGGCGCGCCGAGGGCCTGAACCCGGCCTGCTGGAACGCCAACGGCTCGCCCATCACCAATGGCGCCTGCGCCACACCGTCCGGACAGAGCCGCACGCGGGCGCTGAGCAACCCGGCGTTCGGCAACGTTCTGCTGGCCGAGGCTACGTCCAAGGGCGGCGGCGACGCCATCACGTTGTCGGTGGGGCAACCGGCCGCCCGCGGTTTCGGCTGGAACCTGGCCTACACGCGCACGAGTGCCAAGGAAGTCAGCCCGCTCACGTCGTCGACCTCGGGTTCGAACTGGGGCAACCGGAACATCTTCAATCCGAACGAAGAGATCGAGCGGAACAGCAACTACCTCGTGAAGGACCGGATCAGCGCCACCGCCACGTGGTCGCGCGCCTTCATCGGCGAGTACCGCACATCGGTGGGTGTGTTCTATGAAGGCCGGGCCGGCAAGCCGTACAGCTGGACCTTCATCAACGACATGAACGGCGACGGCATCGGCGGCAACGACCTGATGTACATCCCTTCGGCTCCGGGCTCGGGTGATGTCGAGTTCAAGGGCGGCGCAGCCGAGGAGGCGCGCTTCTGGGAGATCGTCAACGCGCACGACGTGCTCAGGGGGGCGGCCGGTGGCGTGGTGGGGCGCAACAACACCCGCGGCCGCTGGGTCAACAGCTTCGATGTGCGGGTTTCGCAGGAGGTGCCCGGATTCCTCAAGGGCCACAAGGGTTCGCTGTCCCTGGACATCTTCAACTTCGGCAACCTGCTGAACAAGAAGTGGGGCCGCATCGACGAGGTGACCTTCCCGTCGAACCGCAGCTTCGTGAACTATGTCGGCCGCAACGCGCAAGGCAAGTACGTCTACAGCATGGGCTCGGTCGAGGACTTCTCCACCCGGCAAGCATCTGGCGAGTCGCAGTGGGCGGCCCAGATCACGCTGCGCTACGAGTTCTGACCATCGCTCCGCGCTGCCCGCTCGGGCCGGCAGCGCACCATCCGTATCCAGGACCGCGGGCCGCCTCTGGAGGCCCGACGGCAAATGGGGGGTTCACGCGGGCAATGCCCGCGTATTTTTTTGGTGCGCGTCTCACGTAACATCCCCGGGACAGTCCCAGCCCCGCCCCGGGGCACCCACGCGCCATGCTTCATCCACGCCAGACACGCCTTGAACTGCGCGCGCAGGTCGAGCGGCTGGGCCAGGACTGCCACAACCGGCGCAGTCCGGCCTTGTTCGACGAGTGCGTGCTGGCGCTGCAGCAGGCGGCGGTGCTGCACGACGATGCGGCATTCGTGCTGCTGGCCAAGGCCTTCGCCCTGATCGTTGACCAGCGCGGACACCCCGACGAAGGCCTGCACTGGCTGCACGAGGCGCTCGAGCGCAGCCGCCGCGCGCGCTGGTTCGACGACCAGGCCGAGCTGATGGTGCTGATCGGCCGGGTGCACTATGCGCGCGCCGACTATGCCGCCGCACTGGAGTTGTGGACCGAGGCGCTGGAGGTGGCGCAGCGTGCGGGCGAGCTGGTGCAGTGGGGCTGGGCCAAGCTGGGCGTGGGCCAGATCTGCGATGCGCTGGGCCATGCCGAACTGGCGGTGGCGGTCTATACCGAATTGCAAGGTGCCATCCGGGGTGCCGGCGATGCCCGCGCCGATGCCGCTCGCCTGGCCAAGCTGCGCCTGTTCACGCACTTGAACATGGGCGTGAACTGTCTGCGGCTGCAGCGCCTGGACGAGGCGCGGGTGCAGTACGAGCAGGGCCTGCAGCTGGCGCGCGAGCTGGCCATCGCCGACGAGGAGGGCGAGGCCCTGATGCGTCTGGCCGAGGTGGCCTCCCGCCAGGGCCGCGTCGAGGAGGCCCGGCAGGCGCTGGATCTGGCGCAGCAGGTGTGCGAAGCCACGTCATTCACCTGGGCGCGCGCACATGTGCATCTGCTGCGGGCGCAACTGCTGGGCGAGGCGGGTGATGCCCATGGCGCGCTGCAGCAGGCCGAGCAGGGGCTGCAGCAGGCGCAGCA
>JABWBN010000254.1 GCA_013360485.1 Burkholderiaceae bacterium | reverse complement strand
CGAGCCGATCTCGGGAAACTGCTCGCGCAGCCCCTTGTAGGTCATGTGGTGGAGCGCCACCCGGTTCCAGCAGCGCGTGTCGCGCACCACCGGCGCCAGAGTGTTGCACAGGCGCGCGAACGCCACCTGCAGCTCGAGCAGGCGGGTGCGTTGTGCGGGCGAAGTGTCGAGCCGGAGGCGGAGCAGGGTGCGCATGTGGGGCGCGATTGTACAACATGTCCTATATGAAAAAACGGGACTGCTTCACGAAGCGCCCGGCGCGCAGCCGCAGCCCCACCCCCGCCGGCCCTGCCCGCCTCCGCTGCCGCGGCGCAACATGGACATGAATTCGGCGAGCGCTGATGCGATAATGCATGATGATTTCCCGGCAAGCGGATGGGCCGCGCCCCGAAAAGAGGTTCTATTTGTGAGCAAGTCTGCAATCGTCACCGGTATCACCGGACAAGATGGCGCCTACCTGGCCGAGCTCCTGCTCGACAAGGGCTACACGGTGTTCGGCACCTATCGCCGCACCAGCTCGGTCAATTTCTGGCGTATCGAAGAGCTCGGCATCGCGAGCCACCCGAACCTGCAACTGGTCGAATACGACCTCACCGACCTGTCGGCCAGCATTCGCCTGCTGCAGACGACCGCGGCCAGCGAGGTGTACAACCTCGCGGCGCAGAGCTTCGTGGGCGTCTCGTTCGACCAGCCGGTCACCACCGGCGAGATCACCGGGCTGGGAGCGGTGAACCTGCTCGAGGCCATCCGCATCGTGAATCCGCAGGCACGCTTCTACCAGGCGTCGACCTCCGAGATGTTCGGCAAGGTGCAGCAGATCCCGCAGACCGAAGCCACCCCCTTCTATCCGCGCAGCCCTTACGGCGTCGCCAAGCTGTATGCGCACTGGATGACGATCAACTACCGCGAAAGCTACGGAATCTTCGGCACCAGCGGTATCCTCTTCAACCACGAATCGCCCCTGCGCGGCCGCGAGTTCCTGACGCGCAAGGTCACCGACAGCATGGCCAAGATCAGGCTGGGCAAGCTCGATGTGCTCGAACTGGGCAATCTGGACGCCAGGCGCGACTGGGGCTTCGCCAAGGAGTACGTGGAAGGCATGTGGCGGATGCTGCAGGCCGAAAAGCCCGATACCTATGTGCTGGCGACCAACCGCACCGAGACCGTGCGCGATTTCGTCAGCCTGACTGCCAAGGCGCTCGACTACGACTTGCAGTGGGAAGGCCGCGAGGACAAGGAGATCGGCATCGACCGCGTCTCGGGCCGCACGCTGGTGCGCGTCAACCCGAAGTTCTATCGCCCGGCCGAAGTCGACCTGCTGATCGGCGACGCCGCCAAGGCCAGGGACGAGCTGGGCTGGGAAGCGAAGACCACGCTGGAGCAGCTCTGTCAGATGATGGTCGACGCGGACATCCGCCGTAACGAGCGCGGCTCCTCGTTCTGAGCGCCGACGATGAAGCGCGCGCTGATCACCGGCATCCAGGGCTTCACCGGCCAATACGTCGCGGCCGAGCTCGAACGGCATGGCTGGGAAGTCTGGGGCGTCGGCTCCCATGACCAGCCCGGCGCCGATCGCTATCGCCGCGCGGACATCGCCGACGCTGCCGCCCTGCGCGCGATCGTGGCCGAGCTGCGCCCGCATGCGGTGGTGCATCTGGCCGCAATTGCCTTCGTGGGCCACGGCGACGCCGAGGCGTTCTACCGCGTCAATCTGATCGGGACGCGCAACCTGCTCGCCGCCCTGGCGGCCGGCGACCAGCCCCCCGAATGCGTGCTGCTGGCGAGCAGCGCCAACGTCTATGGCAACACTACCGCGGGCGTGCTGAGCGAGACGACACCTCCCAACCCCGCCAACGATTACGCGGTGAGCAAGCTGGCCATGGAATACATGGCCCGGCTGTGGATGGACAAGCTGCCGATCGTGATCGCACGCCCGTTCAACTACACCGGGGTCGGTCAGTCGGAGTCTTTCCTGCTGCCGAAGATCGTGGGCCACTTCCGCCGTGGGGCGGACGTGATCGAGCTGGGCAACCTGGACGTGTGGCGCGACTTTTCCGATGTGCGCGCAGTCGCCGAAGCGTATCGACGCGTGCTGGAGACCCGCCCTGCCGGTGAAACCCTCAACGTGTGCTCGGGCAGCACGCACTCCTTGCGTGAAGTGATCGCCATGGCCGAAAGAATCTGCGGCCGTCCAATGAGCGTGCAGGTCAATCCGGCCTTTGTTCGGGCCAACGAGGTGAAGACCCTGTGCGGCGACGCGGCACGCCTGCGCGCAGTCATCGGCGAGTGGTCCTCGCCGCCGCTCGAGGAGACGCTGTGCTGGATGCTGGAGGCGCGGTGATGCGCTCGAGCCTTGGCCTGCGCACGTGCGCGGCGACATGCGCAGCCGCATTGCAGAAGTGGGCCGGCCAGGCCCCGGGCGCATGAAGACTGCCATCATTCACGACTGGCTCGTCACCTACGCAGGCGCCGAGCGGGTGCTCGAGGAAATGCTGCAGTGTTTTCCGGAGGCGGATCTTTTTTCGTTGATCGACTTCGTTCCGGCCGCACAGCGCGCCTTCCTGCGCGGAAAGACCCCGACAACGTCCTTCATGCAGAAACTGCCGCGCGTGCAGTCGCGGTACCGCAATTACCTCCCGCTGATGCCGCTTGCCGTCGAGCAGTTCGATCTTTCGCGTTACGACCTGATCATCAGCAGCAGCCACGCAGTGGCCAAGGGGGTGCTGAGCGGCCCGGACCAGCTGCATGTCTGCATGTGTTACTCGCCCATTCGCTACGCCTGGGACCTGCAGCACCAGTATCTGCATGAGTCGGGCTTGACGCGGGGCGCGAAGAGCTGGATCGCGCGGCTGATCCTGCACTACATCCGGCTCTGGGATTGCCGCACGGCAAACGGGGTCGACCAGTTCATCGCCATTTCCGGCTTCATCGCCCGCCGCATCGCCAAGACCTATCGCCGCGACGCCGTCATCGTCTATCCGCCGGTCGACGTGGAGCGGTTCGCGCTGCGCGAGAAGAAGGACGATTTTTATGTCACGGCATCGCGCCTGGTGCCTTACAAGAAGATCGACCTCATCGTCGAGGCGTTCTCGGCCATGCCCGGGCGCAGCCTGGTCGTGATCGGCGACGGCCCCGATCTCGCGAAGATTCGTGCCAAGGCGGGCGCCAATGTGAGAGTGCTCGGTTTTCAGGATGAGGAAACACTGCGCGACCACCTGCAACGGGCACGTGCCTTCGTCTTTGCCGCAGAAGAGGATTTCGGCATTGCGCCGCTGGAAGCGCAGGCCTGCGGAACTCCGGTGATCGCCTACGGCAAGGGCGGCGCTGCAGAGACGATCATCGGCGCACCGGGAAACGAACGCTCACCCCCCCGCCCGACGGGTGTCTTTTTCATGGAGCAGACCGTGCGATCCATCTGCGCGGCAGTCGAACGATTCGAGGCGACGGAAAGCGACTTCCTGCCGCAGGCTTGCCGAGCGAACGCACTGCGCTTCGCCCCCGATCGCTTTCGTGCTGAGTTCAAGGCGGCCGTGACCCGATCGATGGCGCGCACCGGTCGCGAATCCGTCTAGGCGGCGCAAGACTCGAGCGCCCGCATCAAGCTCATCCCCCTCGTTCGAGACGCCGCCCTCCTTCCCTTCCGACGATGCCAGACCTGAAAAGCCACCCGCCCACCTTTGCGGAACGCTATCCCGTCGCGTTCGCCGCCGCCCTGGTCGACAGCGGCATTGCCTTGCTGGCTGCACACCTGGCGTTCTACATCCGGTTCGACAGCTTCGCGCTCGACCCGCACTACCTGCTGGGCTCGATCGCGTGGGCCTGCTTGGCGGTTTGCACGCTGTTCGCCCTCGGCGGATATGGATCGTGGCGGGGGCAATCCTTCACTCGCCAGGCGGCCCGCGCAGTGGGTGGGTGGCTGCTGGCGGCGGCGCTGCTGACGGTTGTCGGCTCCTTGTTGAGGACATCCGCCGACTATTCGCGGCTGTGGTTTGCGTACACGATGGCGATCAGTGCGGGACTGGGCATCGGCCTGCGCCTGCTCACCTTTCTGGCCTTGCGCACGGCGCGCCGGGCGGGGCGAAACCTGAAGCATGTGGTGGTGGTGCGGCCGGCCGATGACGGAGGCCACCGGCTGCCGTCGGAACTCGCACTGCGCGAGCAAGGTTATGTGGTGGCCGCAGCGGTGGCATGCAGCGAGTCTCCGGAATGGTCTGCCGCCTTGCTGGAGCAGGTCGAGCGCATCAGCCCGCATGAAGTGTGGCTGATGCTGCCGCTCAGCGAAGGGGCCCGGATCCAGGCCGCCGTCTATGCGCTGCGCCATCACGTGGTATCGATCCGTTTCATGCCGCAACTGAACGACATACCGCTGCTCAACCACAAGATCAGCCGCGTGGCCGGGTTCTATTCCATCGACCTCAGCGTCACCCCGATGGACGGCATGGCACGCATCCTGAAGCGCGCCGAAGACCTCGTCATTGGCAGCGCCATCTTCCTGATGATCCTGCCGGTGTGCGCGGTGATCGCGCTCGCGATCAAGCTGACTTCGCCCGGGCCGGTGCTGTTCAAGCAATACCGCACGGGCATCAACAGGCGGCGCTTCAAGGTGTACAAGTTCCGCTCGATGATCGTGCATCAGGAGCCCGGCGGCGTGCTCACGCAAGCAACGCAGCACGATGAACGCGTCACCCCCATCGGTCGCTTCCTGCGCCGCACCAGCCTGGACGAGCTGCCGCAGTTCTTCAACGTGCTGCAGGGCAGCATGTCCATCGTGGGTCCGCGCCCGCACGCACTGGCGCACGACGACTACTACAAGGACCTGGTCGAGTCCTACATGCAGCGCCACAAGGTCAAGCCAGGCATCACCGGCTGGGCACAGGTCAACGGCCTGCGCGGGGAGACGGATACGCTGGAAAAGATGCAGGCCAGGGTGGAATGCGACCTGTGGTACATCGACAACTGGTCACTCTGGCTCGATCTCAGGATCATCTTCCTGACCCTGTTCAAGGGTTTCGCAAACCCCAACGCGTATTGACGCCAGCCGGGAGGGCGGGAGGGGGCGCTGGCCGCACGCTCGCGGCGCTCACCCGCCCCTGGCTTCGTCGCCCATCGCCTGCAGGCGGGCGTAGGTGCCGCCGCGCGCCACCAGCTCGGCGTGCGTGCCGCGCTCGACGATGCGGCCGGCCTCCATCACCAGGATCTGGTCCGCCTTCTCGATCGTCGATAGGCGGTGGGCGATGACGATCGTCGTGCGCCCGGCCATGAGGCGCTCGATCGCAGCCTGGATGAGGCGCTCGGACTCGGTGTCGAGCGCCGAGGTGGCCTCGTCGAGGATCAGGATGGGCGCG
>JABWBN010000253.1 GCA_013360485.1 Burkholderiaceae bacterium | reverse complement strand
GCGCCGGCCACTCGCATGGGTCCACCCCTGACCGAGAGTCCAGGGCGGTGTCGAGTTGATGAGCGAGGGTCGTGCGGGGAGCCTCATGGAGGCCATCACGCCGCGCGATGCGCGTCATGCGCGCGTGCTCAAGGGCTGGCGGGAACGGTGCGCGGCATCAGGCGCCGCCACGGGGTTCTGCTGTGCCGGTGCGCTTCTGGAGCGCCCAGCCGTCATCGCGGGGATGCGGCTGGCATTGACCGGGCAGGTCACTGCTGTGGTGGATGACTCGGCACGCTCGCGGCGTCGATCCTTCTGGAGGTCGAGGCCGGTCGCGCCACCCGTTCGGGACGGGAACTTCGGTTGAAGGCACGAGGCAGGTAACGACTGCGACGCCTGCGATGCTCGTCTTCTTCGAGAGGACGGAGCGGGCCAGGAGCCCTCGGGAGCCCACAGTGGAAACCGCGACGCCATCCACGGTCAAGGCCGCATGCGCAGCGCCCGCCGCAAGACCCCTGATCGGGCGGCCCTTGGGGCAGGCAGTTGACGGCGTGCGATTCGGCGGCAGGGCCCGTCTAGCGTCGCAATGGCCCGGATCGCCAGCAACGGCGCGGGGTTGACAGGCAAGGCTGCCGCCTCAGGTACCTTGACTGGGCCGGCATCGGCCCTTCAAGGCCGTGTGAGGCACCGGCGTGCGGCCCGATCGACGGGGTTGACGAGTGACTTTGCAGTGTGACCGTGGTGACACCACGCGGCCGACTCGTCCGTTCGGTGTCATCCGAGCGTCAGTGCAGTGAGTCTGCAGTGCCAGCGCAGTGACACCGAGAGGTATCCGACGTCGAAATCGCGCCTGCAGAGGCAGGTATCCGCGTGGAGGAACAGGGTCGATCTGTCGATCCTGAGCACTCTTTCGTTCACTCGGAGAACACCATGAACTTGATCGTGAGGGCGGTGGATGTCGGTTCCGGCAACACCAAGTTCGTCACCGGCACGGCAGACAGCGAGATCCGCTGCGCAAGCTTTCCGTCGCTGGCCTACCCGTCCAGCAACGGACAACCACTCTGGCCCGGCGGCGATGGGGCCAAGACGATGTTCATCCCGGTCGGGTCGCTCTTCTATGAAGTCGGTCCCGAGGTCAGGCTCGCGGCCGACACCTTTCGGGCGACGCAGCTGCACGACGACTACATCGAGTCGCCGGAGTACATGGCGCTGCTGCGCGGTGCGCTGCGCTCGATGCGGCAGAGCCAGATCGACCTGCTGGTCGTCGGGCTTCCGGTGGCGCTGTTTGCGGTGAAGAAGGCGGCCCTGGAGCGGGTCATGACAGGCGAGCACGATGTCGGCGGTGGCAAGAAGGTCAGTGTGGTGCGCACGCTGGCCGTTGCCCAGCCTCAAGGTGCGCTGGCCTTCTACGCGCACGCCCACGGCAAGCTGGGCGAGATCGCCAAGGAGCGCAGCCTGATCATCGATCCGGGTGCGAGAACCTTCGACTGGCTCGTCGCCCAGGGCATGCGACTGGTGCAGAAGCAGAGCCACTCCGTGAATCGGGGTGTCGCCGACGTGCTGAAGCTGCTCGCCGCCGAGATCACCAAGGACATCGGCACGCCCTTCCGCGATCTGGACGCCATCGACATGGCGCTGCGGACCGGCAAGGCCCCGGTGATCTTCCAGAAGCCCTACGACCTCAAACGGCTGCTGCCGCTGGCCGAGAGCGTGACGGAGCAGGCCGTGTCGAGCATGAAGGAGTGGATCGAATCGCCGCACAGCCTGCAGAACATCATCCTCGTGGGCGGAGGCGCCTTCCTGTTCCGGAAGGCGGTGAAGTCGGCGTTTCCGCGCCACCGGATCCTCGAGATCAAGGAGCCTGTGTTCGCCAACGTGAGGGGGTTCCAGCTGGCCGGGATGACCTATGCGCGAACCGTGTTGACGGTTGATCGCGACAGGTCGACCACGGCCGAGCGCGCGGCAGGAGATGCCGCATGACCGGCCCCACCAAGATCTCGGAGCCGCCGCGCATCCGGCTCGTGTTCCAGCTCGAGCGGGCTGAACTGCCCCGTCTCTACGACGAGCTCGCACGGTTCCACAAGGGCGTGAAGCGTGTCGGCAGGCTGCGCACGCTGGCCTACGAGGGACTGCTGGTCCAGCAGGGCGTCCTGAAGCTCCCTGGGCAGGCATCCAGCGATGTGTCCGGCTCGATCGGCTTCGATGGCGACGGGGCGGAGGTCACGAACGGACTCTTCGAGCCCGCGATCGATGGCCGAGATGGGCCATGAGGAGCCGGGCGAGGTGCCACCAGGGTAGGTCGGTAGGGGCCTCCGAGCTGGCGCAGATGGGTCGGTGCGAACGCCTGGTGGTTCTCGAATCCCTGCACGGCCCGCGTCGAAGCACTTCACAGGAAGAGGCGCGCCGGAGGGGCATCGCTGCCCATGTGCGCTTCGAGTTGCAGGGTCGGCGCGCCACAGCGCCAAGCGACGGGTCGACTCGACGACCGGGCGAGAGGTGCTTCATCGCGACGATGGTCTTCGGGGACGCCTGGCAGACCAATGCGTTGCGCGACTTCAGGGACACGGTCCTGAGGCCGCGGCCTTGGGGGCGACGCTTGGTGGCAGCCTACTATGCCGCCGGTCCGCGCCTTTGCAGAGTGCTCCAGCGCTGCCCGCCGTTGCTGCGGATGACCAGGGGCATCCTGGGTTTCGTGGCGCATGGCTGGCGGCGATGGTCGGCGAGGCGGCGACCATGAGGTTCGAGCTGATGTGGCCGTGGGTGCTGCTCTTGGCTGTTGCCTTGGCGGTCACGTGGCACCTGGTGCGGCGGCACCGCGCACGCGTCGCGGAGCGGCGGGACCGACCGGCCGGGCTGCGGGACGCCGAACTGATCTGCGTGGAGTCGCAGTTCAGGTCGAAGAGCCGCTGGCCTATCGTGGCCAGGGTGGACAGGGCCTATCGGCTGCCGAGCGGTCTGGTCGTGCTGGTTGAACTGAAGACGCGGTCGACTGCGGCGGTGAGGGCGTCGGATGTCATCCAGCTCTCGGCGCAGCGGGTGGCCGTGGAGGATGAACTGCGTGTCCAGGTGTCTGACGAGGCGTTCGTGATCTTTCCTGGTCGGCACTCAGCGCCGCCGACCTCACGAGCGGTCCGCTTGATGTCGCGGGAGCAAATCGAAGCCGTTGCAGCGAGGCACCGTCGACTGATCGATGGACTCGATCGCCCGCAGTGGCCCGACAGCGAGCATGTTTGTCACGGCTGTGGGCAGCGAGCGGCCTGCGGCGCCGCTGGCGAGGGCCTGGCGGGTGTGGTTCGGAGGCGCTAGAATGTCCAAAATATTCGACAATTCTTCAGGCCAAGCTGTGGATCTTTCCAACCTGGGCACCATCATCCGCGAGCGGCGCGAGGCGCTGGGACTGACGCAGTCCCGGCTTGCGCAACTGAGCGGGCTTTCGCGGCAGACGCTGGTCGGCCTGGAAGCGGGCGCTTTGAGCGATCTGGGATTCAACCGGGTCGCCCAGGTGCTGGCCGTGCTTGGGCTGGACCTCGATCCGCCCAGCCAGGCCGCGCGCGCCCGGAAGCGGGGCCTGTGGATGGCGGCGAAGAACGCCAGCGTGAGCTACGTCCAGGAGGTGCCTCCCGACATGCTCGGCCATGCGCTGGTCAGCGGCAGCGTACCGAAGGGCTACGCGGCCCATCTGACGCACCTGCTCGACGAGGCGCCGGTGCCCTTGGTGGTGATGGCCGTGGAGGAAGCCGCCGCGAACGAGGGCGTCGCCCCCAAGGCTGTATGGCGCAACGTCGCGAAGCTCGCCAGGTCACTGGCCGTGCACCGGCAGCGCCTGTGGGCGTGATGACCGTGTGATGAAGTCGCTGCCGTCCGGCCCCTGGGAAGTGCTGTTCCAGCGAGCGCTGCGGCTGGTCGACGACATCCAGCGCCATGGGGGACTTGCGGACCCGTTCTGGACCTTCGGAGGCGGAACCGTCCTGATGTTCAGGTACGGACACCGCCTCAGCAAGGACATCGACATCTTCGTGCCGGACCCGCAGTACCTCGGCTACGTGACGCCCCGACTCAGCGACACCGCGGCATCCCTGACCGAGGAGTACACGGAGATGCCGGGCTCGTTCGTCAAGCTG
The DNA here is from genome assembly GCA_013360485.1 of Burkholderiaceae bacterium. Taxonomy (GTDB): domain Bacteria; phylum Pseudomonadota; class Gammaproteobacteria; order Burkholderiales; family Burkholderiaceae_C; genus Pseudaquabacterium. The sequence continues at coordinate 1,256 of JABWBN010000253.1, read as the reverse complement.
CAGTTCGAGGAAGGCGAGATCGACTTCGTGGCCGCACCGAACCTCACCGACGCGGCGTGGGAGCGGTGGGAGATCCAGGGGCGGCCGGTGCGCGTCGAGACGGCCGGGGAGGTGATCGCCAAGAAGATGTACCACCGCGGGGACCGTGCGACGGCGCGTGATCTGTTCGACCTCGCCATGCAGGGCTCCGGATCGATGCAACGGCTGGCCCGACAAGGCTGGCCCGTCCGAACGGAGAAGGCCATGCTCGAAACCATCGCTGTCGTCCTGCTCGTCCTCTGGCTGCTGGGACTGGTCACGTCCTACACCCTGGGCGGCTTCATCCACGTGCTGCTGGTCCTCGCGATCGTCGTGGTCCTGCTCCGCGTCATCGGCGGCCGCAGGGCCTTGTAGAAGGAACCGACATGAACAGCATCCGGATCGCGGCCATCGTGCTGATCGTCGCCGGCGTCCTGGGGCTTGCCTACGGCAGCTTCAGCTACACGCGCGAGACACACCAGGCGAAGCTGGGCCCGCTCGAGCTCTCCGTGAAGGAGCAGGAGACGGTGAACATCCCCATCTGGGCGGGCGCAGGTGCGACCGTGATCGGCGGCGTGCTGCTGCTGCTTGGCGTTCGCCGCAAGGGTTGAGCCCCGCACCGGACGACCCCGGCCGCCGGCGCGTTCTCGGTGGTCTTGCCGCATTGCCTCGGCGCCCTGCGAGAGCACGGCTGGCTCGCCGTGGAGGTCCCGGGCAAGCTGCGCCTGGACGAGGCCGCCCGCCGCGACCTCGCGGCCGTGGACGCCCGCCAGCTCCCCGGCGAGGTCGCGGCCAGCGCCGTGAGCCCCATCCTCAAGGCCTACCGCTATCACCGCCCCTCCCCCGAATTGCAGCTCCGCGTCGAGCGATTGCCCGAGGAGGAGCTCGCCGAGGGCGCCATTGACAGGATCGACGCCCTCACCGTGCTCTCCCCCGAGGGCAAGCTGCTCACCGAGCTCCGCATCACGCTGCGCAACACCCTGCGCCCCTCGCTCGCGCTCGCGCTCCCCGCCGCCACGGGGGTCCGCTCCGCGCTGCTCGACGGGGTCCCCGTCACCCCGAGCCAGGACGAGCGCGGCCGCCTCCTCTTGCCCCTCAAGCGCTCGCGCGGGGGAGAGCGCCTGGAGCCCTTCACGGTCGAGGTCGTGCTCGAATCCGAGCGCGCCCCGCTCGCCCTGGCCGGCCTCGCCGCCATGGACCTCCCCGCGCCCGATCTCCCCGCCGCTGCGCTCCGCTGG
>JABWBN010000252.1 GCA_013360485.1 Burkholderiaceae bacterium | reverse complement strand
GGCGGCGCGCGGCCAGGCCGGGCGACCTTCGTGCCGCCGCCACCCGACCAGGTGCCGGCGCTACTGGCCGACCTGGAGCGTTTCATCCATGACCCCGCGCCGGTGCTGCCGCCGCTCGTGCGCGTGGCCCTGGTGCACGTGCAGTTCGAGACCATCCACCCATTCCTTGACGGCAACGGGCGCATCGGCCGCTTGTTGATCGCGGCACTGCTGGAGCAGTGGGGCCTGCTGCCCGAGCCGCTGGTCTACCTGAGCGGCTACCTCAAGCAGCACCAGGCCGAGTACTACCGGCGTCTGTCGGCCGTGCGCACCGAAGGCGACTGGGAAGGTTGGATCGGCTTCTTCCTCGATGGCGTGGAGACCGCGGCCACGGACGCCGAGCGCGGCATCGTTGCGATGGCGACCCTGATCAACGCCGACCGCAAGCGCCTGCTGGCCGCGCCCCGCGTGGGTGGGGTTGCTCTGCGCCTGTTCGAACTGCTACCCCTGATGCCGCGCTTCACCATCGAACAGGCCCGCCAGAAGCTGGACACCACCTTCCCCACGGCCACCGCGGCGGTGAAGCTGCTGCACGACCTGGGGATGCTGAGCGAGCTGACCGGCCAGAAGAAGAACCGCCTGTTCAGCTACGCTGCCTACGTCGAACTGCTCAGCGAAGGGACCTGGAGCCCATGACGGAGGACCAGATCGAGCAAGAGTGCCTGGCGTGGCTGGCCGACGTGGGCTGGCAACACCGCTATGGACCAGACATCGCGCCCGACGGCGACACGCCCGAGCGCGACAACTACCGCCAAGTGCTGCTGCTCAGGCGTTTGCGCTCCGCCGTGGCTGCGCTGAACCCGACCGTGCCCGCAGCGGCGCATGAGGACGCCATCCGCCAGGTGCTGGACCTGGGCACGCCCGTGCTGCTGGCCGCCAACCGCCACTTCCACCGGTTGCTGGTGGGCGGCGTGCCGGTGCAGTACCAGCGCGACGGTGAAACGCGCGGCGATTTCGTGCGCCTGGTGGACTGGGCCAACCCTGCCCGCAACGAGTGGCTGGCTGTCAACCAGTTCTCCGTCACCGGGCCGCACCACACGCGCCGGCCCGACATCGTGCTCTTCGTCAACGGCCTGCCGCTGGTGCTGATCGAGCTGAAAAACCCGGCCGACCTGAACGCCGACGTGTGGAAGGCCTTCCACCAGATCCAGACCTACAAGGCGCAGATCCCGGACATCTTCCAGACCAACGAGGTGCTGGTGGTGTCCGATGGCAGCGAAGCGCTGCTCGGCTCACTCTCAGCCGACAGCGAGCGCTTCATGGCCTGGCGCACGATCGAAGGCAACGCGCTCGACCCGCTGGGCAAGTTCCACGAGCTGCAAACGCTGGTGCGGGGCGCGCTGGCGCCGGCCTACCTGCTCGACTACCTGCGCTACTTCGTGCTCTTCGAAGACGATGGCCAACTTGTCAAGAAGATCGCCGGCTATCACCAGTTCCACGCAGTGCGGGCGGCCATTGCTCAGGTGGTGACCGCCTCGCGCCCGAACAGCGATGCGCGGCTGCGCGGCAAGGGCGGCGTGGTCTGGCACACGCAGGGCAGTGGCAAGAGCATCACGATGACCTGCTTCGCGGCGCGCGTGATGCAGGAGCCGGCGATGGAGAACCCGACCATCGTCGTCATCACCGACCGCAACGACCTGGACGGCCAGCTCTTTGGCGTGTTCAGCCTGGCGCAGGATCTGTTGCGTGAACAGCCGGTGCAGGCGAACACGCGGCAGGAGCTGCGCGCGCTGCTCGGCAACCGCCCGAGCGGTGGCATCGTGTTCGCCACCATCCAGAAGTTCATGCCGGGAGAGGACGAGGACACGTTCCCACTGCTCTCCGACCGCCACAACATCGTCGTGATGGCCGACGAGGCGCACCGCACGCAGTACGGTTTCGAGGCGAAGCTGAAGACGCCGAAGTCAGCACCCAAGGCATCGAGCGCGCTGACCACGGGTGATGGCACGACGCCCGCACACCGTGCCGAGTTCGCACCGACCGCGAAGTACCAGGTGGCGCATTACCAGTCAGGTTATGCCCAGCACTTGCGCGACGCGCTGCCCAACGCCACCTTCGTGGCCTTCACCGGCACGCCCGTGTCGGGCGAAGACCGCGACACGCGGGCGGTGTTCGGCGACTACATCAGCGTCTACGACATGCAGCAGGCCAAGGAAGATGGCGCCACGGTGGCCATCTACTACGAGAGCCGGCTCGCCAAGCTGGGTCTCAAGGCCGACGAAATGGCCACCATCGACGACGAGGTCGACGAGCTGGCCGAAGAGGAGGAAGAGAGCCAGCAGGCCAGGCTAAAGAGCCGCTGGGCCGCGCTGGAGAAGGTGGTGGGTGCCGCGCCGCGTGTCGCCCAGGTGGCAGCCGATCTGGTGGCGCACTTCGAGGAGCGCAACAAGGCGCAGACCGGGAAGGCCATGGTGGTGGCCATGAGTCGCGAGATCTGCGTGCATCTGTACGACGAGATCATCAAGCTGCGGCCCGACTGGCACAGCCCCGACCCCGAGCAAGGCGCGATCAAGATCGTGATGACGGGCTCTGCCAGCGACAAGGCGCAGCTGCGGCCCCACATCTACAGCGCCCAGGTGAAGAAGCGGCTGGAGAAACGCTTCAAGAACCCGGCCGACCCGCTGCGCCTGGTGATCGTGCGCGACATGTGGCTCACCGGCTTCGATGCGCCTTGCGTGCACACGCTCTACGTCGACAAGCCGATGAAGGGCCACAACCTCATGCAGGCCATCGCGCGCGTGAACCGCGTGTTCAAGGACAAGCAGGGCGGCCTGGTGGTGGACTACATCGGCATTGCCAACGAGCTGAAGTCGGCGCTGAAGGAGTACACCGCAGCACAGGGCCGCGGCCGGCCGACGGTGGACGCGCACGAGGCCTATAGCGTGCTGGCCGAGAAGCTGGATGCGCTGCGCGGCATGCTGGCCGGCACGAACGGGCATGGCTTCGACTACAGCGACTTCCTCACCGGCGGCCACAAGACGCTTGCCGGCGCGGCGAACTACGTGCTGGGCCTGAAGGATGGCAAGAAGCGCTTCGCCGACCTGGCGCTGGCGATGAGCAAGGCCTTCACGTTGTGCTGCACGCTCGACGACGCAAAGGCCGTGCGCGAGGAGGTGGCCTTCTTTCAGGCCGTGAAGGTGATCCTGACCAAGCGCGAGATCACGGCGCAGAAGAAGACGGACGAGGAGCGCGAGCTGGCCATCCGGCAGATCATCAGCTCGGCGGTGGTCTCCGAAGAGGTGGTCGACATCTTTGACGCCGTGGGCCTGGACAAGCCCAACATCGGCATGCTGGACGACGCCTTCCTGGCCGAAGTGCGCAACCTGCCCGAGCGGAACCTGGCGGTCGAACTGCTGGAGCGGCTGCTCGAAGGCGAGATCAAGTCACGCTTCGCCGGCAACGTGGTCCAGAACAAGAAGTTCTCGGACATGCTGACCGACGTGGTGCAGCGTTACCAGAACCGGTCCATCGAAGCCGCGCAGGTGATGGAAGAGCTGGTGCAGATGGCGAAGAAGTTCCGCGAGGCTGCGGCGCGCGGCGAGCAGCTCGGCCTGACCGAAGACGAGGTGCGCTTCTACGACGCGCTGGCCAACAACGAATCGGCTGTGCGCGAGCTGACCGATGAGACGCTGAAAAAGATCGCCCACGAGTTGGCCGAGAACCTGCGCAAGAACCTCAGCGTGGACTGGTCGGCGCGCGAGAGCGTGCAGGCCAAGCTGCGGCTGATGGTCAAGCGCATCCTGCGAAAGTACAAGTACCCGCCGGATCAGCAGGAGGCGGCGGTGGAACTGGTGCTGCAGCAAGCGAAGGCGCTGGGGGATGCATGGAGCTGAAGCGCAGCTGCGCTGGAGCCCATGAGGGTTACGGGATAAGGCTCGCCGCGCCACTTGCACAGCAACCCCGGGCCGCCTCGTGAAGCCGCCATAATGCACATCATGTCTGCGATCCGTCCGATCACCGCAGCGCGCTCCGGTTGGCGTTGGCGCAAGCCATCAGCCTGACCACCCCTACGCGCCCCTCCCAGCGAGTCAAGGCGCCTTCCGTCCCCACCCAGCACCGCGCGCCGGCCTCGCCAGCGTCGAAAAAAGCGGGTATCAAAGCGGGTACCGAATCAGGATGCTCCTCGGAACATCCAATGAAATCAAAGGGTTAGAGCGCATATGCTGCTGATGATCGACAACTACGACTCGTTCACCTACAACCTGGTGCAGTACTTCGCCGAGCTGGGCCAGGAGGTGGCGGTGCATCGCAACGACGCCATCACGCTCGAGGGCATCGAGGCCCTGTCGCCGCAGTACCTTGTGCTCTCGCCGGGGCCGTGCTCGCCGGCCGAGGCGGGTGTGTGCGTGCCGGCGATCCGCGCGTTCATGGGGCGGCTGCCGATCCTGGGCGTGTGCCTGGGGCACCAAAGCATCGGCGCGGCGCTGGGCGGCCGCATCGTGCGAGCTGGCCGGCAGATGCACGGCAAGGCCAGCACCCTGACCACCGACGAACAGGGCGTGTATGCCGGGCTGCCGCGTGAGTTCAGCGTCGTTCGCTACCACTCGCTCGTCATCGATCGATCGACCTGTCCTGCCGAACTGGCGGTCACGTCCACCTCCGAGGACGGCGAAATCATGGGCGTGCGCCACCGTGAGCTGGCCGGCACACCCACGCCGCTGGAGGGCGTTCAGTTCCATCCGGAGAGCATTCTGTCCGAGCACGGCCACGCGATGCTGCGCAACTTCCTTGCGATGGGAGCACATGCATGAGTGCTCCGGGCCGCTCCCAGGCGCGAATCCCGAAGCCCGAAGGGCGGAGGGTGGACTGATGAAAACCGTGGACCTGCGCAGCGACACCGTCACCCAGCCCACTGCGGCGATGCGTGCGGCGATGATGGTCGCCCCGCTGGGCGATGACGTCTTCGGTGACGACCCCAGCGTCAATGCACTGCAGGAGCGCATCGCAGCGCTGCTGGGCAAGGAGGCGGCGCTGTTCATGCCCAGCGGCACGCAGAGCAACCTGTGCGCACTGATGGCGCATTGCCAGCGCGGCGACGAGTATCTCGTCGGCCAGATGGCCCACACCTACCGCTGGGAGGCCGGCGGCGCAGCGGTGCTGGGCGGCATACAGCCGCAGCCCATCGCCCACCAGCCCGACGGCACGCTGGCGCTGGCCGACATCGAGGCCAACGTCAAGCCCGACGATCCGCACTTTGCCCGCAGCCGGCTGCTGTGCCTGGAGAACACCCTGGGCGGCCAGGTGCTGCCGATGGACTACCAGCGGGCCGCTAGCGCGCTGGCTCGCCGGCACGGCCTGGCCACGCACCTGGACGGCGCAC
>JABWBN010000251.1 GCA_013360485.1 Burkholderiaceae bacterium | reverse complement strand
CGCGGAGTCGGGGCTTGGCGCTCCGCGGTCGCTGGTGCGGGATTCCCGGCTCGCGCCTCCAGCCTGCGTCCCTCCACCGCCAGCTCCGACAGCACGATGCCCTCCGGCGCCGTGGCCGCCAGCTTCGCCAGCCGCGCCGGCCATGGCTGCTCCGGCCTCAGTCGATCCAGCGCCCGCACGGCCTCCACCAGCCGCCGCTGCTCATTTCCGGCCGCCTGCATCTGGCTCTCCAGCACGAAGCGCTGTCCCTCCAACTCCTCCACCCGTGCTTGCAGCCGCCCAAAGCCATCCGCGACCGCCGACCGCACGAGCCACGCGCCGAGCACGGCCATGGCCGCGGCGCTCCAGATCCCGGCCCAGACCTTCAGCCGCCGGCGCCGTCGCCGGAACAGCAGGCATTCGGCCGGCACCAGGTTGACGTTTGGGATCATGGCCCCTCCACGTCGAGCAGCGCGCCTCCGACGGCGCTCGCCGCCTCAGCCCCGAAATCCACGCCCCCGACGCCCGCCACGACGCTCGCCGGCAGCCCCAGCCGCGCACTCAAGAACTCCGCCAATCCCGGCATCTGCGCCCCTCCGCCCGCCAGCGCCAGCCGCACCGGATTCGCGTCGGGATACTGTCCGAGCACATATGAGAAACAGCGCTCGATCTCCTGCGCCAGCACCTCCAGGCGGTCGCGCAGCAGCCGGTAGTTGACGCGCGCCAGGCTCTCCTCGCCCTCGGCGGCGCTCGACGCCTCCGCGCGCACGCCGTGCTGGCGCTTCAGCTTCTCGGCCTCCGCCGGGCTGACGTCGAGCCCTTCGCTCAACCGCTGGGTCCAGCTCTCCGCCGAGGCGCTCAGCCCCCGCACGTAGATCGGCACGTCGCCGATGACGACGCTCAATGTCGCTTGCCGCGCGCCCAGGTCCAGCGCCCCCCAGAGCTCGCCGGCCGCCGCCGGCCAGCCGCGCAGCGCCAGCCACACCAATGCGCACGGCGCGATCGTCAGCCGGCTCAGCCTCAGCCCCGCTTCCCCAAACGACCCGTGCCACCCACGGGCCTGCTCGGCCGACAGGGCCACCGCCATCACGTTGTGCCGCGCGTGCGGACTGCGCGGCAGCCGCCAGAAGCGCACCTCGATGTCGTGCGGCTCCGAACGCTCCTCCCGCGCGATCTCCCACTTCAGCGCCTGTTGAATGCTCTCTGCCGGCTGCCGCAGCCCCCCCTCGCTGACCATCAGAGTGTGAAATCGCACGGCGGCGGCAGGCAGCACAAGGCCCACGTCCGACCCGACGAACCGTCCCTGACCGACCAGCCGCGCCAGCCGCTCGATCGTGGCCCGCAGCTCATTGCCGTCGGGCTCGATCGCGGCTTCGTGCTTCAGCTCTTCCGGCGCGCCGTTCTTCTGCCGCTCGCCGGCCACCCGCAGCACGGAGTGCGCGCACACCAGGGGCTGCACTGCATGAACGCCCAGCTCGGTGGCCTTCTCGACCAGGGTGTCCATGCGCTCGTTGGCCGGCATGCCCAGGGCCAGCGTCACGGCGCAGGGCAATTCGCGCTCGATGGGTTCGTGGGCCAGCACGTGCGCCCGTGCGGCCTTGCGCCCCATGGCATCGAGCTCGGCCCTCCATTGGCCGCCATGACCGTCGAACAGGCACAACGCATCGCCCGGTTGCAGTCGCAGCACCTGGGCATGGCGGGTGGCTGGCGGGGGCAGATCGATCAGAGCGCCGGGGCCGGGCACCGGGCCGACGTGAAATCGCGGCGTCATATGCCCCGGAGTGTGCCCGACGTCAGCGCCCCCACCTGCCGCCTGCTGTGGCGGCCGCAGCGGCGGCGGATGGTGCCTTTGCGGACCAGGGGCTCAGCGCCGGGCGTCGCGCAACTCGCGGCGCAGGATCTTGCCCACCGGCGTCTTGGGCAGCTCGGTGCGGAACTCGACGACCTTCGGCCGCTTGTAGCCGGTGAGATTGGCCTCGCAGTAGCTGCGCACCGCAGCCTCGGTGAGAGCCTGATCCTTCTTCACGATGACGACCTTCACCGCCTCGCCGGCTTTCTCGTCGGGCACGCCCACGGCGGCGCACTCGAGCACGCCGGGCATCTGGCTGAGCACGTCCTCGATCTCGTTCGGATAGACGTTGAAGCCCGACACCAGGATCATGTCCTTCTTGCGGTCGACGATCTTGAAGTAGCCGCGTTCGTCGACCACCCCGACGTCTCCCGTGCGGAAGTAGCCGTCCGCCGTCATCACCTTGGCGGTCTCGTCGGGCCGCTGCCAGTAGCCGGCCATCACCTGCGGGCCCTTGATCGCGATTTCGCCGGGCGTGCCCATGGGCACTTCGTGGCCATCGTCGTCGAGCAGCTTCAGGTCGGTGTTGGGCATGGGCAGGCCGATGGTGCCGCTGTAGGCGGTGGTATCGACCGGGTTGCAGGTGGCCGAGGGGCTGGTCTCCGACAGGCCGTAGCCCTCGCAGATGGGGCAGCCGGTCTTCTCGAGCCACAGCCGGGCCGTGCCCTGGGTGACCGCCATGCCGCCGCCCACCGAGATCTTGAGGTGGCTCCAGTCGACCTTGTCGAAATCGGGGTGGTTGGCCAGTGCGGTGAACAGGGTGTTGACCGCCGGGAAGCTGTGGAACGGCTGCGCGGCCAGGTCCTTGAGGACCGCGGGGATGTCGCGCGGGTTGGGTATGAGGATGTTGCAGCCGCCCATCTTCAGTCCCAGCATCATGTTCGTGTTGAAGCCGAAGATGTGATAGAGCGGCAGTGCGCAGACGGTGACGATCTGCTGGCCGGACGGAATCTTCTTGAGTGCCGGCTGGTACCAGGCCTCGGACTGCAGGATGTTGGACACCAGGTTGCGGTGCAGCAGGACCGCCCCCTTGCTCACGCCGGTGGTGCCGCCGGTGTACTGCAGCACGGCGATGTCGTCGGGCCCGAGCTTGGGCGGCGTGTACTTCATGCCGCGCCCGCGCGAAACCGCCTCGTTGAACCGGGTGGCCCCGGGCAGCGAGTAGGCGGGCACCATCTTCTTCACGCGGCGCACCACATGGTTGATGATGGCCCCCTTGAGGAAGCCCATCATGTCGCCCATGGCGGCCACCACCACCTTCTTGGTGGGCACCTGCTCGATCACCTGCTGCAGCGTGGCGGCGAAGTTCTCGAGGATGACGATGGCCTTGGCGCCGGAGTCCTTGAGCTGGTGCTCGAGCTCGCGCGGGGTGTACAGCGGGTTGACGTTGACCACCACCAGGCCGGCTCGCAGGATGGCGCACACCGCCACCGGGTACTGCGGCACGTTGGGCATCATCACCGCCACCCGATCGCCGCGCTCCAGGCCGCTGGATTGCATCCAGGCGGCCAGCGCCCGCGAAGCCTCGTCGATCTCGGCGAACGTGAACGAGCGGCCCATGAACTTGTACGCCGCGGCGTCGCGGTTCTTGCGCAGGCTGTCGTCGACCAGTGCGACCAGTGTCGGGTAGACGTCGACCTTCACGTCCGCCGGCACGCCTGCGGGGTACTGCTTCAGCCAGATCTTTTCCATGGGGTGCGCTTTCGGGAACTGGCGCGCATTCTCCCCGAGGGGAAAGCCCTGGCGGATCAGGGCATTCGATAGCCGCGCCTAGAGCTCCCTACCCAGCGTCGGTGACCGTCCGCCACTGTCGCCGTGGGGCGCTGCACCGGCAGCCAAACGCTCGTCGTCGGGCAAGGGTGCCTTCAGTCGCTGCCCAGTTCCACTGCGTAAGACAACGCCAGCTTGCCGAACTTCAGCGCATGGCGGGCGTGGTTGCCGAAGGTGGCCGTGGTGTCGGCCGCGGTGTGGATGGCCTTGTTGTAATGGGCGTCGCTGGCCTCGAAGGGAAACGAGGCCGCAAAGCCGCGCTGCGTCCATGACGCGTGGTCGGAACAGGCGTAACCGCAGCGATCGAAGCCGACCGTGAGCTCCGGCAGGTAATGTGCCGCCAGGTCGGCGATGAACTGGTTCTGCGCCGCGTGCGTGTAGTCGGTGAAGATCCACAGGTCGGTGGCGTCGCCTTGGTAGGCGGTCATGTCGAGCTGCAACACGCCCAGCACCGCCTGCTTCTGGCGCGCATTCCGCGCCGCGATCTGGGCCGATCCCCGCAGTCCGACCTCCTCGGCTGCGTAGGCGATGAACTCCACGCTGCGGGTGGGGCGGAAGTTCGCCGCCATCAGCACGCGTATCACCTCCGTCAGCGTGGCCACGCCGCTGGCATCGTCGTCGGCACCCGGCGCACGCACTTCGTTGCCGGCCGGCGAGGCGATGGAATCGAGATGGCCGCCGAGCACGATCCGCTCCTGTGGCTTGCCACTGCCGCGAATCAGCAGCGACACCGACTTCTGCGGCCATCCCCGGTGACGCACCTGCGTCACCTGAACGTCGGCGCGGCCGCCCGCCATCGAGCGCCAGGTGGATGCCAGCCAATCGGACGCGGCCTGCCCGTGGCTGCTGGTGTAGTAGCGGTTCTGGAACTGCGACAGCCGCTCGATCGTGGCGAGGATCTGGCTGTCCTGCATCTGCGCCAGCAACGGTGTGACCGTGCCGCTGTCGTCGATGGCGTAGCTGGGGGTGGCCGCTGCCGCAACCGGCTGCTGCAGCCGGTGCAAGGTGGCCAGCGCTTCGGCCAGGGAGTCGTGGTGCACGTACCCGCCGCAGCGATGGAGTTGCTCATGCACCGCCTGCGACAGCGCCGGCAACCGTGACTCATCGATCTCGACCACACGCACACGCTCGCGGCCTGCGGCCAGCGCACGGCTGCCGCGTCCGGCCGGCAGCATCACGGGTACGTCGGCCCCGCTGTGCTCGCGCGCCTGTGGCGCCACATCAACCAGCAGCGCATGCGCCGCCTCGCCCACGGTGATGTAGGCCGGGCCCGCCTGTGACGGCGCTGCGACGCCGATCAGGGTGGTGGCGGCAGCGGCCAGTGCCGCGCGACGGATGATGCGCATGGTGTTCGCCTCCTCGTGGGTGTCGAGGGCCCTTCGTCACCGACGGGGCCCGCCCCGGGGCAGCCGGTGAGCCGGCCTGGGGCGGCACGAGTATCCGCCAACACTCCCCCGGTGCGGCCACCGGGCAAGCCCGGAGTTGTGCGCGGGCGGCTACCGCAGGCTTTCGCGCAGCTCGACGAAGAACTGGTCGAGCTGCTGGGCCTCGGCTGGCGGCAATTGCGATGCCTGCAGCCGTGCCGCACGTTCCGCGCCCCGCAGGCGATAGATGAGTTCGTCGCCGATGGCCTCGGCTTCGGCCACCTCCGCCGGCGTGGCCGGTGCAGCAGCCCATGCCCCGGTTTCGTACCAACCGGCGCGCAGGCGGCCGGCCGTGTGGGCCACCAGTTGCAGCGACGATCGCAGCGCCGGCGATGCGCCCGGCTGCATGGCCAGCGCATTGATGCGCG
>JABWBN010000250.1 GCA_013360485.1 Burkholderiaceae bacterium | reverse complement strand
GGCCAACTCGGCCGACCCGAAGGTCTACCTGCCCAAGCTGGCCGAAGTCAACTACCAGGGCGTGACCGCCAAGGTCGCCTTCGAGAAGGACGGCGAACTAAAGAACCCGGCCATGACCCTGTATATGTACAAGGATGGCAAGAAGGCGCCGATCAACTGATCGGGCCGAGCGACAGGTTGCGACAGGAGAGTTGAACGCACTCCCAAGGGCCGCCGCGGCTGCCTGACCCAGACCCACCGCGGCACATCAGGGTCCACTCGGAGTTTCGGGGCGCCAGCTGGCGCCCCATTTTTTTTCCAGCGTCCAAGTCATGGCGCACCGACGCGACGGCTGGCGCCCCAGCGCGCCTTGAGCGCGCCAACGATGACGATCAGCCCAGGCACGATGATCATTGCCCAGATGATGATGTTCAGGTTGTTCTGCACCCACGGCACATTGCCGAACAGGTAACCTGCCGTCACCAGACTCAGCACCCACAGCAGCGCACCCATCACGTTGTACATCGTGAACTTGCCTCGGCTCATCGCCGCCACGCCGGCGACGAACGGAACGAACGTCCGCACGAATGGCATGAACCTGGCGAGCACCAGCGTGATACCACCGTATTGCTCATAGAAGGCGTGCGCCTGGTCGAACGCGCGTCGATTGAACCAGCGCGACTGCTCCCATCCGAACACCTTCGGCCCGAAATAGCGGCCGATGTGGTAGTTGGTCTGGTCACCGGCGATGGCTGCGATCACCAGCAGCAACACCGCCAAGGGGTAACTCAACAGCCCCGCGCCCGCCAGCGCGCCGACGACGAACAGCAGCGAGTCGCCGGGCAGGAAGGGCATCACAACCAGGCCTGTCTCCACGAAGACGATGAGGAACAGCAGTGCGTACACCCACGCGCCGTAGAGGTCGACAAACGTGCGCAGGTGGTCATCGACATGCAGCACGAAGTCCAGGGCGAAAGCGATGAGGTCCATAGGGCGTGGATTATCCGGACCGAGGCACGCCGTGTACTGGTTCACTGGAATAAGTACATTTCTAGGGTATTCACTGATCATTACATGGTGTGAATCCGGAAGACTTGCATCACGACAATTCATTACGTTAACTATCAGCGTCCGGAGAGCGCCCATGACCAGCCGTCGCCAGTTGCTGCACACCGCACTTGCCTTGCCATGGATCGCTCGCACCCCAATGGCCTATGCGGCCGACGCCGGGGTGACAGACCGCGAAATCGTGCTCGGCCAATCTGCAGTGCTCAGCGGGCCGTTGGGCGCCGCGCTGAAGGCATTCAATGCGGGTGCACGCCTGGCGTTCGACGCCACCAACGCCAGCGGAGGTGTTTACGGGCGGCGCCTGAGGCTGGTGTCGCTCGACGATGAGCTCAAGCCCGCTCGGGCCGTGGACAACTACAAGACGCTGTTGGCCCAGCATGGTGTCTTCGCATTCTTCGGCGGCGTTGGCTCAGGCACGATCGCCGCCGCAGTTCCAGTCCTGCGCGAGAGCAACGCGCCCTTGATCGGCAATTACGCGCTGTCTGACGCAACCCGCGACAAGGCCCTGAATGCCGCGTACTTCGTTCGCGCCACTTACCGGCGTGAAGCCGAGAAGCTGGTCCAGCACCTGTCCACCCTGGGCATGACCCGCATCGCGGTCGCTCACCTGGCCAATCCCGGAGGAGACGAGGTCCTGGCACAAGTACGCCAAGCGGTGCAGTCACACGGTCAGGCGGATGTCGCAGGGTCTGCGGCGATCCAGAACGACGGCAGCAACGTGGCCGACGCCGCTCGAGCGTTGGCATCGACCCAGGCGCAGGTCGTGATCATGTTCTTGTCCGGCCCACCCATAGCCCGATTGATGCAGACGATGTGGGACAACGGGGCCAGCCCGCAGTTCTATGGCATGTCGGTCGTGGCCGGTGACCTGGTGGCCCAAGCGCTGGGTGGCCGGCTGCGCGGGTTGGCAACTTCACAAGTGATGCCCTACCCCTGGAGCGAATCCGACCCGACGGCAAGGGAATACCGCAGCCGCAGCATCGCGGCCCACGTGCCGGTGGGTTACGCGTCTTTTGAAGGGTACGTCAATGCGCTGGTGATGATCGAGGCCTTGCGAGCAGCCGGCCGGAGCCCGACCCGCGACAGCCTGCACCAGGGGATTCGATCCCTGCGATTCAGGGTGGCGGGTGTCGACATCGACTTCACGGGTCGCAAGCACACAGGCTCGCAATTTGTCGAACTGGCCCACGTCACGCCGGACGGCCGCTACCGCCGGTAACGGGGTTTCGAGCCTGCTTCGCGGCAGGGACGTCGTGATAATCCCGTGATGGCACCCGATCACCGCCCTCCCATCCGCGAACTGTCCGACGAACTGATCAGCCAGATTGCCGCGGGGGAAGTGGTCGAGCGCCCGGCTTCGGTTGTACGCGAGCTCGTAGACAACGCGCTGGACGCCGGCGCCACCCAGGTGAGCGTGCGCCTGCAGGCCGGTGGCGTGCGCGCCATCGTGGTCGAGGACGACGGCTGCGGCATACCCGCCGCCCAGCTGACCCTGGCGCTGCGACGCCACGCGACCAGCAAGATCGCGAGCCTGTCCGACCTGGAATCGGTGGCCACCATGGGGTTCCGCGGCGAGGCACTCGCCGCAATCGCCTCGGTGGCCGAGCTCACGCTCACCAGCCGCACGCTCGAGGCTGCGCAGGCCAGCCGCGTCGACGCGCGCAGCGGCGAGTTGCAGCCGGCTGCGCGCGGTGTGGGCACCACCGTGGAAGTGCGCGAGCTGTTTTTCGCGACGCCGGCACGGCGCAAGTTCCTCAAGACCGATGCCACCGAGTTCGCCCATTGCCTGGAAGCTGTGCGGCGCCATGCGCTGGCGCGACCCGAAGTGGCCTTCACCGTCTGGCACGATGGAAAGCTGGTCGCCCAATGGCGGCGGGCCGACTCGGCCCAGCGCGTGGCCGATGTGCTCGGCGCCGGCTTCGTCGGGCACAGCCGTGCGTTGCCGCAGCCCCTGGCGTCGACTGTGGTGACGGTACGTGGGCACATCGGCCTGCCCGACGCTGCCCGCAGCCGATCGGACATGCAGTATGCCTATGTCAATGGCCGCTATGTGCGCGACCGGCTGGTGGCCCACGCGGCGCGGGCCGCGTACGAGGATGTGCTGCATGGCGCGCGCCAGCCCAGCTACGTGCTCTTCATCGAGATCGACCCTGCGCGGGTGGATGTCAATGTGCATCCGACCAAGATCGAAGTTCGGTTTCGCGACGGACGCGAGGTGCACCAGGCCGTGCATCGCACGGTAGAAGCCGCGCTGGGGGTTTCGCGCGCAGGCTCGGCTGCGCAGCCGGCGGCCCCGCCGACACGCTTGGCCAACACCCCGTCCGACCTCCCCGCGCAGGCCGCGCATCGGGCGGCACTGCCACCCGGCAGTTGGTACGCCCCGCCAACGCGGCAGGCTGCGCTGGTGCTGGGCGAAGCGGCGGCGCTGTATGCCACGGCGGATGTCACCTCCACTGCCGCGCTCAACCCGCCGGGGCGTACCACCGACCCCCCACCCGACGACTGGCCGCTGGGTCGGGCGCTGGGCCAGCTGGCCGGAACCTATGTGCTGGCCGAGAACCAACACGGGCTGGTGATCGTCGACATGCACGCCGCGCACGAACGCATCGTCTACGAGCGCCTGAAGGCGGCCGACCGGGGTAAGCGCCTGGCCATGCAACCGCTGTTGATTCCGGTGACGTTCGCAGCCACCGCGGCCGAAGTGGCCACCGCTGACGCAGCGACCGATGCGCTGGTCGAGCTCGGGCTGGATATCGGGCCGCTAGCGCCGGGCATTCTGGCGGTGCGTGCATGCCCGGCAGCGCTGCCGGACGCCGATCCGGTCGCGCTGGCCCGCGCGGTGCTGGCCGACTTGGCCGATCACGACGGCTCGCGCACGGTGCAGCGCGCGCGCGACGACATCCTGGCAACCATGGCCTGCCACGGCTCGGTGCGCGCGAATCGCCAGCTCACGCTGCCCGAGATGAACGCACTGCTGCGCGACATGGAGCGCACCGACCGGGCCGACCAGTGCAACCATGGTCGCCCCACCTGGCGCCAGATCACGCTGCGCGAACTCGACGCGCTGTTCCTGCGTGGCCGCTGACTCGAATTGCATCGGCGCACAGGTCCGCAGGGTCGCAAGGCCAGCCAGCCCCAGCGACAATGCAACGGATGAACCCTCCCAACCCCAGCGACGCGGCCGATGCCGCGGCAACCGGCGTGCGGCTGTCGAAGGTGATGGCCGAGCGCGGCCTGGCCTCGCGCCGCGAAGCCGACGAGTGGATCGAGGCCGGCTGGGTGCAGGTCAACGGCGCTGTGGCGGTGCTGGGCCAGCGCGTGCAACCCGACGCGCGCATCGCAATCGACCCCGCAGCTCGCCAGCAGCAGGCGCAGCGCGTGACCGTGCTGCTGCACAAGCCGGTGGGCTATGTGTCCGGCCAGGCCGAAGACGGCTATGCGCCAGCCGTCAGCCTGGTCACCGCCGCGAACCGGTGGCGCGACGACAAGCTGCCGCTGCGCTTCCAGAACGGACACCTGCGCTCGCTGGCGCCTGCCGGCCGGCTGGACATCGACTCCACCGGCCTGCTGGTGCTGACCCAGGACGGCCGCATCGCCAAGCTGCTGATCGGTGAAGACAGCCGCGTCGAGAAAGAGTACCTGGTGCGCGTGCAACACATGCATGCGGGACCGCTGGCGCCGGCGAAGCTCGAGTTGCTGCGCCACGGGCTGGCGCTCGACGACCGGCCTCTCAAGCCCGCGCGGGTGAGCTGGGCCAACGAAGACCAACTGCGTTTCGTGCTGCGCGAGGGTCGCAAGCGCCAGATCCGGCGCATGTGCGAGCTCGTCGGACTGCGGGTGATCGGCCTGAAGCGCGTGCGCATCGGCAGCGTCGTGCTGGGTCCGCTGCCCGCGGGCCAATGGCGCTACCTGCGCCCGGACGAGCGCTTCGCGTGAGGAGCGAACCCGGCACCAGCGCTGCAGCGGCACCCGTCCACGACTCGACCGGTGGCATGCGTGCGCGCCCGTCGGCACGGCGTGCCGCCGTGGTGCTGGCGGTGCTGCTGGGCGTGCAGCCCGTGACCACCGACTTGATGCTGCCGGCCATGCCACTGCTGGGCCGGCAGCTCGGCGCCTCGATGTCCGCCGTCCAGCTCACGATGTCGGCCATGATCCTGGCATTCGGCGTGGCCCAGTTGGCTTGGGGCCCTTTGGCCGATCGCTGGGGGCGGCGGCCGGTGCTGCTGGGCGGCCTGGGGTTGTATGTGCTTTCGGCCGTCGGCGCGGCCCTGGCCACCGGTGCCATCCAGGTCGTTGCCTGGCGCGCACTGCAAGGCGCCGCGCTGGCAGTGCCCGTGGTCTGCGCCCGCGCCAGCCTGCGCGACCTGAGATCGGAA
>JABWBN010000035.1 GCA_013360485.1 Burkholderiaceae bacterium | reverse complement strand
CCACAGCAGGTACAGGCCCAGGCCCAGGGCAGCTGCGTGAACCAAGGTCCACAGCGGACGCAGCCAAGTCGCCGCCTGCCCTGCCGCGCCGATCCAGGCGACTCCTGTGGCCGCCACGGCGCCGCCAGCCGCGTAGCTGGCCAGTCGCCCGAGATGAAACGCTGACGTTGCCCGAGGCCCACCGCGACCGACCGCCGCGCATGCCGGGCCGCACATGGCCAGGCAATGCGGCGTACCGGCCAGGCCCAGCAACAGCGCGCTCAGGGCGAGTGCGAACTCCACGACGGATTCATGCCAGAGACGGCCGGCTTCGCGCCAGCGCCACCCGGCGCCTTCGATGCTCTAGATGATGCGCGAGAACCGCTCGCGTACCTGGTCCTTGCGCAGGTGCGCGTCGAACACCATGGCGATGGCGCGCACGAAGTACCAACCGGCTGGGGTAACCTCGATCGCTGCTGGCTCGACTTCGACCAGCCCCATGCCCTGCAACTCGACGAGGTCTTCGAGTTCCGTGCGGAAGTACTCGCGCATGCGAATCAGGTGGGCCACCTCGATGGACTCGAACTCGACGCGGCCCTGGCACATCAGGGCCATGATGACGGCGCGGCGCACGAGGTCGTCGCGCGTGACCGACAGGCCGCGCACGATCGGGAACTGGCCCTGCCGCACGGCGTCGTAGTACTCGGGCAGGGTCTTGGCGTTCTGGCTGTAGGTGGCCCCCATGCGGCCGATGGCGGAGACGCCCAGGCCGATCAGGTCGCAATCAGGCTGGGTGCTGTAGCCCTGGAAGTTGCGATGCAGCCGGCCCTGCCGCTTGGCCGCGGCCAGTGAATCGCCTGGCAGCGCGAAATGGTCCATGCCGATGTAGGTGTAGCCCTGCGCGATGAAGCCCGAAATGCCGCCGCCCAGCATCTGCACGCGATCGTCCGGGCTCGGCAGTTGATCGGCCACGATCCGCCGCTGCGGCTTGAAGCGCGAAGGCAGATGCGCATAGGCATACAAGGCGATGCGATCCGGGCGCAGTTCGCCCACTTGAGCGATGGTGCGGGCAAACGAGGTGGGCGTCTGGCGCGGCAGTCCGTATATGAGGTCGACATTGATCGACTCGTAGCCGATCGCTCGGCTGGCCAGCATCAGGTCACGCACCGACTCGTAGGACTGGATGCGGTGCACCGCCTTCTGCACCTCGGGGTCGAAGTCCTGGACACCGAAGCTCAGGCGGTTGAACCCGAGGCGATGGAGGTGCTCCAGCCTCTGCGCGGTGGCGGTTCGCGGGTCGACTTCGATGGAGATCTCGGCGCCGGGAGCGATCTTGAACGAATCCTTCAGCCCGCCCATCAAGCTGGTGAGTTCGTCGTCGGACAGGAACGTGGGCGTGCCGCCACCCAGGTGCAATTGCGACACCGGCTGGTGCGTGCCCAGGATGTCGGTGTGCAGCTTGACCTCGTGCCTGAGCACGTCGAGGTATTCGGCTGCGCGCTCGTGATGCCGCGTGATGACCTTGTTGCAGGCACAGTAGTAGCACACCGACTCGCAGAACGGGATGTGGATGTACAGCGACAGCGCAGGCGCCCCGCCCACCACCGCGCCGCACCCACGCTGGCGAAGCGCCTGCTCGTACTCATGTGCACCGAACGCCTCGACAAAGCGGTCGGCCGTGGGATAGGACGTATATCGGGGGCCGGGCCGGTCGAGCCGGCGCAACATGGCCTCCGTGAGCACGGGTGGCTGTTCAGACAAGGTGGACTGCATGAGTCGGGACTGTGCCAAATGAGGAGGGTGGCGGCTTGACATGCCTCAAGCCGCCGGGAGACACTTCGGGACACCGGAGGTGTGCCGGCGCACCAACTGGAACACAGGATGACGGCTTGCGACCCCACGAGCCGGACGCGACACCGGCGCAGGCGATAATTGCATCATGCCCACCGAAGCCATCAAGATGCGACTCGAGCCCTTCAAGGTCGCGTGCTCCAACTGCAATCTGCGCGAGTTGTGTCTTCCGGTCGGTCTCACCCGCGACAACGTGGACAAGCTCGATACGCTGGTGGCCAACCGACGCAACGTGGCGCGGGGTGACACGCTGTTTCGAGCCGGCGATGCCTTCCAGGCGCTGTATGCGGTGCGCACCGGCTTTTTCAAGACCTGCGTGTCTTCGGAAGATGGCCGCGACCAAGTCACTGGGTTCCAGATGGCCGGCGAATTGCTCGGGCTCGATGGCATCAGCAACGACAGCCACAGCTGCGATGCCGTGGCTCTCGAAGACTCCCAGGTGTGCGTGATTCCCTACGACCAGCTCGAGGAGCTTTCGCGGGAGTTCACCGAACTGCAGCACCAGTTCCACAAGATCATGAGCCGCGAGATCGTCCGCGACCATGGGGTGATGCTGCTGCTCGGCAGCATGCGCGCTGAGGAGCGATTGGCTGCGTTCCTGCTGAACCTGACCCAACGCCTGCAGGCACGGGGCTTCTCGGCGTCGGCATTGGTACTGCGCATGACACGCGAGGAAATCGGCAGCTACCTCGGCCTCAAGCTCGAGACCGTGAGCCGCACGTTCTCCAAGTTCCAGGAAGAAGGCATCCTGGAAGTGAAGCAGCGCCAGATCCGTATCGTGTCTCAGGACAAGCTGCAAAGCCTGGTCAACGGCGCGAACTGCTGAACCTGCGCCCGGCGTGCTCTGCGCTGGCCCGGTCACCGCCCGTTCTGCGATGCCGTCGCAGCATGGTTGCGGGCCTGAATGGCGGGCGTGGCGGCCACAGGCTGCGTCGTCGCCTGTCTGACCGCCTCCGGATCCGACACGATGCTGTCGGCACCGGTGTAGGCGATGACAGCGGTCGCGACCGCGGCGACCACCACCACCAGCGGACCACCGATCACCAACCACACCATCCCGACACGCCACCACGGCGTGACGATCGATGCGGCGGTCTGGGTCGTGACGTATCGTGGCATGAAGGGTCTCCAGAGGGCGTGCAGTACAGTCAGCGCGGCACCACGAATGTCGAGTCCTCGACCACGCGGACATCCGGCAGGCCGGCATCGCCGACGCGCGTGACGGTGAAGCGGATGGCATGCGCACCCGGCCCCGCGGCTTGCGCCGATCCGTGCGGTACCCGAACGCCCACCGCGATCCAGCGTGCCTGGGCTGGTCCGATCTCCCACCGCGTCGCACCTTCGAGCGCAACGCCGTCCAAACCGTCGACGGCCAGTGCATAACGCTGGTGCTGCTCGGTGGCATTCATCACCTGCAGCCGGTAGACGTTCTCAATGCGCCCATCGTCGACGATGCGCGCCAGCGAAGCGCGATCGCGCACCACGTCGACCCTGAAGGGATCGCGCCGCCAAAGGCTGACGCCCAACAATGCGACCACCAACAACAGAATGACCGAGTAGACGAGCACGCGCGGCCTGAAGACCCGTCGCCACAACTGCGAGCGACTCAGCTTGAGCGCCAACCCGTTTTGCGTGTCATAGCGTATCAACCCGCGGGGGTAGCCCACCCGATCCATCACGCCGTCACAGACATCGATGCACGCTGCGCACCCGATGCACTCGTACTGCAGACCTTTGCGGATGTCGATGCCCGTTGGGCAGACCTGAACGCACAAGCCGCAATCGACACAACTGCCCAGCCCGAGCGCGGCCGGGTCGGCCTTGCGCGAGCGTGATCCGCGCGGTTCGCCGCGGGCAGCATCGTAGGTGATGATGAGCGTGTCCTTGTCGAACATGGCACTCTGGAAGCGCGCGTACGGGCACATGTACTTGCACACCTGTTCGCGCAAGAAGCCAGCATTGCCATACGTGGCCAATCCGTAGAACAGGACCCAGAACCACTCCCAGGGGCCGAACGAGAGCGTCAATGCCTCGGCCGCCAGCGTGCGGATGGGCGTGAAGTAGCCGACGAAAGTGAAACCGGTCCACAAGGCGATGGCCGCCCATGCGACCTGCGTGCCACCCTTGCGCCAGAGCTTCTCGAAGCTCCATGGCGCGGCATCCAGGCGCATGCGCGAGACACGGTCGCCTTCCAGGCGGCGCTCGACCCACATGAAGATCTCGGTGTAGACGGTCTGCGGGCACGCATAGCCACACCACAAGCGTCCGGCAACCGCAGTGAACAGGAACAGCGCGTACGCCGAGATGACCAGCAGCGCCGTCAGATAGATGAAGTCCTGCGGGTACAGCACCAGCGGCCCGATATAGAACCGCCGCGCAGCCAGGTCGAACAAGACCGCCTGGCGTGTGTTCCAGCTCAACCACGGCAGGCCATAGAAGAGCAGTTGAGTCGCCCAGACCAGCGCCCAGCGCCAGCGCATGAACAGGCCCGACACCGCCCGCGGATAGATCTTCTGCTGCTTCTGGTACAGCGAGACCACCGCAACGGCGGCGTCGTCGGCGTTCACATCGAACTCGGCGGCTGCGCTACCGCCAGCCTGGCTGGGACCCATGGCGCTCGCCTCGGACGTCAGTTGGCGGCCGACCGACCCCCGGCACGCTCGAGACCCCAGACATAGGCAGCGAGGACGTGGATCTGCTCGGCACTGAGCCTCTTCTCGTGGGCCGGCATTTCATTGGACTTGCCCCCGTTGATCATCGCAACGATCGCTTCCTCACCCCAACCATGCAGCCACACCTTGTCGGTGAGGTTGGGTGCCCCCAGGGCGGGATTGCCCTTGCCTTCCGGGCCGTGACACGCCGCACAGGCGGCGAACTTGGGCTTGCCCAGCTGGGCCATGGCGCTGTTGTGCGGGCTGCCCGACAGGCTGAGGACATACTGCGCCACGTTGCGCACATCGTCGCCCGAGCCTACCGCCGCCGCCATCGGCGGCATCACGCCGTTGCGGCCCTGCGCGATGGTCTGCTTGATCTGCTCCGGCTCGCCCCCCCAGAGCCAGTCCGTATCGGTGAGATTCGGAAAGCCCTTGCTGCCACGGGCATCGGAGCCGTGGCAACCCGCGCAGTTGTTGATGAACAAGCGCTCGCCGATGCCCATGGCTTGCGCGTCCTTGGCCAGCTCTGCCGCGGGCATGGTCGTGTACTTGGCGTAGATCGGTGCCATTGCGGTGCGGGCCTTTTCCTGCTCGGCCTCCCACTGGCCGGTGCTGGTCCATTTGAAGGTGCCAGCGAACGTGCCCAGGCCCGGGTAGAAGGTCAGGTAAGCCGCCGCGAAGGCCACGGTAATGATGAACAGCCACATCCACCACCGCGGCAACGGGTTGTTCAGCTCCCGAAGGTCCTCGTCCCAGACGTGCCCGGTTGTGTTGTCGTCGGCCATGACCTGGCGCTTGCTGGCGATAGCCAGCAACACCAGACACCCAATCAATCCCAGGATGGTGGTGGCGGCGATGAAAACCGCCCAGCCACTGCTGAAGAAGTCGCTCATTTGCTTGCTCCTGTGGACGGTGCATCACCTGCGCTGCCGATGGCCGGCTCGTCGTCGTGCAATGCCAGGCGCGCAGCTGCGTCGAATGCAGCGCGCCTGCGGCCGCTCCAGGCCCATGCCACGATACCGATGAAAGCAACGAACGACAGCACCGTCACCACGCTGCGCAGGTCATTCACGTCCATGTTCATTCCCGTGTGTCACTTGCGCGCGGTGCCCAGCACCTGCAGATAGGAGATCAGGGCCTCCATCTCGGTCTTGCCCTTCACCTCTTCCGGCGCCTTGGCAATCTCGTCGTCGCTGTAGGGCGCACCCAGCATGCGCAGGGCCTTCATCCGCACCGGCAGGCCCTCGGCGTCGACCGCATTGCGCTGCAGCCACGGGTAAGCCGGCATGTTCGACTCCGGGACCAGATCACGCGGATTGATCAGGTGCAACCGATGCCACTCGTCGCTGTACTTCCCGCCCACGCGCGCCAGGTCAGGGCCGGTGCGCTTGCTGCCCCATTGGAAGGGGTGGTCGTAGACGAATTCACCCGCCACCGAATACGGGCCGTAGCGCAGGGTCTCGGCGCGGAACGGACGGATCATCTGCGAATGGCAGTTGTAGCAGCCTTCGCGGACGTAGATGTCGCGCCCGGCCACCTGCAATGCGGTATAGGGCTTGAGTCCTTCGACAGGCTGGGTGGTCGAGCGCTGGAAGAACAGCGGAACGATTTCGACCAGACCGCCCACCGCAACGGTGAGCAGGATGAGGACGATCATGAGGAAGTTGCTGGTCTCGATGCGCTCGTGACCGCTGGGTGCATGGTGCTGTGCCATGTCGTGTTCTCCTTCGGTCTCAGGCGTGGGCCGGGGCCAGGGGGATGGGTGCCTCCACGGGCTTGCCCGCGCGCATCGTCATCACGGTATTCCAGCCCATGATCACCATGCCGGTGAGGTAGAGCAGTCCGCCACCGACGCGGATCACGTAGAAGGGATAAGTGGCCTTGACGCTCTCGACGAAGCTGTAGACCAGCGTGCCGTCCGGATTCACCGCACGCCACATGAGGCCTTGCATCACCCCCGCGATCCACATGGCAGCGATGTACAGCACGATGCCGATGGTCGCGATCCAGAAATGCAATTCGATGGCGCGCACGCTGTACATCTGCTTGCGGCCGAACATGCGCGGGATCAGGTGATACAGCGCGCCCATCGACACCAGCCCCACCCAACCCAGCGCGCCGGAGTGCACGTGGCCGACAGTCCAGTCGGTGTAGTGGGACAGCGCGTTGACGGTCTTGATGGACATCATCGGTCCCTCGAAGGTGCTCATGCCGTAGAACGACAGGCTCACGATGAGGAACTTCAGGATCGGGTCGTCACGCAGCTTGTGCCACGCACCGGACAGGGTCATGATGCCGTTGATCATGCCGCCCCAGCTCGGCGCGAGCAGCACGAGCGAGAACACCATGCCGATGCTCTGTGCCCAGTCGGGCAGTGCGGTGTAGTGCAGGTGGTGCGGACCGGCCCACATGTAGGTAAAGATCAGGGCCCAGAAGTGCACGATGGACAGCCGGTAGCTGTACACCGGTCGTTCCGCTTGCTTGGGGATGTAGTAGTACATGATCCCCAGGAAGCCCGCGGTCAGGAAGAAGCCCACGGCATTGTGGCCGTACCACCACTGGACCATGGCGTCCTGTACGCCCGCGTATGCCGAATAGCTTTTGGTCAAGCTCACCGGCACCGCAGCACTGTTGACGATGTGCAGCAGCGCAACGGCCAGGATGAAACCCCCGAAAAACCAGTTGGCCACGTAGATGTGCCGTATCTTGCGCATCCCCACGGTGCCGAAAAACACCACGGCGTAGGAGACCCAGACCACGGCGATGAGCAGGTCGATCGGCCACTCCAGTTCGGCGTACTCCTTGCCGCTGGTCATGCCCATGGGCAACGAAATCGCGGCAGCCAGGATGACCACCTGCCACCCGATGAACGTGAACATGGCAAGCCCCGGCATGAACAACCGGGTCTGGCAAGTGCGCTGCACCACGTGGTAGCTGGTGGCGAAGAGCACGCTTCCACCGAAGGCGAAGATCACGGCATTGGTGTGCAGCGGACGCAGGCGGCCATAGCTGAGGAACGGAATGCCGAAGTTGAGCTCCGGCCATGCGAGCTGGGCCGCAACGATCACGCCGACCAGCATGCCGACGATGCCCCACAGCACGGCAGCCAGTGCAAACAGCCTCACGACGGTGTCGCTGTAGACCGGCGGGGCCTGGTTCGCGGGTGATGCCATGGACTCTCCTCCTCACAAATATCAAGACAAACCAGGATGAAACTAGGGTGAATTTTTGCCGATTTGATCGGCGACTCGTTGACTCCCGTCAACCCCCTCGCCTTCGGCCTCCAGAATGCGCTGCCCTTCGCGCTCGAGATCCTCGAACTGGCCCCGGTGCACGGCCCATCCGAATACACCCAGTATCAACAGCACCAGGACGGCGGACATCGGGATCAACAGGTAGAGCACTTCCATCATGCCGCTCCGTGTACGAGCTGCAAGCCTGGCTGCATTCTGGGTGGGCGTGCCCTTCCCGCCAACCGCAATGCGTTGGTTACCACCCACAGCGAACTGCAGGCCATGCCCAGCCCCGCGGCCCACGGCGGCAACAGGCCTGCCAGGGCCAGCGGAACCGCAGCGAGGTTGTAGCCCACGGCCCAGAAGGTGTTCTGCCTGACGATGCGCATGCACCGACGTGCCAATTCGTACGATCGGACAACCGAGCCAACCTGCCCGGACAAGACCACGAAGTCCGCCTGGGTGCGAGCCATGACTGCTCCCTGGCCCATGGCAAACGACACATCCGCTCGCGCCAAGACGGGTGCGTCGTTCACGCCATCGCCGACCATGGCGACGCAGCGCTTGCGCCCCTGCGCCCGCGCCACCTCGTCGAGCTTGCCCTGAGGCGTCAGCGCGGCGCGCCACCCATCGACCCCCAGCTGCGCCGCCACCGCCTCGACCCGCTGGGCCTGGTCACCTGACAGCACAATGGTCTCCAGGCCATTGACATGCAGAGCTTCCACCGCCGCAATCGCGTCGGCGCGCAGCACTTCAGTGAATGACCAGCCCACGAGCGCCTGCCCGACAGGCCCGAACCACAGCCGAGTCTGATCGGCATCGCCGGCTGGCACACCGCCGACCCAGGCCGCAGACCCCAGTCGCCATCGCTCACCACGGTCGGAGCGCGCTTCCAGGCCCTGCCCCGGCTCCTCGCGCACGCAAGTCCAGGCGCCGCTGTCTGACATCGAAGGTGTACGCCCGCCCTCCGGCTGCGCGGACCCCGCCGCCAGGGCGCGCGCCAGAGGATGCCGCGACCACGACGCCAGGGTCTGCGCGGCAGCCACCAGGCCAGTCGCCTCGACACCGGCCGCCAACCGACCACCACCCCGTGCACCTGCATCGAGCCAGTGGACCTCGGCCACCTGCAGTTCTTCGGCGGTGACGGTTCCCGTCTTGTCCAAGTAGACCGAGGACACTCTGGCCAATGCCTCCAACGCATCGAGCCGCTGCAACAAGACGCCATCGCGGGCCAGTCGGCCCGCCGCCGCCAACATGGCCGCAGGCGCGGCAAGTGAAAGCGCACAGGGACATGTGACGATGAGCACCGAGACCACGACCCAGACCGCGCGCGACGGATCCAGAACGGCCCAGACAACGCCCGCCACCGCTGCCAGAAGGAGCACGGTCCAGAGAAAGGGTGCGGCCCAACGATCGGCCAGGCGCGCCGCCGCCGGCCTCTGGGCAAGGGCATCACGCATCAACGCCACAATCGCCGCAATCCGGGTGTCCTCCCCGACGCACTCGACCCGCATGTGCAGCGGCGCACCGACGTTCACGCTGGCCGCAACCAGCAGATCTCCGGCGCCCTTGAAGACCGACCGGCTCTCCCCGGTCAGGAGCGCCTCGGACAACTCAGCCGCACCATCGAGGAGCACGCCGTCGGCCGGCACGGATTCGCCCATGAGAACGCGAACGGTATCGCCGACCTGCAGATGCTCGACAGGAACACGCTCGTCCCGACCGGTGCCATCGACGCGCAGGGCAGACTCGGGCACGCCCAGCACGGTGTCCTCCAGCGACTGGGCAGCGCGATGACGCGCCCGCAACTCCAGCCAACGCGCGCCCAGCAGGAAGCTGACGAACATGGTGAGCGAGTCGAAGTAGACCTCGGTGCCGAACGGCCCGCCGGGATCAAACGTGGCTCCGGAACTGGCGGCAAACGTCACCAGAATGCCCAGACTGACCGGCACGTCCATGCCGATGCGCCTCTGGCGAATGCTGCGCCACGCGCCTTGGAAAAAGGGGCCACACGCAAAGAGCAGCACCGGCCAGCTGAGCACCCAGCCCCCCCAATTGAGCAGCCGGCTCATGTCGGGCGCCAACTCACCCGGCCCGCTCACATAACTCGGCGTGGCGAGCATCATGACCTGCATGGCGCAGAAGGCTGCGACGAACAAGCGCCACAGGGCCTGTCGCTCCATTTGCCGGCGCTGCTCGCGCGCATGCACGGCAACATCGGGCACAGCACCATATCCGGCCTGCTGCACCGATTGAACGATGCGCGCCATACGGGTGCGCTGGGGATCCCAACGCACCCGGGCGCGCTCGGAAGCCGCGCTCACGCTGGCCTCGACCACGCCGTCGACGCCAACCAGTGCCGACTCGATGACGCCCGCGCAAGCTGCGCAGTACATGCCACTGACGCGCAGAGATGACTCCGACAGCGACTTGCCGCCGACCCCAGCCACCTGCCGCGTGTGGCGGCGCAGCGCCACGGGGTCATCCAGCAACTCGAGAGCGCTGGTGGTATTGGCGGCGGTCGACGGGCTCATTGGGAGAAGTGACGGCGCGGGCACGGAACCCCGCATCGGGGTCGTCGGCCGCCATGCGTTGGTGGCCCGTCCACGAATCCGGAGCGATTATCCTTTGCCAACTTCAACTGCGCTGAAAACCGATGACAAGCCCGACCAGCACGCTCGCCCTCAGTTCCAGCGGCTACGATGGGCGCATGGACGGGTGCCGGCTCCCCGCAAGCCAGGTGCGGCCCGCGCCGCACTGGCGCACGTGCATGCGCACGGCGTTGCTCGCTTTCGCGATGGCGGTGTCCGGCCAATGGTCCCTTGCACAGGCACCGCAAGGCCAACCGCAGCAACTGCCCACCATCACATTGAAAGCCGGCATGCACAACATCCGCGCGCAGGTGGCCGCGACGTTCGAGCAACGACAGACCGGCCTCATGTTCCGGCGCGAGCTGCCCGCCCATGAAGGCATGCTGTTCGTTTTCGAGGAACCGTCCCAGCAGTGCTTCTGGATGCGCAATACGCTGATACCGCTGACCATCGCCTTTCTGGCCGACGATGGCACCATCGTCAACCTGGCCGACATGCAACCACTGTCGGAGCAGTCGCACTGTTCGAAGGCTGCCGTGCGCTACGCGCTGGAGATGAACCTGGGCTGGTTTGCCAAGCGCAGCATCAAGCCCGGATACAGGCTCGTGGGGCCGCCCTTCTCTCGCAGCGCGAGCTGAACGGATCGCCGCGAACGGCGGGTTCGTTGTGTATCAGCTTGGCAATTCGATGGTGAAGCGTATCCCTGCGTAGTCCGGGCGCGAAACCGCGGTCAGCGATCCGCCCATGCGCTCAGTGATCTCCCGGGCGATGGCCAGTCCAAGCCCGGTACCGCCATCGTTGCGCATGTCGGCGCGCTCGCCGCGCCAGAACGGCTCGAACAGCCGATCGATCTGATCAGACGGCACACCAGGGCCATCGTCTTCGACCTCGACTGCCGCCGGGTCGCCGACCTGTGCGGGTGCCCGCACGCGAACCACGATATTGCGCCCACCGTAGCGCAAGGCGTTGTCGAGCAGGTTGTTCACCACCTCGCCCAGCCACAACGGATGGGCACGGGCGCTGACCGACTCTGTCGGAGCCTCCAGTGTGCAGACCCGACCGTCGCGCAATGCGCGCAAGACCAGCGGTTCGGCAGCTTCCCGCACCACGGAAGCCAGATCGTCCACAACGCCGACGGCGTCGACACCGAGCGCTGTCTCCGAACGCGCCAGGCTCAACAGTTGTCCGATCAGACGCGCCATGCGGTCGCTCGAGCTGAGCAACTGGTCGAGAACGGCGGCCCAGCCGGGTTGCCCGGATCCGGCCTGCAGCGGCGCCAACTCCTGCTGCAGGTCCTGCACCAGCACGCGCATGCCGGCAACCGGCGTTCGCAACTGGTGCGCTGCATCGGCGATGAACCGCCTTTGCACCGACATCGTGTGCTGCACGTTGGCCAGCAGCGCATTGATGCGCTCGATCAGCGGCACCGCTTCCGCAGGCACGCGTTGCAGGCTCAGCGCCCTCCAGTCGTCTGGCCTGCGCCCCGCCACCTCGGCGGCGACATCGCGCAGCGGTTGCAGCCCCCGCCGTATGCCCCACGCCAGCAGCGCAAATGTCAGCGCCCCCAGAGCCAGCGACGGCAACACGATGCCGATCTGGATGTCTCGCATGGCCTCGGCACGCTTGCGCGTACTCTCGACCACGATGATCGACACCATCCGGTCGAGCATCGGTGACATCACGGAAAACACCACGCCGCGCACAGGCACGCCCTTGTACGTGCTCTCGAATACCGTGGGCTGGTTGACGCTGTCGCGGTGCCAGCTTGGTATCGGTATGGCACCGTCGCCAGCCAGGACATAGCCGTCGGCATCGACCATGGCGTAGGCGTTTCGATCCGCGAGGTCCCAGGTGATCTCTTCCATGGCCTGGCGCGATGTGTCGAGCAGCGGCCCGCGATCAGACCAGAGCACGCGCGCAGCCAGCGCCGTGGCCTCGTCCTGCAATCCGCGGTCGAAGGCCGCATTCGCCGCGCTGCGCGCCAGCAGCAGGGCACCGGCAACCGCTACCGCCATGCCCATGGCCCACACCCAGACCAGCGGCTGAAGCAACTGCCGCCGCAGGCTCGGACCGTGCGGTCGGTCGGCCATGCTGCGCGTCACGCCGGCGGCGAGTCGGGCGTCGACGGCTCGAGCACGTAGCCAAAGCCGCGCACGGTCTTGATGACCACGCCCAGTTCGGCGAAGCGCTTGCGCAGCCGGTGGACGTAGACCTCGACCGAGTTCTCGCTGAAGTCGGACTCCCAGCTCGACAACGTGGAGACGATGCTCTCCTTGGGCACGACCCGGCCGCACCGTTGCATCAGCAGTTGGGCCAGGGCGATCTCACGCGGGCTCATGCGCACACGCTCACCCCGGTAGGTGAGCTCGCGATGGGTGAGATCGAGTGCCAACTCGCCGACGGTGACCAGGTCGTCGATTCGGCCGTCGGCGCGCCGCTTCAGCGCACGCACGCGGGCCACGAGTTCGGGAACATCGAACGGCTTGGTGAGGTAGTCGTCTGCACCGGCATCGAGCCCCAGGACCCGATCGTGCAGTTCGTCGCGCGCTGTCAGCAACAAGACGGGCATGCGCGCGCCGCGCCCACGCCAGTGGCGCAACACCTCCATGCCATCGCGCCTGGGCAGACCGAGGTCGAGCACGGCGACGTCATAGGCCGTGGCAAGGCCCTCGGCGATCGCCACCTGGCCATCATCGAGGACGTCGACCCGCCACCCCTCGCGCTCGAAGGCGCGGCCTATGCCCAGGCTCAGGGCCGCATCGTCTTCGACCAGGAGTATCCGCATGGAGTCGCATGCTAAACCCGTGGCGGTCGGTCCACCATGGTGGATAGCCGGACTCCATCGGTGCGCGGCCTAGAGCAGTCACGCGCGCGCTGCATACGCGACAACCGGCCCGCGCGCCGGCTCAGAGCCTGTGAATGAATCTGGGGCGCTCGAGCGGGTGTGTCGGATTCGCTCACAGGCTCTCAGGCGAAATTAGCTTCGGCGAATTCCCAGTTGGCCAGCGAGTTCAGGAAGGTTTCGACGAACTTCGGACGCGCGTTGCGGAAGTCGATGTAGTAGGCATGTTCCCACACGTCGACGGTGAGCAGAGGCCTGTCGGCGGTGGTCAACGGGGTCGCGGCATTGCTCGTGTTGACAATGTCCACCGTACCGTCTGGCTTCTTGACCAGCCAGGTCCAGCCCGAGCCGAAATTGCCCACCGCGCTCTTGGTGAAGGCCTCCTTGAAGGCCGCGAAGCTGCCCCACTTCGCCTGGATGGCCGCAGCCAGTGCCCCCTTGGGTTCGCCGCCGCCAGCGGGCTTCATGCAGTTCCAGAAGAACGTGTGGTTCCACACCTGCGCCGCATTGTTGAAGATGCCGCCGCTGGACTTGCGCACGATGTCTTCAAGCGACATGCCGGCGAACTCGGTACCGGGCACCAGGTTGTTCAGGTTGGTCACGTAGGCCTGATGGTGCTTGCCATGGTGGTACTCGAACGTTTCCTTCGAGATGTGCGGCAGCAGGGCATCCGGCGCGTACGGCAGCGGCGGCAGCGTGAAGGCGGTCATGGTGCTTCCTTGGCAGGTGGCTCCCGCCTTGCGGGCGCCGGGTTGTTCAGGCCGCGGATTGTAGGCAGCCGCTCATTTCCCTGCAGGGCGTGACGTTGAAGGTCAGCCGTCATCCGACGTGGTCATGCCGGCACGGACCCGTTCGACCGCAAGGTCGGCCTGGCCATCATGCAGCCGGGCACTGAGTCGCATGCCAGGGACCAGCCCCTTCGCCGACGTCACGGCACGGCCGTCGGCGTCGGCCAGCCACGCATACCCACGCGCGAGCACCCGTTGCGGGTTCAACGCCTGCATGCGCCCGGCGAGCGCCTGCAGCGCCTGCCGCCTGCGATCGACAGCCTGCAGCGCGGCCGTCGGAACCCGGCGGTCAAGGGCATCGATATGCATGCGGCGCACCTGCCACTCGCGATCAAGGCATGCGTGAAGCCGAGTCTCCCACTGGGCCAGCCGGTGTGCTTGCGGCACCAGCGCCCGGGCGGGTCGGCCCAGTCGCACCGCGAGCCGATCGAGATGTTGGGCATGCTGATCCAATCTGCGGCCCGCGGCATGTCGGGCACGCTGCTCGAACTGCTCCAGGCGCTGCAACTCGTCGGCACGCACTGGCGTACACAACTCGGCCGCTGCGGTCGGCGTGGGCGCTCGCAGGTCGGCCGCCAGATCCGCGAGCGACACATCGGTCTCGTGACCCACGCCGCAGACCAGCGCGATCGGACTGGCCGCCACGGCCCGCACCACCTGTTCGTCGTTGAAGGCCCAGAGATCCTCCAGCGATCCCCCGCCTCGACACAGGATCAGGCTGTCGACCTCGGACCTGCTGCCTGCCAACGCCAGCGCGGCAACCAAACTGGCAGGCGCCTGCGGCCCCTGCACCAGCGTGGGGTAGAGCACGATGCGGACGTGCGGGGCGCGGCGCGCGATGGCGGTCATCACGTCGTGCCACGCGGCTGCATCGGGCGACGTGATCACACCCACCGTCCTCGGATGGCGGGGTATCGGCCGCTTGTGCTGGGCATCGAACAGGCCCTGAGCCTGCAGCCGGGCGCGCAGCCGCACGAACAGCTCGTACAGCGAACCCTCGCCCAGGCGCTGCATGGCCTCGACCACGAGTTGCAGCTCGCCCCGGGCTTCGTAGACCGACAGCCGACCCCGCACCAACACCTTCTGACCATCGGCCGCCGCAAACGGCAGCATCGCTGCGGCGCGGCGAAACATCGCACACCGAATCAGCGCCGCCTGCCCATCGGCATCCTTGAGCGAGAAGTAGCAGTGACCACTCGCGGCCCGGCTGAATCCGGAGATCTCGCCCTGCACCGCAATGGAGCCCAAGCGCGCCTGGACCGCATCTGACACGGCCAGCAGCAGGTCGGCAACACTCCAGGGCCTGCCGACCGCGGCATCGCCAGCTTCATCGCGGATCAGCGACATGCGCCCGCGCCATCGGGGATGT
The DNA here is from genome assembly GCA_013360485.1 of Burkholderiaceae bacterium. Taxonomy (GTDB): domain Bacteria; phylum Pseudomonadota; class Gammaproteobacteria; order Burkholderiales; family Burkholderiaceae_C; genus Pseudaquabacterium. Next base: position 9,693 of record JABWBN010000035.1, on the reverse strand, counting down.
CCCCAGTCGATGCTTCAGCTGAATCGCGGCGTTCGATGCCGTCATGTGCTTGTCGCAATGTCGCAAGTCCTTGTCCAGTAAGACAAATCGGATGCACAAAAAACAGGCAAGCTGTCGCGGGCCCTGATTTGGCGCCACACTCGGCGCGGTTGGCACCGCTTGCCCACAAACTTGTCCACAGGAACGGTGGATGACCGCCGCTGCCGCGCACACCACCACATCGCGCCCGCTCGCGCGGCAGTCGGCGCGACGGAAGCCATAATCGCGCTTCGCTTCTACGCCTACGTGGCCGCTCGCCCAAGCTGCCGATCGCCCTTCACGGGCCCGCATCGACCCCATACACGAGGACGCCTTGCTTTCGATCATACAAGCCGCTGGCTGGCCGATCTGGCCCTTGATCTTGTGTTCCGTCATCGGCCTGGCGCTGGTGGTCGAGCGGATGCTGAGCCTGCGCGAGCGGCTGGTTTCGCCGCCCAAGCTGCTCGATGAAGTGATGACCGTGACGCGGCAGAGCCTGCCTTCGGCCGAGGTGGTGTCCAAGCTGCACGACAACTCGGTGCTCGGCCAGGTGCTGGCAGCCGGCCTTCGCGCCGTGATGGCTGATCCGCGCCTGCAGGAAGCCACACTCCGCCAGGCGTTCGAGAACGCCGGCCGTGTGTGCGTGCACCAGCTGGAGCGCTATCTCAACACGCTGGGCACCATCGCTGCCGCGGCACCGTTGCTGGGTCTGTTCGGCACGGTGGTGGGCATGATCGAGATTTTCGGATCGCAAGCGCCCACGGGTGCCTCCAACCCTGCCATGCTGGCCCACGGCATCTCCGTGGCCCTGTACAACACGGCGTTCGGCCTCATCATCGCCATACCGGCCTTGATGTTCTATCGCTATTTCCGCGGCCGTGTCGACGAGTACGCGCTCGACCTCGAGCAGGCTGCCGAACGCATGGTGCCGCACCTGATGCGCTTCGCGATACGCCCGACCAACGGCGGCCAGAGCTGAAGCGGAGCGCGCCGTGGACTTTCGCCATCGCCGCAGCGAAGAGCCTGAAATCAACCTCATCCCGTTCATCGACGTGTTGCTGGTGGTGCTCATCTTCCTGATGCTCTCCACCACCTACAGCCGCTACTCCGAACTGCAGATCAACCTTCCGGTGGCCGATGCCGAGCGGCTCAACGAGCGGCCGGGCGAGATCCTGGTGTCCGTCACCCCTGAAGGCCTGTATCTCGTGAACCGACAACCGGTCGAGGGCCGCAGCGTCGAGCTGCTCACGGCCGAATTGCGCCGGGTGGCCGATGCCGGTGCCGGGGCCAGCAGCATCGTGATCGTCTCCGCCGACGCCATGGCGGCGCACCAGAGCGTGATCAACGTGCTCGATGCCGCCCGCCGCGCCGGCCTGCCCCGCCTGACCTTCGCCACCCAGCAGGGCGGCAACCGCTAGCGCCGGCATGCCGATCGGGCGCGCGAGGGCGGGCCTGGAGCGTTGGCTGGTGCGCCAGTGGCAGGCGCCACGCCCACCGGTGGCTCTGTGGCTGGCGTGGCCATGGGCATGGGTATGGTTGGCGGCCGTGACCGCTCGCCGCGCGCTGTACCGGTGGGGCGTGCTGCAGGCACTCCCCACGCCACGGCCGATCGTGGTCGTGGGCAACCTGGTCGCCGGCGGTGCCGGCAAGACACCGATCGTCTTGGCATTGGTGGACCATCTGCGCGCTGTGGGCCACCGGCCCGGCGTCATTGCCCGCGGCCACGGCCGCAGCGGCACGGGCACCGACCTGGTCACCCGCCTGTCGGCCGCGCGCGATGTCGGAGACGAACCCCTGTTGGTGCACTTGCGCACCGGCGTGCCGGTGGCCGTCGGGCGCGATCGGGTGGCCGCGGCGCTGGCCTTGTGCAGCGCGCACCCGGAGTTGACCGTGATCGTCTCCGACGACGGGCTGCAACACCTGCGATTGGCACGCGATGCACAGATCATCGCCTTCGACGACCGCGGTGTGGGCAACGGCCATGTGCTGCCACTGGGCCCGTTGCGCGAGCCGATGCCACGCGCGCTGCCGCCGCGCACGATCGTCATCTACACCCGCGGCAGCGCCAGCACGCCGTGGCCAGGCTTGAGCGGCACCAGGCGACTTGCAGCGTTCTGGCCCCTGGCACACTGGTGGAGGGGCGATGCCACGCAGACCGTGACCGCCCACGCCCTGCGCAACCGGCCACTGCTGGCCGCGGCCGGTTTGGCGCGCCCCGAGGGCTTCTTTACCATGCTGCGTGAAGCCGGTTTGTCGATTCGTGAATTGCCGCTGGCCGACCACGCATCATTCGACCCCTTGCCCTGGAGCACCGACGAGCGCGAGGTCGTGGTCACCGAAAAAGACGCGGTGAAGCTGGCGCCAGAGCGAGTCGGCGCCACCCGCGTGTGGGTGGCACGGCTAGACTTCGACCTGCCCCCCGATTTCGACGCCGCGCTGGCCCCTTGGCTGCCGCGCCCTACTCCATGAGCCTCGACCACCGATTGATCGACCTGCTGGTGTGCCCGTTGTGCAAGGGCCCGCTGACGATGGCCCGCGACGACGCCGGCCGTCCCCAGGCACTGCATTGCGCTGCGGACCACCTCGCATTCCCGATCCGCGACGGCATACCGGTGATGCTGGAAAGCGAGGCCCATGCCTTGCCACCTGATGAACCGCCACCGTCACCTTGGACTGCCCCGCCGAGCACGACCGCCGGCGAGGCGGCCACCTGACCGAGTCAGGCGGTGAGCTACACAGTCCTGATCCCCGCCCGCCTGGCCAGCACGCGCCTGCCGGACAAGCCCCTGGCCGACATCGCAGGGCTGCCCATGGTGGTCCGCGTGGCCCACGCGGCGCGGCGCAGCGGCGCGCGCGAGGTGATCGTGGCGGCCGATTCAACTCGGATCGTGCAGGCCTGCGAGTCCCACGGTGTACGCGCATTGCTCACCCGCGCCGACCATCCCAGCGGCAGCGATCGCCTGGCCGAAGCGTGTACCCTGCTCGGACTCGACGCCGACGCGCGGGTGGTCAACGTCCAGGGCGACGAACCGTTGATCGAACCCGCCCTGATCGATGCCTGCGCGCGCATGCTCGACGAACGGTCGGAATGCCCGATGGCCACCGTGGCCCACGCCATCGAGGACGAGACCGAGTACCGCAACCCCAACGTGGTGAAGGTGGTGCTCGACGCGCGGTGCCGGGCACTCTATTTCTCACGTGCGCCGATACCGTGCTGGCGCGACGTGCCCGCAGGCGGCGGCGCGCAGGCAGCCTGGGCCCACGGCGCACCCTTGCGACATGTCGGCCTGTATGCCTACCGCGCAGGCTTCCTGCGTGCCTTTCCGGCACTGGAACCAGCCCCGCTGGAGCGCATCGAATCGCTCGAGCAGTTGCGCGTGCTGTGGCACGGCCACGCCATTGCCGTGCACGTCACGCAACTGCGGCCGGGCACTGGCGTCGACACGCCGGAAGACTTGGAGCGCGTGCGCGCCCTGATGCGCCCTGGTGCGCCCGTGATGCGCCCGTGATGCGATGACCCGATCGCACGCGTCAGCTTGACGCAGGAGCGCGCGGTCATAATGGTCCGCCGCCTCCAGACCACACCCGCTGCCCAGCCGGGCTGCCCGTGGTGCGGCCACATCGACAAGCACACGAGGTACCGATGAGACTGATCCTGTTGGGCGCCCCCGGCGCAGGCAAGGGCACGCAAGCCACGTTCATCTGCCAGAAGTACGGCATCCCTCAGATATCCACCGGCGACATGCTGCGCGCAGCCGTCAAGGCCGGCACACCGCTGGGCGTCGCGGCCAAGAAGGTGATGGATTCCGGCGGCCTGGTGAGCGACGACATCATCATCGGCTTGGTCAGGGAACGCATCGCGCAGCCCGACTGCGCCCAGGGCTTCCTGTTCGATGGCTTTCCACGCACCATCCCGCAAGCCGACGCCATGAAGGCGGCGGGCGTGAAGCTCGACATCGTGCTGGAGATCGACGTACCCGACGAGGCCATCATCGAACGCATGAGTGGCCGCCGGGTGCATGTGGCGTCGGGCCGCACGTATCACGTCAAGTTCAACCCGCCCAAAGTGGCCGGCAAGGATGACGCCACTGGCGATGACCTGATCCAGCGCGACGACGACCAGGAAGCCACGGTGCGCAAGCGCCTGCAGGTGTACCAGAGCCAGACCCGGCCGCTGGTCGACTACTACTCGAACTGGGCGGCCACGGGCGATGCTGCGGCACCCCGCTACCGTCGAATCGACGGCACCGGCAGCGTCGACGCAATCACTGCACGCGTGCTGACCGCGCTCGCCTCGTAGACAGCCGCCGGCGTGGGGCGCTGCGGCTGACCCACCCGCGGTCTGCGCACCGGTGCAGAATTGACGTTTACGTCAACGTCACTGCGGAGCTGCACATGGACATTTCGGGCAAGGTCTACATCGTCACCGGGGGCGCATCGGGCCTCGGCGAAGGCACGGCGCGCATGCTGGCGCGCGAGGGCGGCCGCGTGGTCATCGCCGACCTGCAGGCTGACAAGGGCCAGGCCCTTGCGACCGAGCTGGGCGGCGCTTTCGTTCGCTGCGATGTCAGCCAGGAGACCGACGGCCGCGCCGTGGTCGCGCAGGCACTGGCCCTGGGCAAGCTTGTCGGCCTCGTGAACTGCGCCGGCATCGCACCAGCGGCAAAGACCGTGGGCAAGGATGGCGCGCACGCGCTCGACGTCTTTGCCAAGGTGGTGACGGTCAACCTGATCGGCACCTTCAACATGATCCGGCTGGCCGCCGAGGCCATGTGCAAGAACGAGCCTGAAGCCACAGGCGAACGCGGCGTCATCGTCAACACGGCCAGCGTGGCGGCCTACGACGGCCAGATCGGCCAGGCAGCCTATTCAGCCTCGAAAGGCGGCGTGGTGGGCATGACCCTGCCCATCGCGCGCGATCTCGCCCGCAACGGCATCCGCGTGATGACCATAGCCCCGGGCATCTTCGGCACACCCATGCTGTTCTCCATGCCCCAGGAAGTGCAGAACGCGCTGGCCGCGAGCGTGCCCTTCCCCAGCCGCCTGGGCACACCAGCCGACTATGCCAAGCTGGTGCATCAGATCATCACCAACGACATGCTCAATGGTGAGGTGATCCGGTTGGATGGGGCGATTCGGTTGGCGCCGAAGTAACCCGGCTTACCGGTCCGATTGGGATGGAAAAAGGGCCGCCCGAGGGCGGCCCTTTTGTCGGTCTGATGCAATACACCAGGCGCTCCCCGAGGGGTACGCCTGGCAGGTGTTCGTCAGAACGTGGCGGTCAGGGTCAGCGCAAACTTGCGGCCCAGTGCGTCGTAGACGACCGGGTAGGTGTTCGCGTTGCCGAACGGCGCGCCGGTATTGCCCAGCGGCGGGTCCTTGTCGAGCAGGTTGTTGATAGCGAAGCGCAGCGCGATCTGCTTGGTGATGTCGTACTTCGCAGCGAGGTCGAAATAGTTCACCGCACTCCAGTGCGCCTGGACCGGGTTGACAGTACCCGTCAGCAACGGCTGGTCGCTGGTGACCTCCTCGCTGACCTTGCCCACATGCCGCCAGGTGAGCGACAGATCCAGGTTCCACGGGGTCGACCAGGTGGTGCGCAGCTTGTGACGCCACTTGGGCGCCGGCGTGCCGCAGGAGGCATTGCCCCAGTAGCCCGCGCAGTCGTAGGTTCCCAGGCCCGGGACCGGCTCGTACTTGAGGCTCTTGAGCCAGGTGCCGACCAGACTCAGGTCGAGACGACCCATCGCACCCAGGCGCTGGCGGTAGTTGGCACCCAGGTCGATACCTTCGGTCTCCGTCTTCGACAAGTTGGTGTTTGTGCCCGAGATGAAGGCCTGCGGGGTAGCCCACAACGTACCGCGGGAGTCGCGCTGGATCAGGCTGCAGAACGTCGGGCTGCCGGTTTCCAAGCACTGCTCGAGCGTGGTGGCCTGACCCACGATGCCGATACCGTCCTTGACCTTGAGGTTGAAGTAGTCGACCGTCAGGTCCAGGTCTTTCATCGGCTCGAACACGACACCGAAGGTGTACGAATCAGAGGTCTCGGGCTTCAGGTTCGGGTTGCCACCGAACAGGCCGTTGTACTGACCGGCTGCGCTGTCGATGATCTTGCCGTACTGTGCCGCCGTCACGCCCGTGCGTGCGCACTGCTCGAGCGAAGCCGATGGGGTCTCACCCGCGCACGGGTCTTCGTTCATGTTGTACAGACCCAGCGACTGCGAGCTGAACATCTCGACAACGTTGGGTGCACGCACGGCGCGCTGGAAGCTTCCACGGACCATCAGTCCTTTCATCGGGGCCCACTCGAGGCCGGTCCCGTAGGTGTCGGTGCGCGGGCCAGTGGAGTAATCGGAATTGCGATAGCTGGCGTTCAAGTGCAGGCGCTGTGCGGCCGGCATGTTCTCCACCAGAGGCACCCGCAGCTCAGCAAACAGGTCACGCACCGAATAGCCACCGCCCACGCCGATCGTCGGTCCACCTTGGCCGAACAGATCGCCCGTGGTGAAGGCGGTGTCGGTGTCGAGCTGCAGCTTCTCCGTGCGGCGCTCGAAGCCGACCACCGCGCCGATGCCGCTCTTGGCCGTCGGCAGCTTGACGCCGAACTCGCCCAGATCGACCGACACGTTGGCACCGACGACGTTCTGGGACGTGCTGCCCTTCTGGAAGCCGGGGGTTTGCAGGTAATTCAGTGCTTCCTGCGTCACCCCACCGAGCGACCAGATGTTGTAGGGCACGCAGTTCGGGTCGGTGCCGTCCAGCACCGACTGACAAACCGCCGCACCCGTATCTGGATCCGTCACGACGTTCATGGCGCGTGCTGCGCGGGTCACCGAGAAGTCGTTCTTGTACGTCTCTTGATAGATGACACGCCCGGTCTGCGCGAACGCGTCGTAACTGAACGCGCCGATGTCACCCTTCACGCCAGTCACAGCGCGGAACGATGTGTGGCGGATATCGTCCTGGCGACCGCCGCCTTCAACGTTGCGGCGCAGGATCAGCGCATCAGCCGTTTGACCCGGGGCTGTCAGGCCCAACGCAGCGCGCCAGGAGTCCGTCAGCAGCGGATTCTCGTACTGGATGGCGTTCGGGCCGGAAGCGTCAAACCCGAACAGGCCGCTCGGAGCGATCTGGGCAACCGTGTGGTCATCGTGGAACGACGTTTCGAGGTAGACGCGCGCCTTCTCGTTGATGTCGTAGCGGATGAACGTGGCCGCGGTGTATCGGTCAGACGGGCGTTGGAAGTAGTTCAGCGGGCCGTAGTTGTACAGGTCCGTGGCAGCCGTCCAGGGGCGGGTGTTGCCGGCTGCATCGGCCGCCGTGAAGTTGCCGTTGTCGGTGATGAAGCGACCCGGATAGCTGGTGCTCGAACCACCGCAGGTGAACTTGTCACCTGCCGGCGCCAGCGCGCACGCCGAGAAGTCACGCTCCGACTGCAGCAGCGCCTTCTCGCGCTTGAAGCCGAAGAACGCAGTGGCATTGCCCTTGCCGTTGGCGAAATTGCCACCGAGCGTGACACCCAGATCGGTGACCTGGCCGTCGTTGGACTTGTCGCCCGGAGTGCTGAAGCCACGAGCGGCCTGCGCTGCAGCGACATCCTTCGGGTTGCCCTGGCTGTGGCTGTAGAAGCTGTGGTTGGCTTCGACCTGAACGCCCTCGAAACGGTCGTTCATGATGAAGTTCACGACGCCCGCCACGGCGTCCGAGCCGTACACAGCAGACGCACCACCTGTGAGCACGTCGACCCGGCGGATCAGCGAAACGGGAATCTGGTTCAGGTCAGCGGCCACATTGCGCGGGCTGCCCGCCGGCACCCGGCGACCGTTGATCAGCACCAGCGTGCGACCGGCACCGAGGTTGCGCAGGTTGACGGTGGCCGTGCCGGTCGAACCGTTCGACACCTGGGCGCCGTAGTCGGCGAAGACCTGCGGCAGGTTGTTCAGCAGGCTTTCGACGTTGCGAACCGCCTCGGTCTTGATGGCCTCGGCGCCCAGCGAGATCACCGGCGAGGCAGTCTCTGTTTGCACCGTCTTGAAGCGCGAACCGGTCACCTCGACGCGCATGGTTTCCTGCGCGGCCGCAGGAAGCGCGGCTATGACCATGGAACCGCCGAATGCGGCCAGCAGGCCTTGGACTACTCTGGTCCGTTTGAACATGTTCAGACTCCTCGTATGGGAAGGAAAGTTGATCGATAGACCCAGACCCGATGCCAGCCACATGCCGGCCTTTTGGGCCAGGGCGGACCGCTCCTCAGGTTGTGCCCGGGGATTGTCGTGAGGCGTGGCCCGTCACCGGCATAGGGGAATGCCTTTAGGGATCTGGGCCGGGTAGAGACATCGACGCGCGGGCGACCAGACGTGAGCAGTTGCCCCCTGTGACGGGGCGGCGCATCGTCCACTCGCCTCGGTGAAACCCTGGTGAAACCGAGCATGCCGGTGCGTTGCGAAGCAGCAACGCACACCGGGTCGATGGCTTGACACGGGCGCCCTGGAAGCGGGCGATCGAAAGCAAGTGACAGGTTCAAGGGCTCCAGGACGCGGGCCGCCATGACCCCCGTCCAAACGCATCGTTGTGCGACGATTCTGGCCCAGCGAGACGCTCATACACGCCAATAGTGGCAGATTGGCGACAGTGCTCGCATGAACAAGCCGTGGGTGACTTTTGCCTGGAGGCGCGCGCAGAGGAAGTCAGAGCGCCTTGACAGTGACCAACCGCGGCACCGCCGCCAGCAGCGTGCGCGTGTATTCATGCTGCGGCGCACCCAGCACCTGCTCGCAAGGGCCATGCTCGACGATGCGGCCGGCCTGCATCACGGCCACCTCGTCGGCGATGTACTCGACCACGCCGATGTTGTGGGTGATGAACAGGAACGACACGCCCAGCTCGCGCTGCAACTCGCGCAGCAGGTTGAGGATCTGGGCCTGCACGGAAACATCCAGCGCCGAGGTGGGCTCATCGCAGACGATGAGCCGCGGCTGTACCGCCAGCGCCCGCGCGATGGCGATGCGCTGGCGTTGGCCACCCGAGAACTCATGCGGGAATCGCTCCAGCGCGTCGCGCCGCAGGCCCACCTGTTCGGCGATGCGCAGGATGCGCTCGCGGCGCTCGTCGGCCGTGACCTCGGGCAGCAGTGCCTGCACGCCCTCCTCCAGGATCTGCGCTACTCGCAACCGCGGGTTCAGCGAGGCGAACGGGTCCTGGAAAATGATCTGGATGTCGCGCCGTGCCTGGCGCAGTTCGTCGCCGTCGAGCTCGAACAGGTTGCGGCCGCGCAGCAGCGCGCGACCGTCGATCTGGGCCACGCGTCGCAGCAGCTGCACGATGGCCTTGCCAGTGGTCGTCTTGCCGCACCCCGACTCGCCGACCAGTGCCAGCGTACGCCCGGCATCGACCGTGAAGGACACACCCTGGACCGCGTTGAACATGCCGGTCGCCCGCTGCAGCCATCCGCCGCGGATCGGGAAGCGCACGCTCAAATCGTGAACCTCGAGCAAGGTGCCGGCCGGGGACGCTGCAGTGCCAGGCACGGCAGCCGCGGCAACGATGGGCGCCGGGGCAGTGCCGTCGCCCATTGCGGCGAGTTCGTCCGCTCGCAGACACCGCACCCACGCAGCACCGTGCTGCTGCAGCTCCGGCGCGGTCTGTTCGCAGCGGGGCTGCGCATGGGCGCAACGG
>JABWBN010000034.1 GCA_013360485.1 Burkholderiaceae bacterium | reverse complement strand
AGCTTGGGCGCGTGCCGAGCGGTATGCGGCTTTGGCCGAGATGGCCCGTGAGGCGGGCGCCAGCGTCGTGCTGTTGGCCCATCACCGCCGGGACCAGGCCGAAACCGTGCTGCTGCAAGCCCTGCGGGGCGCGGGGCCTCGAGGCCTGGCGGCGATGCCCCGCAGCGTGGTGCGCAACGGGTTGACCTGGGCACGACCGTGGCTGGACCACCCCCGCGAGGCGATCGAGGCCTACACGCAGCGGCACCGGCTACGGCCAGTCGATGACCCCTCGAACTGCGACCCTCGCTATGCCCGCAGTCGCCTGCGGCAGGCGGTATGGCCGGCGTTGGCGGTAGCCTTCGGCGATGCCGAGCAGGCGCTGTCACTGGTGGCCGAGCGGGCGCGAGAAGCCGACGCGGCGCTGCGCGAGTGGGTTGCGCTCGACCTGGCAAAGTGCCTGGAGGGTGCTGCGCTTCACCGCGATCGCTGGCTCGAGTTGAGCCCGGCTCGACGCGCTCTGGTGCTGCGCTCCTGGCTCGGCACGCACTCGCACTCGGGAGCATCCCATGCGCTGGTGCGGCGGCTGATGGACGAATGGCCCGTCTCCAGCAGCGCGCGGTGGCCTGCCCCTGGCGGCAGCGAGGTACGCGCCTGGCGCCAGCGCCTGACCTGGGTCGGCGTGTCCGCCGGACGCGGCAAGCCAGGAGGCACTGCGCCCGCAGGTGAGGTCCAGGCCGCCTTGCCGGGTTTGCTTGACCTGCGCAATCCAGGTCTGTATGCGTTGCCGTGGCTGGGTGGCGCCATTGAGGTGCGCGCCGCGCGCGCCGGTGGCGTGGCAACGGCGCAACTGATCGCCGTTCGGGTCTGCGCGCGCATGGGCGGCGAGCAGTTCCAGCGCGGCGCACGCACGGTGCCGCGCAGCCTGAAGAAGGCGTACCAGGAAGCCGGCGTCCCCGCCTATGACCGCACCGGACCGCTGGTCTGGGACGGTGACCGCCTGCTCTTCGTGTCCGGCCTCGGGCTGGATGCGCGGGCTGTCGCGGCAGCGCCGGGTGGTGTGCGGCGCGTACTGCGCTGGATTGCAGATCCAGGCTGAAGGCCGGCCGCATGCTGCGGCGCAGCAGCTAAAATGCAAAGTTTCGCGCATCGGGGCCGCGCGACCGTCGAGCTCCGCTTCCCCTTCCTCACATGGCACTGATCGTTCACAAGTATGGCGGCACGTCGATGGGCTCGAGCGAGCGCATTCGAAACGTCGCCAAGCGCGTGGCCAAATGGGCGCGTGCAGGCCATCAGATGGTGGTCGTTCCCTCCGCGATGAGCGGCGAGACCAACCGCTTGCTGGCTCTGGCCAAGGAGGTGTCGCCGGCTGCCATCGACGCTGCGGCGATGCGCGAACTGGACATGATCGCCGCCACCGGCGAGCAGGTGTCCGTGGGCCTGCTGGCACTGGCGCTGCAGGCCGAGGGCATGCAGGCCATCAGCTACACCGGCTGGCAGGTGCCGGTGAAAACCGACTCGGCCTACACCAAGGCGCGCATCGAAAGCATCGACGACGCCCGCGTGCGTGCCGACTTGGCCGCGGGCAAGGTGGTGATCATCACCGGCTTCCAGGGCATCGACGACGAAGGCTCCATCACGACGCTGGGTCGTGGCGGCTCGGATACCTCCGCCGTGGCGGTGGCCGCTGCCTTGCGGGCCGACGAGTGCCTCATCTACACGGATGTCGACGGCGTCTACACCACCGATCCGCGCGTGGTGCCGGAGGCGCGCCGGCTGCACACCATCAGCTTCGAGGAGATGCTGGAGATGGCGAGCCTGGGCTCGAAGGTGCTGCAGATCCGTTCGGTCGAGTTCGCAGGGAAGTACCGCGTGCCGCTGCGTGTGCTGTCGAGCTTCACGCCCTGGGACATCGCCATCGACGAAGAAGCCAAGTCGGGCACCCTGATCACCTTTGAGGAAGACGAAAAGATGGAAAAAGCCGTCGTCTCGGGCATCGCGTTCAACCGCGACGAAGCCAAGTTCACCGTCGTCGGCGTGCCCGACAAGCCCGGCATCGCCTACCAGATCCTGGGTACGGTGGCCGAGGCCAACATCGATGTCGACGTGATCGTGCAGAACGTGTCGCACGACGGCCGTACCGACTTTTCCTTCACGGTGCACCGCAACGACTACCAGCGAACGCTCGACCTGCTGAAGAACACGATCATGCCCGCCACCGGCGCACTGCAGGTGTCGAGCGACCCGAAGATCTGCAAGGTCTCCATCGTCGGCATCGGCATGAAGAGCCATGTCGGTGTGGCCGCGAAGATGTTCCGCACGCTGTCCGAAGAGGGCATCAACATCCAGATGATCACCACCAGCGAGATCAAGACCTCGGTGGTGATCGACGAGAAGTACATGGAGCTCGCCGTGCGGGCATTGCACCGCTCGTTCGGGCTCGACGCGACCGACGAGCAGACCGCCTGAGGGCGCAAGTGGCCTGGACGCGCATGCCGACGCTGCTAGAATGCGCGCTCGCCCAGGAGTCGTGACCGAGTGGCCGAAGGTGCTCCCCTGCTAAGGGAGTATGTGGGCAAAACCTGCATCGAGGGTTCGAATCCCTCCGACTCCGCCAGCACCAGCCCCGCATCGACGGGGCTTTTTCATGCCGGCATGCCGGCATGCCACGCGAGGCGCCGATGAACCTCAAGCAGCTCGAGTATTTCGTCCACGTGGCCGAGCTCGGCAGCTTCAGCAAGGCCTCGCTGGTGCTCGATATCGCGCAGCCGGCCCTGAGCCGCCAGGTGCGTGCCCTCGAGACCGACTTACGCGAGACGCTCCTGCTTCGCAATGGCCGCGGCGTCACCCTCACGGAAGCCGGGCAACGCCTGTTCGAGCACGGCACTGCCATCCTGCAGTCGGTGGCCCAGGCCCGCGACGACATGGCCCGCTCGCGCGATCTGCCCACCGGTCGCATCGCCATTGGCGTGCCGCCTACTGTGGGCCGGCAACTCACGCGGCCGCTGGTCGAAGGGTTCAAGCGACGGCTGCCCGGGGCTCGGTTGGCCATCGTGGAGGGCCTGTCCGCTCACATTGCCGAGTGGATCCTGACCGGCCGCGTCGACATCGGCCTGCTCTACAACCCCGAGCCGCAACCTGGGTTGGAAGTGGTGCCGCTCTGGCACGAACGGTTGTGCCTGGTCGGACCGGCCGGTGCCGCGGCGCGTGCTGCCGTGCCTTTCGCAGCGCTTGCCCGCATGCCGCTGGTGATGCCCGAGCGCTCGCATGTGTTCCGAAGGCTGGTCGAGGCCCAGGCTGCGCTGCAGGGGGTGCGGCTGGAGGTGGCGTGGGAGGTTTCCAGCGTGGCATCGATCATCGACCTGGTCTGCGCTGGCCATGGCCACGCCGTGCTGACCGCGAGTGCGGTCGCCGCATGTGGGCGCGCCGACGAACTGCTGGCGCAGCCCCTGGATGAAACGGCCTTGGCCGCCGTTCTGTGCCTGGCCACCTCGACGCACAAGCGCCCAGGGCCGCTGATGCGGCACGCCTCCAAGCTGCTCACCGACCTCGTGCGCAGCCTGCCGCAGGGGAACGCGGCAAACTCGTTGCCCGGCTGAGCACCACCGCTGCGCCACCCGATCGCTGGCCGAGGCGGGCAGCACCGGAACTCCGTGCGATGGTATGCCGTTTTGCCATAGCTGGTATCCGACCCACATGCTTGCGCGGCATGGCGAGGCGACCAGAATGGCCCCATGGTGAGGTTGACAGGTATTTCATCGATGGCAACGCGCCAGGTACTGACCGGCTTGGCGCCTGCGTGCGCCGCTGCGGTTGGTGCCGAGCTGGTCATCGAGTCCGTCGGCGGTGTGGATGCGGCCCGGCGCGTGCAAGCCGGCGAGGCGTTCGATCTTGTCCTGTTGGCACAGGATGCACTGCAGGCGCTGGCTGACGCCGGGCATGTGGATGGTCGCACGCTGCGGGGCTTTGTGCGCTCGCCGATGGCGGTGGCGGTGCGCCTGGGCGTGGCGCCACCGGACGTCCAGACTGAGCAAGCGTTGGCCGCCGCTGTGCGTGCCGCTGCCCGAATCGGCTATTCGACCGGGCCCAGTGGTGCCCATGTGCTGCGACTGGTCGAACGCTGGTGCCCGCCGGGCGATGTGCGCCCGCAGCTGGTGCAGGCGCCGCCGGGCGTGCCTGTGGCCGAGCTGATCGCCAACGGCGAAGTGGACCTGGGATTCCAGCAGCTGCCGGAGCTCGTGGGCCAGCCGCGCATCGTGGTCGCCGGCACGCTGCCGCCACCGGTGGACCTGGTCACCACGTTTGCGGGCGCCGTGGGTGCGCGCTCGTGCCACCTGCAGCTTGCAGCCCATGCGCTGGCCTGGCTGGCCTCGCCCGACGCCGATGACATGCGCCGACGTTTCGGGATGCTCGCACCCGAAGCTTCAGCGCGCTGACAACCCGATACCTGGAGCCTTCCCCGATGATCATCGACGTTCATGGCCACTACACCACCGCACCCAAGGCGCTGGAGGAGTGGCGCAACCGCCAGGTGGCGGCCTACGGCAGCGGCGCGGCGGCGCCCAGCCCCGCCGAACTGCGGATCAGCGACGACGAGCTGCGCGAGTCGATCGAAACCAACCAGTTGGCCAAGATGCGCGAGCGTGGCAGCGACGTCACCGTCTTCAGTCCACGCGCCAGCTTCATGGCGCACCACATCGGCGACTTCGGTGTGTCTTCCGCGTGGGCCGGCATCTGCAATGAGCTCATCCACCGGGTCTGCCAGCTGTTCCCTGACCACTTCATCGGCGCGGCGATGCTGCCCCAGTCGCCGGGAGTGGACCCGCGCACCTGCCTGCCCGAGCTCGATCGTTGCGTGCGCGAGTTCGGGTTCGTCGGCATCAACCTCAACCCCGATCCGTCGGGTGGCCACTGGACCAGCCCGCCGCTGTCGGATCGCCACTGGTACCCCATCTACGAGAAGATGTGCGAGCTGGACATCCCCGCGATGATCCATGTCTCGACCAGCTGCAATGCGTGCTTCCACACTACCGGCGCGCATTACCTGAATGCCGACACCACAGCCTTCATGCAGTGCCTCACTTCGGACCTGTTCAAGGACTTTCCGAACCTGCGCTTTCTGATTCCGCATGGCGGCGGCGCCGTGCCCTACCACTGGGGTCGCTTCCGCGGCCTGGCACAGGAGCTCAAGAAGCCGCCACTGGCCGAGCACCTGCTGGACAACATCTACTTCGATACCTGCGTCTACCACCAGCCGGGCATCGACTTGCTGACGCAAGTGATCCCGGTGCGCAACATCTTGTTCGCCAGCGAAATGATCGGCGCAGTGCGCGGCATCGACCCCGAGACCGGTCACCACTACGACGACACCCGCCGCTACATCGACTCGTCGACGCAGCTTGACTTCAGCCAGAAGGCCATGATCTTCGAAGGCAACGCGCGGCGCGTGTTTCCGCGGCTCGATGCCGCCTTGAAGGCGCGGGGGAGGTGAGACATGTACGAACTGGGGGTGGTGTATCGCCACATCGAACGCACCGACAGCGCCACGGCCGATGCCCTCGTGCGTTTCGGCAGCGCGACCGTGCACGAGGCCATGGGTCGCGTGGGTTTGCTCAAACCGTACATGCGGCCGATCTACGCCGGCGCGCAGGTGTCGGGCACGGCCGTGACCGTGCTGCTGCACCCCGGCGACAACTGGATGATGCATGTGGTGGCCGAGCAGATCCAGCCGGGCGATGTCGTCGTCGCGGCGATCACGGCCGAGTGCAGCGACGGCTACTTCGGCGACTTGCTTGCCACTTCGTTCCAGGCACGCGGCGCGCGGGCACTGGTGATCGACGCGGGTGTGCGCGACGTTCGCACGCTCACCGAGATGCGCTTTCCGGTCTGGAGCAAGGCGATCAGCGCGAAGGGCACGATCAAGGCCACGCTGGGCTCGGTGAACGTGCCGGTGGTGTGCGCGGGCGCCTGGGTGCGACCGGGTGACGTGATCGTGGCCGACGACGATGGCGTGGTGTGCGTGCCCCGTGAGCGCGCCGATGCCGCCTTGCAGGCCGCCACGAGGCGCGAGGCGCTGGAGGGAGACAAGCGCGCGCGCCTGGCTGCGGGTGAGCTCGGCCTGGACATGTACCGCATGCGCGAGCCACTGGCTGCCGCCGGCTTGAAGTACGTCGATTGAACTGACCTCACCAGGAGCGCCCGTACTCGCTGTCTCGTAAACGGAGCGTCGCTGACATGCACATCACGTTGATCGGTTACGGTGAAGTGGGCCGGATCCTGGCGGAAGACCTTGCAGCTCAGGGGCACACGCTATCGGCTTGCGATCGACTGGCCGGGTCGGCGGGCGCCGCTGCGATGCGCGAGCATGCGCAGCGGCTGGGTGTGCAGCTGGGCGAAGACCATGCCACGGCGGTGCGCGGTGCCGAGTTGGTGATCAGCGCTGTCACTGCCAGCCAGACAGTGGCCGTGGCGAAGGCCAGCGCAGAAGGCTTGGTGGCTGGAGCGTTCTTCCTCGACTTCAACTCGGCATCGCCACTGGCGAAGCAGCAGGCGGCCCGTGCGGTGGACGCTCAGAGTGGCCGCTACGTTGAAGGCGCGGTGATGACGTCGGTTCCGCCCTACCGCATTCGCGTGCCGCTGCTGCTGGGTGGACCGCACGCGCGCGCCCTAGAGCCGGTGCTGGCGGGCCTGGGCTTTGCCGCACGCGTGGCCGACGAGCGCCTGGGCGTGGCGTCTGCGACCAAGATGTGCCGCAGCGTGATGATCAAGGGCCTGGAGGCGATGGTGATCGAAAGCTTCACGGCCGCCCGCCACTACGGCGTGGAAGACGCCGTCATTGCATCGCTGAACGAGACCTTTCCGGGTCTCGACTGGGAGCGCCAGGCGGCCTATTTCTTCCAGCGGGTGATCGAACATGGCCGTCGCCGCAGCGAAGAGGTGCGCGAGGTGGCACAGACGGTGCGCGAGGCTGGCCTCGAGCCATGGTCGGCCAGCGGGACAGCCGAGCGCCAGGCCTGGATGGCCGACCTGGCCGACGCGCAGGTGTTCGGTGCCCGCAGCGCCGCGGGTTTTGCGCGCAGCAGCGACTGGCGAACGGAGGCCGACCGGATCCTCGCTCATGTCGGCAATCCGGCGGCGACCGACGGCGGCGCCCCGGCTTCCCTCGGCAACCGCTCGAAGGCACAACCATGAACATCGACAAGACACCCGGTTGGCTCGACTGGTATGCACGGCCCAGCCGCCCGCGGTTCGCGCTGCCGGCCGGCAGCGTCGATGCCCACTGCCATGTGTTCGGACCGGCTGCACAGTTCCCGTTCGCGCCGCAGCGCAAGTACACGCCATGCGATGCAAGCAAGGCCCAGCTCTTTGCCCTGCGCGATCACCTGGGCTTTTCGCGCAATGTCATCGTGCAGGCCACGTGCCATGGCGCGGACAACCGTGCCTTGGTCGATGCCTGTCGCGCGTCGGGCGCACGCGCCCGCGGTGTGGCCACGGTGCGGCGCGACATCGGCGACGCCGAGTTGCAGTCCTTGCACGATGCCGGAGTGCGCGGCGTGCGATTCAACTTCGTGCGGCGGTTGGTCGATTTCACGCCGCGCGATGAACTCGTCGAGATCGCCGCGCGCATCGCACCGCTGGGTTGGCATGTGGTGGTGTATTTCGAAGCGCAGGACCTGCCCGAGCTGTGGGACTTCTTCACCGCGCTGCCCACCACGGTGGTGGTCGACCACATGGGCCGGCCCGACGTCGGGCTGCCGGTGGATGGCCCTCAATTCGAGCGCTTCATGACCCTGATGCGTGAGCACTCGAACATCTGGACCAAGGTCAGTTGCCCCGAACGGCTGTCGCACAGCGGCCCACCCGCATTGAACGGCGAACAGGCAGCCTATCGCGACGTGGTGCCCTTCGCGCGGCGCCTGGTTGAGGCATACCCCGATCGCGTGCTCTGGGGTACCGATTGGCCACATCCGAACCTCAAGGACCACATGCCCGACGACGGCCTGCTGGTCGATTTCATCCCGCACATCGCGGTCACAGCCGAACTGCAGCGCAAGCTGCTGGTGGACAACCCGATGCGCCTGTATTGGCCCGAGGAGCACAGGAACTGACCATGGCACTGGACAAACCGTACAAGGACATCCCCGGCACGACGATCTTCGATGCCGAGCAGTCCCGCAAGGGGTACTGGCTCAACCAGTTCTGCATGTCGCTGATGAAGGCCGCGAACCGCGAGCGCTTCAAGGCCGACGAGCGCAAGTACCTCGACGAGTGGCCGATGACCGAGGAGCAGAAGCAGGCCGTGCTGGCCCGCGACCTGAACCGATGCATCGCAGTAGGCGGAAACATCTACTTCCTGGCCAAGATCGGGGCGACAGACGGCAAGAGCTTCCAGTACATGGCCGCCAGCATGACGGGCATGACGCAGGACGAGTACGCGGCCATGATGCTGGCCGGAGGTCGCTCGCCCAAGGGCAATCGATACCTGAGCGAACAAGCCGAAGGAGGCGTCTGATGGCCCGCATCACCGCCAGCGTGTATACGTCGCATGTGCCCGCCATCGGGGCGGCGCTCGATCTGGGCAAGGCCGGCGACCCGTATTGGCAGCCCGTCTTTGCCGGTTACGACACCTCCAAGCAGTGGATGCGCGACCATCGGCCCGACGTTGTCATCCTGGTCTACAACGACCACGCCAATGCATTCAGCCTGGAGCTCATCCCCACGTTCGCCATCGGATGTGCGGCCGAGTTCCAGCCTGCCGACGAAGGCTGGGGCCCGCGGCCGGTGCCCGTGGTGCGCGGGCATCCCGAACTCGCCGCGCATGTCGCGCAGAGCGTGATCGAGGATGACTTCGACCTCACCATCGCCAACCGGATGGATGTCGACCATGGCCTGACGGTTCCGCTGTCGCTGATGTGCGGCCAGCCCGACGCCTGGCCTTTCGCGGTGATTCCGCTGGCGGTGAACGTGGTTCAGTACCCGGTGCCCTCGGGGCGGCGTTGCCTGGCGCTGGGCCGGGCCATCCGCAAGGCGGTGGCCAGCTTCGATGACGACCTGAAGGTGCAGGTGTGGGGCACTGGCGGCATGAGCCACCAGTTGCAGGGACCGCGAGCGGGCCTGATCAATCGGGAGTGGGACAACCGCTTTCTCGATCGCCTGATCTCGGATCCGCAGGGCCTGGCTCAGGTGCCACACGTCGAGTACGTCCGCGAGGCTGGCAGCGAGGGCATCGAGCTCGTGATGTGGTTGGCCGCGCGCGGCGCCATGAGCGACCATGCGCCTGCAGTGGCGCACCGCTTCTACCATGTGCCGGCCTCGAACACGGCCGTGGGTCACCTCATCCTGGAGAACACCTGACATGACCGAACCGATCCATGTGGCACTGGCTGGTGCCGGCGCCTTCGGCATCAAGCACCTGGACGGCATCCGCCTGATCGATGGCGTGAAGGTGGTGTCGCTCATCGGACGCGAGCCCGATAAGACGCGCGAGGTAGCGGCGCGCTACGACATCCCGCACTGCACGACCGAACTGGACGAGGCCTTGGCCAGGCCGGGGCTGGACGCGGTGATCCTGTGCACGCCGACGCAGATGCACGCCAGCCAGGCGATCGCCTGCCTGAACGCGGGCAAACATGTGCAGGTGGAAATTCCGCTGTGCGACGCACTGGCCGACGGGCAAGCGGTGATGCAGGCACAGCAACGGGCCGGCCGGGTGGCCATGTGCGGCCACACGCGGCGCTTCAACCCCAGCCACCAGTGGGTTCATCGCCGGGTCGCCGCTGGCGAGTTCGCCATCCAGCAGATGGATGTCCAGACCTACTTCTTCCGCCGCAGCAACATGAACGCGCTGGGCCAGCCGCGCAGCTGGACCGACCACCTGTTGTGGCACCATGCCGCGCACACGGTGGACTTGTTCGCCTGGCAGGTCGGCAGCCCCGTCGTTCAGGCCCATGCCCTGCAAGGGCCGATCCACCCCGAGCTGGGCATAGCGATGGACATGTCCATCCAGCTCAAGGCCGCCAATGGCGCGATCTGCACACTTTCGTTGAGCTTCAACAACGATGGCCCGCTGGGCAGTTTCTTCCGCTACATCGGCGACACGGGCACCTACCTGGCCCGCTATGACGATCTCTTCACAGGCAAGGAAGAGAAGATCGACGTCAGCGGCGTGGCGGTGTCGATGAACGGCATCGAGTTGCAGGATCGCGAGTTCTTCGCGGCCATCCGGGAAGGGCGCGAGCCCAACGGCAGCGTGTCGCAGGTGCTGCCGTGCTACGAGGTGCTGCATCGCCTCGAGCGGCAACTGGCCGCGGCCTGACGGCAACATGGGTCCCGCAACGATGGCGCCCCTGCCGCGCCGGGCGATCGGGCCGTTCACTGTTGGGGCATTGGGGCTGGGTTGCATGAACCTCAGCCACGCCTATGGGGCACCGCCGCCGGAGGAAGACGCCGAACGCGTGTTGCGGGAGGCGCTGGACACCGGAATCGACTTCTTCGATACCGCCGCGCTCTACGGTTTCGGTGCGAATGAACGATTGGTCGGACGTGTGCTGCGCCCGCACCGCCATTGCATCGTACTCGCCAGCAAGGGTGGCATGGCGGGCGAGCCTGGCGAGGGCGGCATGCGACGCGTGATCGACGGGCGCCCGCAGGCGATTGCTCGCCATTGCGACGACAGCCTGAAGCGGCTGGGCGTAGATGTCATCGACCTGTACTACCTCCATCGGTGGGACCGGCGCGTTCCCATCGAGGAGTCCGTCGGCGCGATGTCGCGGCTGGTGGAAGCCGGCAAGGTGCGCGCGCTGGGGTTGTCGGAGGTTTCGGCGCCCACACTCAAGCGAGCGCATGCGGTGCACCCGATCGCGGCCGTGCAGTCGGAGTATTCGCTGTGGACCCGCAACCCCGAGATTGCCGTGCTGCAGGCCTGCCGCGAGATCGGGGCTGCCTTCGTCGCCTTCAGTCCGCTGGGCCGCGGGTTCCTGGCCGGCGGTGTGACCGACGCAGCGACGCTGCAGCCCCAGGACATACGCCGCGCGATGCCGCGGTTCATGCCGGACGTGCTGCCGCGCAACCTGCACCTGCTGCAGGCGTTGCAGGACCACGCCACGCGGTTGGGCACCACTGCGGCACCGTTGGCGTTGGCCTGGCTGCTGGCGCAGGGTGAGCATGTGCTCGCGATCCCGGGCACCACGCGCGTGGATCACCTGCGCGAAAACATGACGGCCGCGGGTGTCGTGCTCGACCCGGCCGCGCGCGCGGCGCTCGATGCGCTGATGGCGCAGGGCCGCGTGGCAGGTGCCCGCTACTCTGCCGGCACCCAGGCCGAAGTCGACACCGAGATGTACGAAACCGAGTAGGTATCGCAGCCTGTGCCCACGGCAATGCCGTTAGGATGTCGGCCCCCCTTCATTGCCACTCCCGGAGCCCAGCCGTGCCCTTCAGCCAGAGCAGCCAGATCAGCGCCATCGTGGGATGTGTCGAGGCGCTGCGACCCGACTCGGTGCTCGATGTGGGCGTGGGCATGGGGCAGTATGGCTTTTTGCTGCGTGCCAACCTGGAACACGTGGGCCTGTTCCAGGTCGACGGCGCCCAGGGGCGACAGACGCCACGCGAGCGCTGGCAGGTGCGCATCGACGGCATCGAGGGCTACGCGGGCTACCTCACGCCCGTGCACGAGTGGGCCTACAACCGCGTCACGGTGGGCGATGCGCTGCAGGTTCTGCCCACCCTTGCAGACGGCAGCTATGACCTGGTGATCGCGATCGATATCCTCGAGCACTTCGAGACGCCGCAGGGTCTGGTGTTCCTCCAGCAGTGCCGCCGCGTGGCACGGCGCATGGCCCTGGTGAGTACGCCCAAGCAGTTCTGCGAACAGCGTGTGCAGGCCAACCCGTTCGAGGATCACCGCTCGGTGTGGTCGCGCGAGGAGCTCGCCGCGCAGGGCTATACACGGGTCCTGCCCAACGACGAGAGCTGGATCGCCGTCTGGGAATCGACGGCCTGAACTGCCCGGCGCCCGACAGCGCTACAGGCGCACGGTGCCGCCGTCGGGCACGGTGCTGTAGAGCGCACTGACGTCGGCCGCGCGACGGCGCAACACCGCTGCCTCTTTCCGGGCGACGTCACCGCCGCTGCGCGGATCCGCTCAGGGCTTCTTGGCGCCGGCGGCGTCAGCTTCCTTGCAGCTGGGCGAGCAGACGAACTGCGCCTTGCCGAGCAGGCGGCGCGACTTCAGGGCGCTGCGCGGGCGGTGCTTGCCGCACAGGAAACACGACATGGTGGCCGCGCCGAAGGCCCCGGCCGCAGTAAACGGCGAGCCCGGGGTCTTGCTGCGGTAGCGCAGGCCGTCGGCGTCGATGGTGGTCTTGGTGTCGGCTTTGGACATGAAGTGTGGGTGCGGGGGCGAGAGGGGCGGACTGAGCGGGGTGGGGCGGGCCGAAGCCGACGGAGAGGCGCCCAAACCAACCCGGCGCCCAGACATGTATCGACCCGGGCCATATTCTGCCATAGACCACCAAATCACGCTGCGCGCAAGCATGCAGCCCGCGTGGCACGTCGGTTGGGCGATCCGCAGTCTTCGCGCGGTGCCGCGCATTTGGGGCAGACTCAGCCGCCGTCGGCCAACGCTCGGCGCAGGTCTCCGTCAGCGTAGTCGAGCAGGCGCTGTGCAGTGCGCGCGTCGCATCCCCGCACGATCGCCACGATGGCCACCTTCACCCGGTGACCGCAGGCCCCCAGCGCATGCCGCGCTTCTTCCTCGCTACAGCCGGTGGCATGCATGGTCAAACGCTCGGCGCGGCGGTAGAGCTTGCGGTTGGTCGGCGCGAGGTCCACCATTAAGTTGCCGTAGACCTTGTGCAAGCGCACCATCCATGCGCTGGTGAGCGTGTTGAGCGTCACCTTCTGGGCGGTGCCCGCCTTGAGTCGGGTGCTGCCCGAGATGAGCTCGCTGCCGGTGTCCAGCAGGATGGGCACGTCGGCCCCGGTCAACAGGGCTGTGCCCGGGTTGTTGGCAATGCCGATGGTCAATGCCCCCGCGGCGCGAGCGTACTCCAACGCACCGCACACATAGGCCGTGGTGCCCGAGGCGGCGAGCAGCAAGACCACATCGTCAGCGGCGAGGGGCAGGGTCCGCAGATCTGCGGCGCCGCGCTCGGGGTCGTCTTCGGCGCCCTCGACGGCATGCCAGAGCGCCCGTGCGCCGCCGGCTATGAATGCTCGCGCGCGCTCGGCAGGCCAAGAGAACGTGGGCAACAGCTCCACGCTGTCGAGCAATCCCAGGCGACCGGACGTGCCCGCGCCGACATACACCAGCCGTCCGTTGCCCTGCAGTCGCGGCAAACCGCTCTCGACCGCGCGCACGATGTCGGCCTGTGCCGCGAGCACGGCCTGCACCGCGCCGAGGTGGTCGCTGGCCAGAGCGTCCACCAACTGGGCGGTGCCGTATTCATCGAGGGCCGGATGCCGCTCGCTCGGGTTCTCGGTACTGAGCATGCTCGTCCCGCACTATAGGATCGCCGCCTGCACAGCTGGCATGCCGGCTCACCGGCGGGTCATAACCTCGCCCCATGATGGGCGGGTTGCATGGCGGTGGCGGAATGCGCGGAAGCCGCCACATGCCAGGCGCGCACGCGAGCCGGTGGGAGAAGATTCGGGCATGAACGATGCCCTTCAGCGGCGGCCATTCCTCGATCCCACCGCATCTGCCGACTTGGCGCGGTTCCTCAAGCAGGCCGTGCGCTCGCTGGACTTCGCGGATGTGCCCGATGCATGGAACGCAGGGCGTCCGATCGGGCGAATGCCCGGGCTCGACCTCGCGGTCATTGCCTTCTCAGCCATGGGCCTGACAGCGGCGGCCAACGTGCTGTTCTCGCCGGAGTACCCGCAGGGCAGGGTGGCGCATCTGGACGCGCAAACCATGGCGGTCGACGACATCGTGTTTCTGCCCGACGTTCAGGACTGCGAAGGCCGGTCGCCAGCCTGGCTTCCAGGGGCGCAACGCAGCCGTTGGCTGTCTGTCGATGCCGGGAGCGCACCCGTGCCCGGGGAAGACAAGCCCCGGTTCATCGCACCCTATCCGGCATCGCTCATCAAGCTGATGGTGGGCGTGGGCGTGGCCCGTCTGGTCGACGTGGGGCTGGCGCGATGGGACGACATGTGCGGCCCCGTTGCGGGCGGCACGGCACGCGCACGCACCGTTGCCGATTGCCTTGACGACATGCTGGCCATCAGCTGCAACGATGCCACCGATTGCCTTGTTGCGTTGCTACACGCGCGCGGCCTGATCCAGAGTGGCGAGACCACCGAGCGAAACGCGCTGCACGATTGGTTCGCGCAGTACGGTCTGCGCCAGTTGCAACTGGCGAACACCAGGCCAAATGGCGGCTGGCGCAATGCCGACGGTGCCGGAGTGGGTCACTTGCACATGACGGCATGGGACACCGCTCGCCTGCTCTGGCTGCTGATGCCCGATGCGCCGCGTGCGCCTTGGCTCGACCCCGGCACACCGCCGCTGCTGCAAGCGCGGTCGACCGCACAGCTGCGTCTGGCCTTGGCGCAGCAGGGACTGCATGAAGTTCTGTCGTCGGGGTTGCTCGCTGGCCTGGACGGCTGGGTGCCCGGCATTGCGGCCCGGATCCCGGCGCGTTGGCGGCATCCTGAAGGCGGCTATGCCGTGGCGGCGCGGCGATACCCACCGCCAAGATTGCCCCCGCCCGCAGACGCCGACTTCGGTCACAAGACCGGTTGCACCGACACCTACTGCAGCGACGCCGGATGGGTGCTGGGTGATGATGGCCGCTGCTACCTGGTGGCGATGATCAGCACGCTCGGTCGTCGCCATGCCCCGCCGGATGTGCCGCTTGCTGCAACGGATTGGCGCATCCCCATGCTCGGCGCCCGCATCGACGCATGGGTGCGCGACTGGACCGCGGCGTTGCGCTGAGCGAGGCAGGCTGCAATGGCACACCGCCACAGGTGGATACCGCGCCGGCGCCGTGCCAACGCATCGGCCGCCCACCACAATTCGGGCCCATGAGCCAGGCCCTCGACTACCTTGCCCAGGCGCGCCCCGACGCGATGGGCCATTACTTCCGCTTCTTGAAGCAGTGCGGACAGCACCTCGACCCAAAGACGCGCTGCCTGATCTCGGTGATTGCCAAGGTGCATGCGCAAACCGACCGGGGACTGCGGCAGTACCTCAAGCGCGCGCTGCAGGCCGGCTGCACGCCTGCGGAGGTGATCGACGCGCTGCTGATGGCGTTTCCCATTCTGGGCTTGAGCCGCATCCTGTGGGCCGTGGACGTGATCCTCGCCATGCAACTGCCCGGGTTCGACCTGCAGGCATTGCGCACGGAGGTCGGCAGCGCAGACCGGGCGGCAGCAGCACCCGCAGTGCCTGCCCAGGTCGACGCAGCAGGGAGCCCCGAGCAGGCGGGCGCATCGGCGCAGTGGCGCGATCTGATCGCGACCGCCGATGTCCCACTGGGTGCCACCGTGGCGGTTCCGGTCGATGAGCGGCATGTGTTCGTCCACCACAGCAGCGGCGAGTTCCTGGTCTACGACGACCGTTGCCCGCACATGGACACGCCCATGAACGGCTCGCATCTGGACGGGCACCTGCTCACCTGTCCGCGCCACGGTTGGACCTTCGACGTGCGCAGCGGCGCCTGCGTGCGCACAGGGCAGGGCACCTTGCGCCGACACGAATCGCGTGTCGTGAATGGGCGCGTGCAGGCGCGCTGCTGAGTTGCTGGTGGCGGGAGCGTGTCATTGCGGCGTGCGGGCGCTGGGTAGCAGGTGAGCCAGGGGCAAATGCAGGCGATCGGCCCAGGCGTTTTCATCGTGGTCGGCGCCCTCAAACACCCGACTCACCCAATGCGGGCGCGCCCATCCCCTGCGGGTCAGGAGCGAGTCGACGTTTGCTTGAGCATCGTCATAGAGCGCATCCAGTCCCTTGGTGCCGCGGTCGGTCCAGAGCCACATGCTGCCCGCCGGCGGCAGGGCCTGCTGCAAGTATGACAACGCTGCTGCCGGCGCATCGGCATTGCGCTCGTAGGTGCCGATCCAATGCGTGCTCAGGGCTGCGGCGCCTCCCCACGTGGCGGGGTACTCACATGCGGCGTAGATGCTGGCCAACCCGCCCCTGCTCGAACCCATCACGGCCGTATGCTCGCGCTCGGGCAGCGTGGCATAGCGTCGATCGATGGCGGGCTTGAGTTCTTCCACCAGGAAGCGCTGATAGGCATCCGAGCGGCTGCGGCCGCCCATCTGCTTGTGCACCAGGCGATCGCGCATCGCATGGTCGGCGATGTGATCGAGGAACCGCTGAGGGAAATACTCGGCATGACGGTGCGCCGCGATGTTCCATGGGCCGACGATGATGAAGGGTCTCAGAGGGCCTGACGCCATGCCGGCAGCGGCGATGGCGCCGGCACGCCAGGCTTTTCGATTCCAGGTGCTGGACGGGTCGAACAGCATCTGGCCATCGTGCATGTAGAGCACGGCATAGCGCTCGCGTTGCGGGTCGTAACCGGGCGGCAGCCACACCTGAACTGGTCGCGGATCCACATGGCGGGACCTGAAGTGCTCGATCCGCTCGTGGCGGCCAGGTGCTGCCGCCTCCGCGCGCCTCAAGGGCTGTGGCTCGCTGTGACCACAGCCTGCGACCGCGGCAGCGGCGGTTGCGGCCAAGTGCATGCAGGCGCTTCTTCGGTCGGGCATGCCCGCATCATAGGACGGTGCGCCGGTTGCTCGCGGAAGTGGCTCAGGGCACGGGTTTCACGGCTCACAACACGGGTTCCACAGTGCCCCATGAATTGAGCCCACGCCGATGAGCTCTGCGGTCGCAGGCTGCGAGGGCTCGTAGGCGGTCGTGCTCACCCAACCTGAATCGTGAGGGCGGCCACCAACGGCTTCGCCCGCACCGATGAAGCTTGAATCCCCCAAGGTGAGCGTCGTGTCTGCTTCGAAGACGGTGATGAACAAGGTCGGACCCATGTCGAGCTCCGGACGCTCGACACGCGTCACGATGTCGTCGAGCTTGAACGTGCCGTCGGCAAAGCGCAGCCACTCGATTGATCCGAGCACATCGGTGCCGTCGCGTCCGTCACGCAGGTCGCGCACCGTTGTCGAGTACCACATGGGATCGAACAGCACCTCGTAGTCGGCGCGGTTGCCACGGTAAATGGCCGTGTCGTCACCCTTGCCACCGTAAAGGGAATCATTGCCGCCGCGGCCCTCGAGCGTGTCGTTGCCCGCTCCGGCTCGGAGCGCGTAGCCCAGGTCGTTGCCCAGCAGGGCGTCAGGGCCATCGGTGGCTGCATGTACCGTGGGCTGAAGCAGCAGGGCGCCTTCATCGGCCAAGTCGATCGTCCGGTCTACAAAGGCAAGGCGCTCGATGCCCGTGATGGTGACCTCACGTCCGCCCATGCGGATCAGCCAGGATCCATCGGCAGCGCGGCTGAACGAACTGTCATCCACTCCGAGCGTGCGCCCGATTACCAGCGTATCCTGTCCGGCGCCGCCGGTAATGCGGTTGTGCCCACCGAACCAGATGAGGGTGTCATCGCTGCTGCCGCCGGTATTCCCGACTGCTGCACGCATTTCGATCGGCTGACGGTCGATTTCCAGGTACTCGATGCCGTCGATCTGTACGGTGCCCTTTGGGGTATGCAGCAGGTATCCGGACACCCCGTCTGCTGCGAGCGTGTAGTCCTGCAGATTGCCATATTCCAGGCGCAGCGTGTCAGTGCCGTCGCCGCCGTGGACTGCGTGGGCTGCCTTGCCGCCGTATAGGCTGAGGTGGTCATCCCCTTCGGTGCCCTGTAGTGTCCAGAACAGCGAATGGGCTCCATCGGTGGGTTCTGGTTTCGCGGCGACATCCTGCAATTTGAATGTGCCATCAGCGAACTGCAGCCACTCAACCGACTCCAGGATGTCGGCTCCGTCCCGCGCATCGACGCTGTCATGAACCAGCGCGCGCCCGAGTTCGGTGCCAAGCCTATCCTCATAGCGGATGTCGTAGTCGGCGCGGTTACCACGGTAAATGGCCGTGTCATCGCCCGCATCACCGTACAGGGCGTCATCACCGCCGCGGCCCTCGAGCGTGTCTTCCCCTGCTCCGCCCCGTAGCGCGTAACCCAGGTCGTTGCCCACCAGGGCGTCGGGACCCGGAGCGGCGTGGTGGCTAGTGTGCTGCAAGAGCGTATCGCCGTCTGCCGCCAGGTCGACCGTCAGACCGCCGAACGTGAACTTCTCGATACCGGCAATCGTGACTTCACGATCGCCTATCGTCACATGCCAGGCACCATCGCTTGCGCGCGCAAAGGCACTGTTCTCTGCACCGAGTTCGCCGCCCATTGCAAGCGTGTCGGTGCCGTCGCCGCCACTGATGTGGTGCCGGGCTCCCATCCAGACCAGGGTGTCGTCTCCTTCACCGCCGTTCGCTGCGGATGCCGAGGCGATGCTGAAGCGTTGCCCGGCGATCTCGATGGCTTCGATGCTGTCGAGCCGTATGGTCTCGTTCGCACCCCGCAGGATGTAGCCCATCGCTCCATCGGTCTCGATCGTGAAACTCAACAGCGCGCGATCCAGGCACACGGTGTCCGTGCCGGCGCCGCCATGTACGGTCTGGGTGCCCTTCCCGCCATACAACGAAATGAAGTCGTCGCCGTCGGACCCGGTGATGACCGGTACGCCTGCGCTAGCCAGTATGCAAGTGCCTTCTGCAGCCATCGCAACACTCCCTGTGTGCCTTGTAGAAGCGCGTATTGTCAACTCTGGTGATGACGGTTGATGTGATCGGCATCACTGCCTGACTCGAATGTACACGTTGAACAATTGTTATTACTCGGCCGAAAGTAACCGATCGTTGCTGCTCGCAACGGGGTTTCGCCTCCCCGTGACGCTTCAGGCGGGGCAGTGCCGTGCGGGCAGTCCGGCATGGGCCCATTCGGTGTAGCCTACGGACCATGCATCACCAACCCGAGTTCGCCCGAGCCTCCGTCATGCCGCGGTGGCGTGCGAGACGCTGCTGCGGTGGCGGACTTGGCCTGCCGGCACTGGTCGTCCTGGCAGCGGCACTGGCCCCACCGGGCGCCGTCGCGCAAGGCCAGCCGCAAGCTGTTTCGCAGCCTCTGGCCGACCCGCCTGCTGCCGCCCAGGCGGCAGCCGAAGCCGCAGGGGTGGCGGAAGCGGCGCGCCGCACGGCGCGGTCGACGGCTGAATGGCTGGCCCGAGGGGTCGACAGTTGGTTCGGGGACAAGCCGTTCACCGAAGGTGGCAAGGTGACCGATGGCCGCCTGAGCGTGTCGTTGCTCAAGCGTCAGGGCGAATCGGTGGATGCCAGCGTGCGTTTCAACGCACGATTCCGCCTGCCGAACCTGACCGAGCGGGCTTATGTGCTGTTCGGCCGCGACGACCAGCGCGAGATCGTCAGCGACACGCCCGAGGCGTTCTCGCGGCAGCAGCGGCTGCTCAAGGAGAACACCGCAGACCGGTCGTTCTTCGCCGGCGTGGGCCTGCAGTGGCGTGACAACGTCGACTTCCGCCTGGGGTTCCGCGGTGGCATCAAGCCGTATATGCAGGGCCGCTATCGGCGCTTGTGGCAGGTCGGACCGGCAGACCTGGTGGAGTTCCGGCAAACGGTGTTCTGGTCGCTGGCCGATCACGTGGGGTCGACCACGGCCATCTCGTTCGAGCATGCGTTGTCACCGCACCTCGCTGCGCGGTGGCTCAACGCCGCCACGCTCACCGAGCGCAAGCGCAAGTTCGAGTGGTCCAGCGTGCTGGGGCTGTATCGCGCCTTCCCCGAGCACCGCCTGCTGTCGCTGGAGCTGCCGGCCAGCGGTACCCAAGGTTCGGGGGTGGGCGCCTCGGACTACGGTGTGCAGCTCAAGTGGGAGCAGCCGACCTATCGCGACTGGTTGCTCGGTGAAGTGGTGGTGGGCCACTTCTGGCCGCGGCCAGATCGCGGCGCGCAGCGAGGGCGTGCGTGGGCGGTGGGCGCGGGATTGAAGCTGAAGTTCTGA
This sequence comes from Burkholderiaceae bacterium, assembly GCA_013360485.1. Taxonomy (GTDB): domain Bacteria; phylum Pseudomonadota; class Gammaproteobacteria; order Burkholderiales; family Burkholderiaceae_C; genus Pseudaquabacterium. The sequence continues at coordinate 5,097 of JABWBN010000034.1, read as the reverse complement.
TGCCCACCCGATGCGCCTGAACCTGCTCACGCTGATGGAGGTGGCCGCCACCCTGGCGTTTGCGCTGTCGGGCCTGCTCGAGGCTGCGCGCAAGCGCCTGGATGCCGTGGGGGTGTGCGTGGTGTCGTTCCTGGCCGCCTTTGGCGGCGGCACGCTGCGCGACGTGCTGCTCGACCGCAGGCCGTTCTTCTGGGTGGAGCATGCCTGGTGGCTGTGGGCCTTGCTGGCCCTGTGCACGGTGGCGATGCTGGTGATGCGCGCGCGCCACCTGGCTGTGACCGAGGTCGCCATCCAGTGGCCGGACATGGTGGGGCTGGGCCTGTTCACCGCAGGCGGCACCCAACTGGCGCTGCAGCACGGCATGCCGCCGATTGTGGCGGTGCTGATGGGCATGGTCTCGGCCGTGTTCGGGGGCGTGCTGCGCGACATCGTCTGCAACGAAATCCCGTCGGCGTTTCGTGACCATAGGCCCTATGCGGTGTGCTCGTTCATCGGCGGCTGGATGGTCGTGGGGGCGCAGACGCTGGAGGCACCTTCCTGGCTGGGGCTTGCGGCCGCCACGGTGACTGCCGCTGGTCTGCGGGCGCTGGCCGTGGTGCTGGACTACCGACTGCCGGCTTGGGAAGTTGGCGCAGATCGAACGGACAGACGTGACCGCTGACGTGCGTGCGCTTTGACCCAGCCAACGGAGCGCCCAACCCAATAGTTAACATAATACACATTGTCGCGCCTATTAGGCTGATGTTCCAAGGCGAACCAAACCCAGCCGGTATGCGTCATTGGCGTTTGGGCTCGCTCGCGCGACTTGATGCGGCCGGTGCACTGGCTGCTGCACGAGCCTGACGCGCGAGCATGCGATCCAACCGCTTTGCCGCAAGGCGCCGAACGATCAATCGTTCCAGCTTGTTCGCCCCGCTCAGAGTTGTAGCGGCGGTTCGGTTGCACTGGCGGTACAAAGCCGCGCGACGCTCCTCGGGCCAGGCCCGTTGTTCCTGCCGCGCTCGCTCAAGTCGGGCGCGCGCCACATCTTCATCCCGCGAGCCGGCCAAGTACTGCTCGCCGATCAGAACCGTGGCGTGCTCGAACTCAGCTCGCAATGCGGCCCGAGCAACATCGTCACCCTGGCGCACCCGCTCCGCCAACACCTCCGAACGGCGCTCGATCACAGCGACACAATGAGCCGCAGCATCAGGCGTCAGCGCCGGCGCTCCAGATGCGGCGCACGCCGCGCCCAGCGCGGCGATGGCCAGGAGACCGATGATCCACCGCACACCCCGGCGGGATCGCCGAAGCACGGGTCGCGAACGAACGGAACGCGGCGGCAACATGGGAAGTCAACGTGCCAACGTGCTGCGCCGCTGACCGGTGTCTGGCTCACCATACAAACGGGCCAGCAGTTCGCGCATCCACCGATGGCCGGGGTCCTCGTGCACGCGCCAGTACCAGTGCAACCCGACGCGCAACGGCGGCAACCCCAGCGGTGGCTCGGCGATCTGCAACCCGAATTGCTGAGAAAACCGGCGTCCTGGCCGGCTCGGGACGATGGCCACCAGGTCGCTGCGCGCCAGGATTTCGGGCAACACGGCGAAGTGCGGTACGGTCAGCCGGATGCGGTTGTCCAGCCCCAGTTGCAGCAGGCTGCGGGCGGGCTCAGCGTGGCTCTTGACGAGCACGAAGTCCAGCTTGCCGAGGCCCTTGCGCGTGCGCAGGCCCGCGCCAGCGGGATGGTCGCGCCTGGCCAGCACCACATAGCGATCGAGCAGCAACGCCTGGTGATGAACGCCGCCAAGCTGCGGCAGGTAGCCCACCGCCAGGTCGATGCGCCCCTGCTCCATCGCCCCCAGCACCGCCTCCGGGGCGAGCTGGATGGCCTCGATGCGCACCTTCGGCGCATCTCGATCGAGTTCCTCCATCAGCCCGGGCAGGAACTCGCCTTCGCCGAGGTCGCTCATGTGCATCACGAACCGCCGCTCGGAGCGGGCGGGGTCGAAGCGACCCGTCTCGACCAGCGCCAGATCAATGGTCTTGAGTGCAGCCTCGACGAAGCGCGCGAAGTGCTCCGCCTTGGCTGTGGGCGAGACACCGCCCGTCGCGCGCACGAACAATGGGTCCTTCAACGCCAGCCTCAGCCGGGTGAGACTGTGGCTCACCGCGGGCTGGGACAGCCCCAGCAACTCGGCCGCCCTGCGAACGTTGCGCGCGTTGTGCACGGCGTGAAACACCCGCAGCAGGTTCAAGTCGAAGTCGGCAGCTTGATTCACCAAAAGAATCAAAGGCAAAAAGCCGATTGTATGGACGCATGTCAGCAGCGCCCGTAAAGTGCACCGATGGAAGTGCAATTCACGCGCGAAATCGAGCAACTGCGGCTCGGCGCAGGCCAGGTGTTCCGAGGCGAGGGCATCCTGGCCATCACCAAGGCGCTGCTGCAGGCGGGCGTCAGCTACGTCGGCGGCTACCAGGGGGCGCCGGTGTCGCACCTGCTGGACGTTCTGGTGCAGGCACGGCCCTATCTCGAGACCCTGGGCGTCCAGGTGCAGGCATGCTCCAACGAAGCCTCGGCTGCGGCCATGCTGGGAGCATCCATCCACTACCCGGTGCGTGGCGCAGTGACGTGGAAGTCGGTGGTCGGCACCAACGTGGCCTCGGATGCGCTGTCGAACCTGGCATCGCCGGGCGTGCGTGGCGGTGTGCTCGTGATCGTGGGCGATGACTACGGCGAGGGAGCGAGTGTGGTGCAGGAGCGCACCCACGCCTTCGCGATGAAGTCGACACTGCTGCTGATCGACCCCCGCCCTGACCTGCCCTGGATGGTCCACATGGTCGAGCACGGTTTCGCGCTGTCGGAGGCCTCGTCGATGCCGGCGATACTGCAGCTGCGCATCCGCGCCTGCCATGTGCGCGGGCAGTTCGAGTGCCGCGACAACGTCTCGCCGGCGATCTCCTCACGCCATGCTCTACCCGATCCGGCCGCATTCGACTACTCGCGCCTGTCGCATCCGCCGGTGATCTTCAGCCAGGAAAGGCTCAAGGTCGCGGAACGCCTGCCCGCGGCGCGGCGAGCCATACTCGATCGGGGGTTGAACGAGCGCATCGGTGACGATGCCGGACCACTGGCCGAACTGGGCATCGTGGTGCAGGGCGGCCTGACCAACGCGCTGGTGCGGGCCATGCAGTTGTGCGGCCTGGCCGCTGGGCTGGGCGAGGTGTCGCTGCCGGTTCTGGTGCTCAACGTCACCTACCCCCTGGTGCCGGAGCAGATCGTCTCGTTCTGTGAGCCGCGCCGCGCCGTGCTGGTGGTGGAAGAAGGCAGTCCGGAGTTCATCGAGCTCGAGACCGCCGCCGCCCTGCGCCGCGCCGCGTTGGGTACCGAACTGCATGGCAAGGGCGACCTGCCTGCGACAGGTGAATACACAGTCGAAGTGCTGGCGCGTGGACTGCTGGCCTTCCTGCAGCAGCACGCGCCGCATCACCCCGGCATCGCGGGCGCGCAGGCGTGGCTGGCCACCGTGCAGGCACAGCGCGCCGCGGCCGCTCGAATGCTCGAGAAACCGCTGCCGCCCCGGCCGCCCGGGTTCTGTACCGGATGCCCAGAGCGCCCGGTTTTCGCGGCCCTCAAGCTGGCGCAGCAGCAACTGGGGCCCGTGCATGTGGCCGCCGATATCGGATGCCATGCATTCGGCACTTTCGCGCCGTTCTCGTCGGGTCATTCGATCCTCGGCTACGGCATGAGCCTGGCCAGCAGCGCGGGCGTTGGGCCGCTGATGCAGCGGCGCACGCTGGCGGTGATGGGCGACGGCGGGTTCTGGCACAACGGGCTGCTCAGCGGCGTGCAATCGGCGCTGTTCAATGGCAACGATGCGGTGCTGCTGATCTTCAAGAACGGGTACACGTCGGCCACGGGCACGCAAGAAATTCTCTCTTCGCCACACGTCCAGCCCGACCTCACACCGGATGCCGACGTCGGCGCCAGCCGAACCGACCGCAACCACACGATAGAGGCCGCACTGCAGGGGCTGGGCGTGCAGTGGTTGCGCACTGTGCACAGCTATCGCGTCGAGGCGATGCGACGCACGCTCGTCGACGCCTTCGAGTCGCCATTCAAGGGCCTGAAAGTCATCATCGCCGAGGGTGAGTGCCAGCTCGAGCGCCAGCGCCGGTTGAGACCCTGGATGGCGCGCATGCTGCAGCGGCGCGAACGCGTGGTGCGGGTGAAGTACGGCGTGGACGAGGATGTGTGCACCGGCGACCATGCCTGCATGCGATTGTCGGGTTGCCCGACCCTGACGCTGAAGGACAACCCGGACCCGTTGAAGGTCGATCCGGTGGCCACCGTCACCGACGGCTGCGTCGGCTGCGGGCTGTGCGGCGAGAACGCGCACGCGGCCGCCCTGTGCCCAAGCTTCTACCGCGGCGAACGGGTGACGAATCCCCGTTGGCACGAGAGGGCACTGCATGCGCTGGGCGCGCCGCTGCGGCGATGGCTGATGGGAGCGTCGCGATGACGGCGCTTCTCGATGCGCCGGCACCCGAGCCCGTGCCGCGCATCCTGACGTTGCTCGTCTGTGCGCTGGGTGGCGAAGGCGGCGGCATCCTGACCCAGTGGCTGGTGGATGCGGCCGAGCGCGACGGCTACCCCGTTCAGGCGACGTCGGTGCCCGGCGTGGCGCAGCGCACCGGCGCCACCTCCTACTACCTGGAGTTGTACCCGGTGCCGCAAACCCAGTTGGGCCGGCGCCGGCCGGTGTTCAGTCTTTTCCCGGTGCCCGCGGCGGTGGACCTGCTGGTTGCATCCGAGCTGCTCGAGGCCTCGCGGCAGGCGACGCTGGGTTTGCCCTCCCCCGACCGCACGGTGCTGATCGCGGGAACCGGTCGCGCACTGACCACCCAGGAGCGCATCGTCTGTGGCGACGGCCGGCTCGACGTGGCCATGCTGGAGGCGGGCCTGCGGCGCTCGGCGCGTTCATGCTACTTGGTCGACCTCGCAGGCTGGGCCCGTGAGGCCGGCACGGTGGTCAGCGCCGTGATGTTCGGTGCCATCGCGGCCAGCGGCGTGTGGCCGCTGTCGCGGGCCAGCTGCGAGGCCGCCATCAACGACGG
>JABWBN010000249.1 GCA_013360485.1 Burkholderiaceae bacterium | reverse complement strand
CCAGAAGGTGGCTAAGGGACAGGTGCTCGCCTATCTGCGCCCCGTGGCGAACAGCATCGACCGCGGCAACCAGCAGGCGCAGTTCGCCGAAATCGACGCGCAACTGGCCATCGCGGAACGCAAGCGGGTCCGTTACGAACAGCTCGAAGGTGTCGTGTCGACATCGGCCATCGAGACGGCACGCCTCGAGGTCGACGCGCTGAAGAAGCGCCGCGCCGCCGTCGGCGCCAGCATCGGCGCGCCCGAGCCGCTCGTCGCGCCGGTGTCCGGCGTGATCGGCGCGGCTAACGTGGTGGTTGGCCAGGTGGTGGAAGCGAAGGAGATCCTCTTCGAAGTGATCGACCCGGCGCGCCTGGCGGTGGAAGCGCTGGCTTACGATGCCGCGCTCGCCGCGCAGATCGGTGCCGCCGAGGCCCGACTGCCCGGCGGCCGCCTCGAGCTGGAGTTCGTCGGCGCCGGGCGCCAGCTGCGCGAGCAGGCCCTGCCGCTGCTGTTTCGCGTCAAGACTTCGACCGTGCCGCTGGCCGTGGGCCAGCCCTTGAAGATCCTGGCCCAGACCTCGCGCACCCTGAAGGGCGTGGCGGTGCCGCTGTCGGCACAGGTCAAGGCTGGCGCCGGCGAGACGGCGGTGTGGGTGCGCGATGGCGCGGAACGCTTCATCCAGCGCCGCGTGAAAGTGGCGCCACTGGACGCCGCGCGCGTGGCCGTGGTCGACGGGCTGGCCGACGGCGAACGTGTGGTGACCGCTGGCGCCGGCTTGCTGGCCCAGGTGAGATGAGCCGATGTTCGACGCCATCGTCCACCTCGCCCTGAAGCAGCGCCTGATCGTCCTGGGCGTCTCGCTGCTGCTCGTGATTTACGGCGTGCTCACGGTGCGGCAGATGCCGGTGGACGTCTTCCCCGACCTCAACAAGCCCACGGTGACGCTGATGACCGAGGCCGGCGGCATGGCGCCGGAGGAGGTGGAGCAGCTCGTCACCTTCCCCATCGAGTCGAGCATGAACGGCATGCCGGGGGTGACCCGCGTGCGCTCGGTGTCCGGCGTGGGACTGTCCATCGTGTACGTCGAGTTCGAATGGGGCTCGGACATCTATCGCAATCGCCAGCAGATCAGCGAGCGGCTGAACCTGGTGCGCGAGCAGTTGCCCGAGGGCATCGTGCCGCAGCTGGGGCCCATCTCGTCCATCATGGGCGAGATCCTGCTGATCGCACTACCGGCCGATCCGACCCAGGTCAGCCCGATGCAGGTGCGCGAGTACGCCGATTGGGTGATGCGCCCACGCCTGCTGACGGTGCCCGGCATCGCCCAGGTGATCTCCATCGGTGGCGAGGTGCGGCAGTACCGGGTGGAGATCAAGCCGTCGCAGCTGCAGGCGCTGGGCGTAGAGCGCGAGCGGATGGAGGCGGCGCTCCGGGACTTCGGCGCCAACACCAGCGGCGGCTTTCTCGAGTCGCAGGGGCGCGAATACCTGATCCGCCAGCTCGGTCGCACCAGCCGCATCGAGGACCTGCGCAACCTGGTGGTGTCGGTGAAGAACGGCCAGCCCATCCTGCTCGAGCAGGTGGCCGACGTGGTGGTGGCGCCCGCCACCAAGCGCGGCGATGCCGGCTACAACGGTCGCCCGGCGGTGATCCTGTCGGTGCAGAAGCAGCCAGCCGCGGACAGCGTGCGGCTCACGCGCGAGGTCGAGCGGGCGCTCGACGAGCTGCGCAAGGGATTGCCGCCCGGGATGGAGCCGCCGCAGTTCCTCTTCAAGCAGGCCAGCTTCATCGAGAACTCGGTGACCAACGTCGAGGAGGCGCTGCGCGACGGCGCGATCCTGGTCGCGGTGGTCCTGTTCCTGTTCCTGCTCAACGTGCGCACCACGCTCATTTCGCTGGCGGCGATCCCGCTGTCGCTGCTGGTGACGGCACTGGTGTTCCGCTACTTCGGCTTGTCCATCAACACCATGACGCTCGGCGGTCTGGCGATCGCGATCGGGGAGCTGGTCGACGACGCCGTCGTGGGCGTCGAGAACGTGTTGCGCCGCTTGAAGGCGCAACACGTTCCGGCGAAGGCCAACGTGAACGAAGCGAGCGGTACGGCGCAAGCCGCCGGCCGCAGCCAAAACGTGCTGCAGGTCATCGCCGCGGCCACGCTGGAAGTGCGCTCGGCCATCGTCTACGCCACCTTCATCATCGTGCTGGTCTTCGTGCCGCTGTTCGTGCTGCCAGGCATCGAAGGCCGGCTGTTCACTCCGCTGGGCGTGGCCTACATCGTCTCCATCCTCGCGAGCATGGTCGTCTCGGTCACCGTCACGCCGGTGCTGGCTTACTACCTGCTGCCGCGCATGAAGCAACTGCACGCCGGCGACAGCCCGCTGGTGAACTGGCTCAAGCGCTGGGACGCCAGGCTGCTGCACTGGTCGTTCGGCCACGGCCGGGCGCTGCTGGCCGTGGCGTTGGCGGCCGTGGTTGCCGCGGCGGCCAGCGTGCCGTTCTTCCCGCGGTCCTTCCTGCCGCCGTTCAACGAGGGCACGCTGACGGTCAACGTGCTGCTCAACCCCGGCACCTCTCTGGAAGAGTCCAACCGCATCGGCGAAGCGGCCGAGAAGCTCATCGCTCAGGTGCCCGAGGTGACGCTGGTGGGCCGGCGCACCGGCCGCGCCGAGCTCGACGAGCATGCCGAGGGCGTGCACTACAGCGAGCTCGACGTCGATCTGAAGCCCTCGGCGCGCAGCCGCGAAGCCATCATCGGCGACCTGCGTGCGCGCCTGGCCCTGCTGCCGGCGGCGAGCAACGTCGGCCAGCCGATCTCGCACCGCCTGGATCACCTGCTCTCCGGTGTGCGCGCGCAGATCGCGCTGAAGATCTACGGCGACGACCTCGACACCCTGCGCGGCCTGGCAGACGACCTGCGCACCCGACTGGCGCGCATTTCTGGCGTTACCGATCTGCAGATCGAAAAGCTGGTGCTCATCCCGCAGATCAAGATCCACGTGAACTACGAGCAGGCGGCCCGCCACGGCGTCGCGCCGGGGGCGCTGCTGCGGTCGCTCGAGCAGATGATCGAAGGCGAGCGCATCACGCAGATTGTCGAAGGCAACCGCCGGTTCGATCTCGTCGTGCGGCTCCCGGAGGCCGGGCGCGGCCTGCAGGCGCTGCGCAACCTGCTGATCGAGACCCCCACCGGCCATGTGCCGCTGTCGCAGCTGGCGACGATCGAGGACAGCGAAGGGCCGAACCAGGTCAGCCGCGAGAACTCGCGTCGTCGCATCGTGCTGTCGGCCAACACCGATGGCCGCGACATGTCGCAGGTGATCGCCGACATCCGCGCCGACCTGGCCGCGCGCGCCATGCCCGAGGGCTATTTCACTTCGCTGGAAGGTCAGTTCCAGGCGCAGGAGGATGCGGCGCGCCTGATCGCGCTGCTGGCCCTGGTGTCGCTGACCATGATCTTCCTGGTGCTCTACAGCCGCTACCGCTCGGCGGTGCTGACGGCCATCATCATGGGCAACATCCCGCTGGCCCTGGTCGGCAGCGTGGTGGCGCTGTGGATCTCCGGCCAGCCGCTCTCCGTGGCCGCGCTGGTGGGCTTCATCACGCTGACGGGCATCGCCACCCGCAACGGCATCCTGAAGATCAGCCACTACATCAACCTGTGCGCCTTCGAAGGCGAGACCTTCGGCGACCCCATGATCGTGCGCGGCTCGCTGGAGCGCCTGACGCCCGTGCTGATGACGGCACTGGTCGCGGCCTTCGCGCTGGTGCCCCTGCTGGTGTCGGCCGACGCACCGGGCAAGGAGGTGCTGCACCCGGTGGCTGTGGTGATCTTCGGCGGCCTGGTGAGCTCCACGCTGCTGGACACCCTGCTCACGCCCGTGATGTTTCGCCTGTGGGGCGAGAAGCCGCTGAGGCACCTGCTGGCGCAACAGGAACAAACGAGTTTTTGACCCGAAAGGAGCACCCATGAAGTCATTGGTCCCGATCCTGGCCGCCATGGCCATGGCCGTCGGCAGTGGCGCCGCGCTGGCGCACGACGACGCGACACTGGACAAGCAGAAGTCGCCTCACGGCGGTCAGGTGCGGATGGCCGGCGCCTACCACTTCGAGCTGGTGCTGGCCAAGGACGCCCAGGGCGCGCAGGACAGCCCGGTCGTCGTCTATGTCACCGACCATGCCGGCGCCCAGGTTCCGACAGCGGGTGCCACCGGCAGCGCCACCCTGCTGTCCGGCAAGACCAAGGTTGCAGTGAAGCTGACGCCCGACGGCGACAACCGCCTGAAGGGGATGGCGCGATACGTGGCCGCGCCCGGCATCAAGGCCGTGGTGTCGGTCACGCTCGCCGGGAAGGCGCCCGAGCAGGCACGATTCACACCCATGGCCGCGGGCGGGGCGGGGCACGCGCACTGACGCGGTCGGAGAGTTTCGGCATGGGCGGTCGGGGCCAACGCCCACCCGCGCATCCAGCGGCTCATCGTCGAGCGCGCGTCGCCAGGCCGGGCGTCACGACTGCCGTCACGACCCGGCCGGCCACCTCACCGCAGGTCGAACCGGTCGAGGTTCATCACCTTGGTCCACGCGGCGACGAAGTCCTGCACGAAGCGGCCCTGGGCGTCGGCGCTGGCGTAGACCTCGGCGATGGCGCGCAGTTGGGCGTTCGAGCCGAACACCAGGTCGACCACCGTGCCCGTCCAGCGCAGCTCGCCGCTGCGCCGGTCGCGCCCCTCGAGCACGCCCGCGGCCTGGGCCGGTTGCCACTGTGTGCCCATGTCGAGTAGGTGGACAAAGAAGTCGTTGCCCAGCACGCCCGGCCGCTTCGTGAACACCCCGTGCGCGCTGCCGCCGGCGTTGGCGCCGAGCACGCGCAGGCCACCGACCAGTACGGTCATTTCGCTGGCGGTGAGGCGCAGCAACTGGGCGCGGTCGAGCAGCAACTCCTCGGCACTGACCACATAGTCCTTCTTCAGCCAGTTGCGGAAGCCATCGGCCAGCGGCTCCAGCACTGCGAAGGATTCGACATCGGTCATTTCCGGCGTCGCATCGCCACGGCCCGGCGCGAAGGGCACCGCTACCTCGACACCGGCCGCCTTGGCCGCCTGCTCGATACCGACATTGCCGGCCAGCACGATGACGTCGGCCACGCTGGCGCCGGTCTCGGCGGCGATCTTTTCATAGACCGCCAATACCTTGGCCAGGCGGGCCGGTTCGTTGCCTTCCCAGTCCTTTTGCGGGGCCAGGCGGATGCGGGCGCCGTTGGCACCGCCGCGCTTGTCCGAACCGCGGAAGGTGCGGGCGCTATCCCAGGCGGTGGCGACCATCTCGGCCACGCCCAGGCCGGCGGCGGCAATCTTCGCCTTGACGGCGGCTACGTCGTAATCCTGGCGGCCGGCTGGTACCGGGTCTTGCCAGATGAGGTCTTCCTGCGGCACATCCGGGCCGATGTAGCGGGATTTCGGCCCCATGTCGCGGTGCGTCAGCTTGAACCAGGCGCGGGCGAAG